>CAJKBW010000082.1 GCA_905198295.1 uncultured Oscillospiraceae bacterium | reverse complement strand
AAGGTGCTCACTTTTTTGGGGCCCTTTTGCTCACATTTTCGTTTGACAAACACAGCCAAAGCCTTAGCTAGCAGAAAATCAGGCAATACTGGATAATACCGGAATAGAATCTAGCCAAAATTGCGAAAATCATGCGCATTTGTGCAATGTGGTCAAAAAGCCCTTTATCCGCATGGCGCTTTGTGCTACTATTTCGATGGATAGGGACGTTTGGACAAAACTGCCCTGTTTTCGATACGTTTTCGACAGTAAAGGCCCGAGACCGGAAGGCCTGAGCAAAAATGGACAGTCGGAGCGGGGCTTCGGCTGCATCGCCGCATCCTGTGGGATGCGGCCGCTTTTTCCCTGCGGAGCACGGCTTCGCCGCCCGATACCGCACAAGGACGCCGCTGCCCGGGGCTGGGCGACCGAATTCACAAGGATATGGGGGAAGACTTTCGATGAAATTCCGCAAATCGGCCAAAACGCTGCTTTCGCTGGTCAGCGCCGCCGCGATGCTGGCGTCGTTCCCGGCGCTGCCGTCGCTTGCGGTGGGCCAGACGCTGCATGAGCGCCTCGAGGAGGAGGGCGGCTCGGGCGCGGTGGTGGAAGCCGGCGATTACAGCCAGAAGAACTATGAGGCGATCCAGCGGGAATACGCCGAAAAAGGGTATACTGCCGGCAGCGGAATCATCCGGATTGATGCCGACAGTCTTACCGGCTATGAAAAGGCGGTCACACCGGAGAGCGCGGAAGGACGGGATAATGTCCTGCGCTGGGAAGAGGAGAACGGCTATCTGGAATTCACCTTCACGGTGGAGAAAGCGGGACTGTATGCGCTGCGGGCGAGCTATATGCCGGCGGGCACGACCACGACCGACATCATGCGTGCGCTCACTCTGGACGGGGAATCGCCGTTTGAGGAAGCGGGAAACCTGCAGTTCCAGCGGGAATGGCAGGACGTGGGCGAGCCGCTGACGAATAACTTCGGAGACGAGGTGAAACCCAATGTCGAGCAGGTGTACCGCTGGCGCACGGCGGACATCTATGATGCCGAGGGTATGTATCCGGACCCGCTGGAGTGGTATCTCCCGGCAGGCGAGCATACGCTGCGCCTGAGCATGGTGGATGACCCGATGCTGCTCGAGTATCTGGAATTTTATGTACCGGAGGAGATCAAATCTTACGCCGAGGTGCTTGCGGAGTACGAGGCGGCGGGTTACACCACGGCGAATACGCCGATCCGTATTGAAGCGGAGAGCGATACCGTGTCCAAAAGCCACAGCGTGATCCGTCAGCTGGGCGATTCCGACCCGTCGTGCTGGCCGTCGGAGCTGGGCAAGGTGAAGATGAACACCATCGGCGGCAGCAACTGGCAGACCGACAACGCATCGATCACCTGGAAATTCCACGCGGAGGAAAGCGGCCTGTATAAAGTGGTGCTGCGGATGCGGCAGAACTTCCGCTACGGCCTGCCGTCCTACCGGCGGCTGGAGATTGACGGCGAGGTGCCGTATGAGGAGTTCCGCAACCTGCGGTTTTCCTATAATAAGAACTGGCGCACCGAAACGCTGACGGCGGAGGACGGCCAGCCGTATTATGTGTACTTAGAGGCGGGGGATCACACCCTGACGATGACCGCCAAGCAGGGCGAGATGACCGGGATGCTCCATGCAATCGAGGACGATTCGCAGGTGCTGTCCGACCTGATTCTGAAAATTGTGATGATCACCGGGCAGACGCCGGACGCCAACTATGACTATCAGCTGGAAAAGCGGATTCCCGGGCTGACCGACACCATCCATCAGCTGATTGCCAACGTGCAGTCGTATATGGAAACCATCAACCGGATATCCGGCGGGACCAAGCCGAGCCTGTACAGTCAGTTCAACCAGCTGCGCGAGCAGATGCAGGAGCTGGTGGACGATGTGTATTATATCCCCACCCGTATCGATGACCTGAATAATGTGCTGTCGGTGTACGGCGACAACCTGAGCTCGCTCAAGGAACAGGCGCTGACGCTGGATTACATCGAGCTGCTGCCGACCGAAGCGGTGCCGAACGAGCCGAAATCCGGTTTCTGGCGCCGGGTGCAGGGTGGATTCGTGAATTTCTTCAACAGTTTTACCCGTGACTATAACCAGATCGGCGTCACTTCCGGGGAGATGGAGGTCACCAAAACGCTCGATGTGTGGATTGCGCGCGGCAAGGACTGGGGCACCCTGACCAAGCAGCTCGCCGACGAAGATTTTACTCCGCAGTACGGCATCGGCATCAACCTGCATGTGGTACCGTCCGGCCAGCTCAACTCCGGCAGTGCGAACGCGCTGCTGCTCGCCGTGTCGTCCGGCCTTGCACCGGATATCGCAATGGCCACCCCGGGTGAGTCGATCGCGGAATTCGCCATCCGCAACGCGGTGGTGGACCTGCGGGAATTTGATGATTTCGAGGAAATCCGGAAGGACTACAACGAAAAGCTGTTTCTGCCGGTGACTTATGGGGAAGGCGTGTACGGCCTGCCGGAAACCATCAACTTTAAAGCGCTGTTTTATCGTACCGATATTTTTGCGAATCTCGGCCTGGCTGTGCCGCAGACGTGGGAGGACCTGTACAACCGCGTCATCCCGGTGCTGTTCCAGAACAACATGGAGTTTTACTATCCGAAGGATTTCGACCCGTTTATCTTCCAGAACGGGGCCTCGTATTATAATGAGGATATGACCGCCTCTGGAATGGATACACCGCAGGCCTATCAGGCGTTCAAGGAAATCTGCGAGCTGTTCACGGTGTACGGCGTGCCGCTGGAGGCAAACTTCTTCAACCGCTTCCGCACCGGCGAGATCCCGATCGGCGTGGCGGATTTTTCGATGTACATGCAGCTCAAGGCGGCCGCGCCGGAGATCAACGGACGCTGGGCGATCGCGGTGATGCCCGGGCATGTGCAGGAGGATGGCAGCATCAACCATTCACAGGGCGCGGCTCTGCAGACCGCAAACATGATCCTGTCGCAGACGGACGATAAGGACGCGTGCTGGACCTTCCTGAAGTGGTGGATGAGCGATACGGTGCAGGCGCAGTTCGGCAATGAGATCGAAGCGCAGCTGGGCGAGACCGCCCGTTGGAACAGCGCCAACCAGACGGTGTATGAGGCGATGGCCTGGCCGATCGACGATCTGGAAATCATCCGGGAATGCCTGGCGCAGATCGACCAGACGCCAGCGGTGCTCGGCGGCTACTTCACTTCGCGCCACCTGCTCAATGCGTTCAACCGGGTGTGTGTGTCCAACACGATGGATATCCGCGACTCGCTCGAGCAGGCGGTTAAGGATGTCAATAAGGAACTCAAACGCCGTCAGGAAAGCTATAACGTGAAATAGAAAGGGGTGTCTGTCCGGTGGCTGCTGCAAAAGGCTTTCATATCAAACGCAAAACCTGGGTCGGCTACGCGTTCATGATGCCGTTTCTGATCCTTTTCGCGCTGTTTATCATCCTGCCGGTGCTGATTTCCTTTGGGATGAGCTTTACCAACTACAACATGATCGAATCCCCCGATTTTCTCGGGATCACCAACTATAAGCTGCTGATCCTGGATGACGCGGAATTTCTCATCGCGCTGAAAAACACGCTGGTGTTTGCGTTTATTTCCGGCCCGATCGGCTTCCTCGGCTCGTTTGTGATGGCCTGGCTGATCAATAACCTGAAGGCGCGCAACCTGTTTTCGCTGGCGTTTTATGCGCCGTCGATTACCAGCGGTGTGGCGCTGAGCGTGGTGTGGCTGTACTTTTTCTCCTCCGACCGCTACGGCCTGATCAACAACACGCTGATTAACCTCGGCGTCCTTTCGGAGCCGATCCAGTGGACCCAGGACGTCAGCACCGTGCTGCCGGTGGTCATCCTGATTTCGATCTGGATGAGTATGGGCACCGGCTTCCTGACCTTTCTGGCGGGACTGCAGAACCTGCCGCACGAAATTTACGAGGCAGGTATGATTGACGGCATCCGCAACCGGTTCCAGGAGTTGATTTACATCACCCTGCCGCAAATGAAGCCGCAGCTGCTGTTCGGCGCGATCAACGCGGCGGTCGGCGCGTTCGGTGTATTTGATATTGCGGTGTCGGTTGCCGGCCTGCCCAGCCCGAACTATGCGGCTCATACTATTGTTGCGCATCTGTATGACTATGCTTTTATCCGTTTTGAAATGGGCTATGCGTCGGCGGTGGCCATCATCCTGTTCCTGATCACCTTTGTGCTCGGCCGCATCTTTATGCGGGTGTTTTCGGAAAAAGACTAGTACGCCGTTCAAAGGGTGTACGCACGGTCCCGCCCGGCGGGGCCGGTGAACGGAAATTCTCTCAGGAAAGGATGAATCCGCCAATGGCTGCTGTAAAAGGCTTCAGCGTGCGCTTCCGGGGAAAGCACCTGTTTTTCATCAATATTCCGCAGATCCTGCTGTATGTGTTTCTGGGGCTGTTTGTGTGCTTTACCGCGCTGCCGCTGATTTACGTCATCTCCACGGCGTTCAAGCCGATGGATGAACTGTTTCTCTATCCGCCGCGCTTTTTTGTACGCAACCCCACGATGTCCAACTTCGGGGATCTGTTCGCCGCGCTGGACAACACCTCGGTGCCGTTCAGCCGCGCAATCTTCAACTCGCTGTTTACCTCGGCGGTGACAGTGGTGCTGACAGTCATCGTCTCGGCGATGGCGGCGTACGGCATGGTCAAACATCACCCGCGCGGCTCAAACCTGATTTTCAATCTGATTCTGGTTGCGCTGATGTTTTCCCCGCATGTCACCCAGATCCCAAACTACATGATCGTCAAAAATCTGGGGCTTATCAATACTTACTGGGCGCTGATCCTGCCGAAGATCGCGGTGGCGTTCAATATGTTCCTGGTCAAACAGTTCCTCGAACAGATGCCGGACGCCTATCTGGAGGCGGCGCGCCTGGACGGTGCGAACGAGTGGCAGCTGTTCTGGAAAATTGTCATGCCGTATGTACGCCCGGCGTGGGCGACGCTGGTGGTGTTCTCGTTCGTAGGCAACTGGAATGACTATTTCTCGCCGCTGGTGTTCACCAACTCCGACGCGATGAAGACCCTCCCGCTGGCGATCCAGTCGATCGCAGGCGGCCCGGGTGCCGCATCGCTGGCGACTGCCGGCTCGATGGCGGCCTCGACCTTCGTCATGACCCTGCCGACGGTGCTCATTTACACATTCATGCAGTCGAAGGTGCTGTCCACCATGAGCTACTCGGGCATCAAAGCGTAAGGAGGCTGTGTATATGAAAAAAATACTGCGCGGCCTCCTTTCGGCCGGTGTGGCGGCGGCCCTTACCTGCGGCATGTTTGCTTCGGCGGCCGACACCGACTACATCATCGATTCCAAGGGCGATAAGCTGGCCACGCCGCTCGCCTATCAGGTCAGTGACGTGGTGACCTACCTCGGCGCAGAGGGAGGCTCCCTCAAAGAGCCGCAGGACATCTTCGTCGATAATCAGGACAATATCTATATTGCCGACTCGGGGAATAACCGCATCGTCAAGCTGGACGCGAACCATCAGTTTGTTGCGGAATTCACCGATGAAGGACGCCTGAATAACCCGCAGGGCGTATTCGTGGACGATTACGGCCATCTGTTCATTGCCGACACCGGCAACCAGCGGATCGTGCATACCGATGCGGCGGGAGCGTATATCGAGGAATTCGTCAAGCCGGAAACCGATATGATCGACGAATCGGCTGACTTTGCGGTGCGCAAGATTTTCCTGAGCGATCAGGGCTATCTGTATATGATCAAGGGTCAGCAGTTCATGATGGTCGATGCGTACAACGAGTTCAAGGGCTATGTCGGGGCGAACGAGGTGGGATTCAGTCTGATGCGCACCCTCATCCGCCTGTTTGCGTCGGAAGAGATGAAGCGCCGTATCGCGACGGTGGATCCGCCGCCCTACAATAATTTCGTCATCGCGGACGACGGCATGATTTACGCCGTGGCAGCGACCGAT
This sequence comes from uncultured Oscillospiraceae bacterium, assembly GCA_905198295.1. GTDB lineage: Bacteria > Bacillota > Clostridia > Oscillospirales > Acutalibacteraceae > UMGS1591. The sequence continues at coordinate 6,322 of CAJKBW010000082.1, read as the reverse complement.
TCCGCCCAGATCCGCAAGATCAACTCCGCGGGCAAGAACCTGTATCCGACGGGCTATATTGCCGAAACCATTTATAATGAGAACGGTTTCAGCACCGCACCGAACTATGTGGATATTGCGGTCAATGACGAGGGCATCGTCAGCGTGCTCGAACAGAAGAGCGGTAAGGTCTATCAGTACGATCAGGAGGGCAATATGCTCGCCGCCTTCGGCGGCACCGGCAATAAGCAGGGCAAGTTCGTGCTGCCGGTGAGCCTTGCGCAGAACAGCGCGGGCGAGGTGTTTGTGCTCGACCAGAGCACCGGCTATGTGCATGTGTTCACGCCCACTCAGTTCTTCAAGCAGGTGGAAGCGGCGGTTTCGCTGTATGCGGGCGGTGACTATGACGCGGCCTATGAGCAGTGGAAGGCGGTTGCGGCGGTGGATGTGAACTATCCGCTGGCCAACCGCGGTTTAGCGCTGTCGCTGTATAAGCTTGGCGACCTCGAACAGTCGATGGCCTATTTCAAACTGGCGAAGGATCAGGCAGGCTTCTCCAAGGCGTTTGACGATTACCGTTACGAGGTGCTCCGGGAGTATTTCTTTGTGGTGGTGCTCATTGCAGCGGTAATTGTCGGCGGGGCAATTTTCCTGTTCTTCTTCCTCAAGAAGCTCGCCCGCAAGGTCTTGAATCAGTATTATTATGGGGATGGGGGGAACAAAAAATGAATCCGTTTGCCTTGGCGCTGACCACCCTGTTCCACCCCATTGACTCGTTGGACATCATCAAGCGGGAGCGTGAGCGGAAAAGGGCGCTCATCCCGGCTGTGGTGCTTCTTCTTCTGGCGTTTTTCGTCAATTATTTGTATGTGTTCATCGTCAGCTTCCAGCTGCAGGAAAAGGAAGCGATCGATGCGAATCTCCTGCTGGAATGCGGCATCATCGGTGTGCCGCTGATCACCTGGGTGGTGGCCTCCTTCGGCATCACCTCGATTCTCAGCGGCGAAAGCAAACTGCCGGAGATTTTTATCGCCTCCTGCTACAGCCTTACCCCTTTTATTGTGTTCACACCGATCCTGGCGGCACTTTCCCATATCCTGAGCACCTCGGAGCAGGGCGTGTATACCTTCCTGCGCACCGGGTTGGTGGTCTGGGTGGTACTGCTGCTCTTCCTTTCGCTCAAAAAGCTCAATGACTACGGCTTTATGAAAACGGTGCTCGTGGCGATCATTGCGCTGGCGTTCATGGTGATCATCCTTGCGGTGGTCATCCTGCTGGTGAGCCTGACGGCGCAGCTGATCACCTTCTTCACCGGTCTGTGGGAAGAGATCGACCTCAAGTATATTCATTAAGGAAAGGGGGCAGGTGCAGCGATGAAAAAGAGCAAAACCTCCCGGGTGCGCTGCCTGCTGCTGGCACTGCTGGCCGGCGCGATGGTTCTGCATACGGCGGCAGCTCTGCCGACCGTCGCGGATCAGGTGACGATAACCGACACTGGCGAGACGGCCGGTGACGCACAGGTTTCGCAGGGGACGAAGCCCGCCGAGGGACTGACGGCGGTCGGGGAAAACGACAGCTTCCTCATGGAATACGATGAGGAAAACGCCGATGTGTACGTCACCGATAAGCGTTCCGGCAAAGTGTGGTCCAACGCGGTCAGCGCCTCGTATTACGGGGAAGGGGCCGAGAGCAAGAAAAATTTTCTGACCAACCTTATGACCGTGCGCGTGGCGTCGGAAAGCGGAAACCTGACCCAGTACAATATTACCGACGCGGGCGGCGGCACGGCGAAATATGCGGTGGTGCCGACCTATCAAAAGAACGAGAACAAGGTTACGCTGGAGATCACCATCGCCAAAACCGGCATCACGGATCTGGTGTTCCGGTTTGAGATGTGGCTGGATGAGGATGGGCTCAACTGCGCGGTGCCGGAAGCCGGCATCGATGAGCGTGGCGGCAATATGCTCGTCGCACTGACGGTGATGCCGGCTTTTGGGGCAGCGATGTCGACCGAGGATGGTTATATGCTGGTGCCGGACGGCTCGGGTACGCTGATCCACTTCAAGGGCTACGACCTGCCGAATACCACCCTGCAAACGATGCCGCTTTATGGCGCGAATACGCAGGATATCGAGCGGATCGATCAGAATAAGGAACAGAATATTTACAATGTGATGCTGCCGGTGTACGGCATCCGTCATCACGACGGCGCGATGCTCGCGGCGGTGACCGAAGGCGGCGGGGATATGAGCCTGAACGTCGCGATGGGCGGCTATCAGGTGGCGATGCTCAACCGGGCGTATTTCCAGATCGACTACCGCACCTATGCGACCCATACGGTGGACAATAAGCAGTACGTCACCATTGCGGAATACCGCAACCCCGGTGACCATGCGGTGAAATATTTCCTGCTCGACGACGAGCATAACGATTACAGCGGCATGGCGGTGAGCTACCGGGAATACCTGGTGGAAAACGGGCTGCTGAACAAAAACGTCGTTGCCGGGGAGGTCCCGGTAGCGGTGGATCTGTTCATGGGGGCAACCGAGCGGGGCTTTTTCTTCGATAAGTTCGTCACCGCCACCAGCTACGGCGACGCGCAGAAGATTCTGGAAGAGCTTAAGGCCGGCGGGCTGAACACCCTGCAGGCGAAGCTGCTCGCATGGGGCAAGGGCGGGTACGATACCCTGCCTACCGCGCCGAAAGCGGAGGGCAAGCTCGGCGGAAAATCTGCGCTGGAAAACCTGATGGCCTACTGTAAGGGCGAGTCCATCGATATGTACCTGAATATGGATTTCCTTAACGCCAATAAGAATACCGGCAGCTTCAACTCCCGCAACGATGTCAACCGTTCCTCGACCGGCAAGGTCATCACGGTGGATAACCGGTTTATCCTCAACCCGGTGAAAACCTTTGTCGGTCAGACGCAGGCGGCGCTGGACGGGCTGCGGTTTGAAAAGGGCGGCTCGATCAGCTTCGATGCCGTCGGCAGCATCCTGATGTACGATTACAGCAAGGATATGCCGACCAGCCGGGAGCAGGCGCTGCAAAGTTATACCGAGGGCCTTGCGCTCGCGAGCGGGCAGCTCGGCAGAATCGCGGTCACCGGCGGCAATGCCTATGTGCTGCCGTATGTGTCGCGCCTGAGCGATATTCCGGATAAGGATTCGCGCTATTTTATCAACGATGAATCGGTGCCGTTTTACCAGATGGTGGTGCACGGCTATATTGATTACACCTCGGTGCCGGGCAATCAGGCGTATGACCTGACCTGGCAGAAGCTGCGCTGGATCGAATACGGCAGCGCGCCGTACTTCCTGCTGACCGAAGAAAACCCGATTGTGCTGAATAACTCGAGCTATAACGAGCTGTTCTCGTCGCAGTACGCGGTGTGGAAGGATACGGTGCTGGAGATCGGCAGCGAGTTCAGCGAGCGGCTGTCCGCGGTGTGGTCGCAGCCGATGATCCGGCATGAAAAGCTGGCCGAAGACGTGGTGAAGGTCACCTATGAAAACGGCATGAGCGTGATCATCAATTATACCGAAGAAGCCTATACGGCCGACGGTGTAACGGTGCCGGCGCTTGATTACGCGGTGACGGGAGGTGGCCGGTGATGAAAATGGAAACTGCGGCCAAAGCCGCTCCCCGGGAAAAGAAGCCGCGGCGCACCCTGATGACCTTTGAGCGGCGGCGCCGGCTGACCGGTTATGTGTTCCTGTCGCCGTGGCTGTTTGGCTCAATTTTCCTGCTGTTTTTCCCGCTGCTGTTTTCGCTGATCCTCAGTTTCACCGACGGGCAGAATATCCAGCAGCTGAAGATGGGCTTTGTGGGTATCGAGAACTATAAGAATGCGTTTTTGTCGGACATCAATTTTCTTTACTGCCTCCAGCAGGTGAGTAAAGAGACGTTTTACAACGGGCCGATGATCATCGTGTTTTCGCTGATCATCGCCATCATGCTCAGCCGGGACATCAAGGCGCGGGGATTTTTCCGCTCGGCGTTTTTTCTGCCGGTGCTGCTGGGTACCGGATATATCCTCGAGCAGATTCTCGGCCAGGGGGTCAGCGAGGACGCGATGAGCGCGGTGCGCGGCATTATCCTGACGCCGGAGATCGCCGCCTATTTAGGGGAAGATCTCTCCCAAACCGTGTCGGAATTCCTGTCGCGGATTACCACCGTGATGTGGCAGTCGGGCGTGCAGATTATCCTGTTCCTGGCGGGCATCCAGAAGATCCCGCAGTCGCTGTATGAGTCGGCGCGGGTGGACTCGGCGACCGAGTGGGAGATGCTGTGGAAAATTACGCTGCCGATGCTCTCGCCGATCATACTGCTGAACATCGTGTATACCGCGATTGCGCTTTTTGCGCAGGACAGCCCGATGATCGACTATATCACCACCACCGCCTTCAAGACGTCGTACGGCACCCTGTCGGGTTTCCAGTATGCGTCGGCGATGGGGTGGGTATTTTTCCTCTTTATATTCCTGGTGGTTGGTGTGGCCTTCCTGGCCATGCGGCCGCTTATCAAGCGTTCGGCGTCGTAAAAGGAGGGGTGTAGCATGAAAAACAACGAAAAGGCGGCAGCAAGGGCGCTGCCCGCGTCTGCTGCCAATACCCCTCTGGCACGTCTGCGGCGGTATGTGAACTTCCGCCGGCTGATGACCCTGTGCATGTACCTGCTGCTGCTTGACCTGGTGTTTGTCTTCCTGTATCCGTTTTTGTACATGCTGATTACCTCGTTCAAGAGCCGGCAGGACCTCGACGACGTCACGGTGACGTGGCTGCTTAATACGATCGACCTGTCGAACTATAAGCTGGCGTTCCAAGTGCTGGACTATCCGAAGCGTCTGCTGAATACGGTGATTGCGGTGACGCTGTGCACCGTGGGGCATGTGCTGGCGTGCGCGTTTATCGGCTACGGTTTTGCGCGCTATGACTTCCGGGGGAAAAACTTTTTCTTCGGCGCGCTACTGCTGTCGATGATCGTACCGACCCAGACCATCATTGTGCCGCTGTACATTCTGTTTTCCAATTTGGGGTGGATCGGAACGCAGCTGCCGGTCATCCTGCCGACCTTTTTCGGTTTCGGCCTCAAAGGTGCGCTGTTCATATTCATTTTCCGGCAGTTTTTCCTGTCGCTGCCCAAATCGCTGGAAGAAGCCGCGTATATCGACGGATGCGGCGCCATCAAGGGCTATTTCCGCATCGCGTTCCCGACCTCGCGTTCGTCGGTGCTGGTGTGTATCGTGCTGAGTATGGTGTGGCACTGGAACGACTTCTTCGAGCCGACGCTGTATCTGCAGAAGCAGTCGAAGTACTACCTGTCGCTGGTTCTGCCGACGCTCAGCAACCTGATCAGCAACAGCAGTTCGGGAGATCTCACCTCGGCGGGTTCCGGGGCAGGGGTGGAGAATCTGTATACCGACGCGACCATGATGGCCGCCGTTACGCTGACGGTGCTGCCGATTTTCGTGATTTATATGTTCCTGCAGAAGCAGTTTATGCAGGGCATTGAAACGAGCGGCATCACCGGCGAATAATTTGGAAAAAACCGCGCAGCCACATGGCTGCGCGGTTTTTGATATTGCCGCCGGTTTACACCGAAAATCCGCTGTCGCTGGTGTCGGCGCAGAAAAGCAGCCTCCCGCACCCCGGCCGCATGAGGAGGGTGCTTTTGCTCAATTCATTCGGCGCCGTCGGTAACAGGAACCGCCGGCAGGCGGTTCCTGCGGGAGTTTCGCGCACCGCGCGAAACGTCCCCTCCCGTAACAGCGCCGGGGAACAGCGTGTTTTGCTACCTTTTTCACGCCGGAAAAAGGTAGTGGCCGCAGCCGCCTGCACAAAGGGGAGCTGGTTCTGGCCGCGCGGCCAAACCACGCCCAAAATTTGTGAGAATATGTCTGCCGATAACCGGCAGCACCCCCTTTGCCCGATACCGGGCAGCCACGTCCTTTTGTCAGCAAACAAAAGGACGCAAAAGTTGCTTCCCCCCTTGTGTTCTCGCGGCAAACGAAATGATCTGCCGATCATTTCGACGCCGCGGTTCAAGTTGAGTGATTTTCCCCGGCTGGCCGGCCGCTGGCTTTCACGTCCTATCGCAGTACGATATTTATGAGACATTCTGTCCGGGTACTATCTGGTGAGGATAGGCCGGCCTGCGCCGGGGTACGCATCCGCCGCTGATGTCAGCGTAAAAACCATTCTCCCGCCCCCGGCCGTATGAGGAAAAGCAAGCTTCCTCTCAATCCATTCGGCGCCGTCGGGGGCGCCGTAAGGCGCAGCCCGCTTGGCGCCGGGGAACAGCGTGTTTTGCTACCTTTTTCACGCCGGAAAAAGGTAGTGGC
>CAJKBW010000081.1 GCA_905198295.1 uncultured Oscillospiraceae bacterium | reverse complement strand
AACGGCTTTGACCGTTCCGGAGTGGTTCAATGTTCTCTCAGCCGTCGGAAAGCTCCGCTTTCCGCTTACGGCGTGAGGTTATTATAGCATAACTTTCCGTCGGAATAAAGCCAAAAAAACAAAAGCGGCGCGATTTTTCCGGGAACGGCCTGAACCCGCTGTGCCGCACAGCACGCGCCGCGCGGGAAAAGGCGATCCGGTACGGTGCAGCCGGCAAGATCCAACCTGCATGGATAAAAAAGGGGAAATCAGACGATCCCCCTCTTTTGCGTCAGCATAGAGAAAAGGGCGGCATAAGCCGGACTTTTTCGACAGGCAGAAGCGGGGGTTGAACCGTATGGTTCTGCCCCCGCTTCTTTTCAGATATTGACGATGGAAAAGGACTGGATCCGCCTGTTTTCCTGTGTAAAGGCAACCACCTGTTCCATCGAAAGCACCCTTTTCATCCGCACGCTCGCGGTTATGGTCATCGTACCGTCTTCATTCTTGCGGTAGTCGGCGGACTGCACCGTCATCCCGAACGCTTCCAGCTGCCGGTACAGCTGTCCGCGCAGCTGCTCGTCGTCGAGCGGGATGGTCATGCGGATCTCGCTTTGCACATAGGCGTCGGCGCCGATATGGAACCTGTGCAGCACAAACTGCAGCAGCACAACCACCACGGCGGTGAACAGCCCCACCGCGTACATCCCGCTGCCGATGGCCATCCCGACCGCCGATGTCGCCCAGAGGCCCGCCGCGGTGGTCAGCCCCTTGACCGTAGCGCCGCTGCGGAAAATGACACCCGCCCCCAGAAAGCCCACGCCGCTGACAATCTGCGCCGCGATCCGCGCCGGGTCCGCGCCGCGGTCGCCCGAAAAGAACCCATCGGCAACCGACAGATCCGCAAAGCAGTATTTGGACAGCACCATCAGCAGCGAGGCCGCCGCCGCAATAATGCAGTGGGTGCGCATCCCGGCCTCCTTGAAGCGGCGCGCACGCTCAAACCCGATCAGCGCGCCGCAGGCGCAGGCGAACAGCACCCGCGCAAACAGCTCCAGCAGAATCCCCGGCGGGAACGCCAGAAAATCTCTCAACAGCGTCAATCGGCTCCTCTCTCCTTTCGTTTTCCCCCGCCGCTTTTCCGCCCCGGCGGAAAACGCAGCCGGGAGATATCTTTATCGTTTCCGGACCGTAAAACGGCTGTTTCCCGCGCTTCACGATCCGGCCGGTTCATCCACGCTTCTCGTGGCAATCATATTGCCGCCGAAAAGGCCGGTCATCACGACATCGCCCCGTTTCACCGGCAGCTTTACCCGCTGCCGGTTAATCTGCCGCATCGCCTCGAGCAGGCATTCTTTGGGCAGCGGCCGGTCCGATTTGACCGGCACCAGTATACCGGGCGCCCCCTGCGCCGCCATGGTGGTCGTCAGCGTGCGGGCAGGGTGGGTCACCTCCGCATAGGCATACGCTTCCCCGCGCTTGCAGCGGTTGCCGCTCACCGAGACAAACACGCCGTCGGCCAGCTCCACCGTAAGCGCGCAGCCCATCGGGCAGGTAATGCAGGTCAGCTCACGCCTGCTTTTGGGGACTTCCGCCATTTTCCGCACCTCCTGTCGCGGCTTCCACGGCGATTTCGATCCCGCCGTCCGCCTGCCGCAGCATTTCCGGGGTCAGCTCGACCCATTCCATTTCGCCGGGCGCCAGTTTGGGCTTCCGGCGGTCCAGCAGCACCCGTTCCCCCGCGCGCACCACCAGCCGGGCGCCGAAAAATACCGCCCCCACCCGGAAGTATACCCGCACAGCAGCCGTCTGCTCTGCCGTCACCCGCTGCGGCACCGTGTACCGCACGCCGTTTCCGGCCTTCAGCGGTATGCTGCCGCCCGGCCGCACCATCCGCCCGAGGATGTAATCCGCCGCCGCCCGGCCGGCCAGCGCCGCCTCCTCGGAGACGTAATCCACCAGGTCGTGCACATGCAGGACATTCCCGCAGGCAAATACGCCCGGCACGGCGGTCTCCCGCCGTTCGCTGACCACCGCCCCGCCGGTGACCGGATCCATCGGCAGCCCCATCTGCCGCGAAAGCTCGTTTTCCGGAATCAGGCCGCAGGACAGCAGCAGCGTGTCGCACGCCACATACTCGCCGGTTCCGGGAATGATCCGCCCGTTTTCGTCCACGCGGGAGACGGTTACCCCGGTCACCCGGTCGGCGCCGTGAATCCGGGAAACGGTGTGACTGAGGCGGAGCGGAATATCAAAATCCTCCAGGCACTGCACAATGTTCCGGTTCAGGCCGCCGGAATACGGCATCAGCTCGCACACCATCTTCACCTCGGCGCCCTCGAGCGTCATCCGCCGCGCCATAATCAGGCCGATATCCCCCGAACCCAGAATCACCGCTTTTTTGCCGGGCATCAGCCCTTTCAGGTTGACAAAGCGCTGGGCGGTGCCCGCCGTATAAATGCCGGCCGGCCGGCTTCCCGGGATGTTCAGCGCGCCCCGGCTGCGCTCGCGGCAGCCCATCGCCAGAATCACCGCCCCGGCCTGCACCGTGAACACGCCCTGCTGCGCGTTCATCGCCGTCACCTGCTTATCGGGGGTGATGTCCAGCACCATTGTGTTGAAGCAGCAGGCAATCTGCCGTTCCTCCACCTGCGCGGCATACCGTTCGGCGTATTCCGGGCCGGTGAGCTCCTCCCCGAAGCGGTGCAGGCCGAACCCGTTGTGGATGCACTGCTGCAGAATCCCGCCGAGCGCGGCGTCCCTCTCGAGGATCAGTATATCCCGCACGCCGGCGTCGTATGCGCTGACGGCAGCGGCCATGCCGGCCGGCCCGCCGCCGATGATTACCAGATCGGCTGTCCGCATGCCGCATCCTCCTCTCCGCCCTTGGTGCGTCCGGCCAGCACCGGCGCGCGGCTGCCGAACTGCATCACCGCTTCCTCCGGAATCCCCCATTCCCGCGCCAGAATTTCGGTCAGATACGGCGTGCAGAAGCCGCCCTGACAGCGGCCCATCCCGGTGCGGGTGCGGCGCTTGACCGCATCCAGCGTGCGCGCCGGCGGATTCTGATGGATGGCGGCGACGATTTCGCCCTCGGTCACCGTCTCACAGCGGCAGACGACATGGCCGTAGCGCGCATCCTGCGCAATCAGCCGGTTCTTCGCCGCGGTATCCAGCGAATGGAAGGCGCGGCACGACTGCCGTTCGGGCTGAAAATCGCTTTTTTCCCGCAGCGGCAGGCCCGCCTGCGCAAGCCCGCGGACCAGCTCCTCCGCAATCGCCGGCGCCGCCGACAGGCCGGGCGAATCGATGCCGAGCGCATGCCAGAACTGCGGCCATTCGGCGGAAGCCCGCACCACAAAATCCCCGCCCGCCAGCGAGGCGCGCACGCCGGCAAACGAGCGGATCACCTGCCGCAGCGGCAGGGCTTCCACCGCTCTCGACGCCGCGCGGCGGATCTCCTCCAGCCCTTCGCCGGTGACGTCGCGGTTTTCCCTGCCGTCCACCTCGTGCGAGGTAGGCCCGACGAGCAGATTGCCGTCCACCGTGGGGGTGATCAGCACGCCCTTTCCGGCGGGCGTCGGCACCTGGAACAGCGTGTGCGACACCAGATTCCCCGCGCTTTTATCCAGCAGCAGGTATTCGCCGCGGCGCGGTACGATCGGCGCCGTCCGCTCCCCCAGCATGCCGGCGATTTCGTCGGCATACAGCCCGGCGCAGTTGAGCACATACCGCGCCTGCACCTGCTGTCCGCCGGCATACAGGCAAAAGCCCCCGTCGGTCTTCTCGATGCGCTCCACCCGGAAATCCGTGCGCAGCTCCACGCCGTTGTCCATCGCGTTCCCCACGGCGGCAATGGCCAGCTCATAGGGGCCGATGATGCCCGACGAGGTGCACCGCAGCGCGCCGGCCGCCTTTTCCGACACCTGCGGCTCCAGCGCGCGCACCTCTTCCCCGGAAAGCAGCGACAGCCCCGGCACACCGTTGGCAAGCCCTCTCTGATACAGCCGCGCAAGGGCGTCTTTGTCCTCCGGGGAAAAGGCCAGCACCAGCGAGCCGTTGTTCCGGTACGGCACCTGCAATTGCGCCGCAAGCGCCGGCATCATCGCCGTGCCGCGCACATTGAGCCTGGCCTTTTGCGTTCCCGGCAGCGGATCAAACCCGCCGTGGACGATCGCACTGTTGGCGCGGGTCGTTCCCATCGCCACATCCTCATCCCGCTCCAGCAGGCAAACCCGCAGGTCATAGCGGGACAGCTCGCGGGCGGCCAGCGCGCCGACCACCCCGGCGCCGATAACCATTACATCATACAGCATACGGTTTTCCTCCCTGCCGCAAAAACGTCCTGTCAAACCTCCCGCCACAGCGCCGGCTGTGCGGTGGATATGGCCGCCGCGCCCGCGCTCAGCGCCTGGACCGCTTCTTCCCGTGTTTCGATCAGGCCGCCGGCGATCACCGGCTGACGGATTTCCCCGCAGAATCGCCGGATGACCTTCGGCACCACCCCGGGCATCAGCTCCACCATCGACGGATCGCAGGCACGGATGGATTCGATCGCGGTTTCCACCGAGTGGGAATCCACCAGAAAAAAGCGCTGCACCGTTTCCAGCCCGCAGTCCTTTGCCGCCCGGATCAGGCCGGCACGGGTGCTGATGATGCCGTCCGCGCCAAGCTCCGCCAAAAACGCCATCCCTGCATTATCCTTTCCTATGCCTTCGGTCAGATCGATATGAACAAACGCCCGTTTTTTCTCCGCATGAATGCGCCGCAGCGTATCCTTCAGGGTCAGGATGCTGCCGCTGAGCAGAAAAATCAGCGGCACTTCGCAGCCAAGCGCCCCCTCCAGCTCCCGCCCGGTCCGCACGGCGGCAATAATCGGATTATCCGCCAGCCTCATCGGTATCGTCCTCTCTGTGTTCGTCCCGCCGCACGGCCGCCGCTTCCGCCGGCGTCATGCTGCCCGGATATAAAAACGGAGATATGACAGCAGGGCAGAAAAATCCCCTGGTTCATATCTCCGTTTACTCAACCTCAGTATACCCGCAAAACCCCCGGCTGTCAAGAGGCGGACAGAAGATCCCGGCAAAAGACTCCTCCGTGCAGGCCGCGCGTCTTGTCTCGCTTTCCTTCCGTTCACCGAAATGCCGACCTCAGCCGGCGCAGGACAGCTTATTTCTTTTCGTAAAGCACTTCAAGCCCTTTGTCCGGATGATAGGACCAGCTGACCTTTACCTTGTCGTTTTCATCGGACTGCCGGCCGTCGAGCGCCCTCGTCTGGTTCATTTTCTCCAGCAGCGCATCCGAAAAGCCCAGCGCGGCATTGATGTTTTTCAGTGCCGTATAGGCGGCAAAATCGATATGTTCCTCTTCGTTATCCGGGTTGGTATCGATGGTCATATAACTCCCGTCCGACGCAACGCTTCCGTAAGACCACGAGCCGTATTGACTGAAAACAGCCGAAAAATCCACGGAATCCGTATACTGGCTTTCCGAAAAAAACGTATCGTTTCCGCCGGTGTCGGGGGTATTGACTCGGGAAACGGCGAAAATAACCGCAGCGGCAAGCAATGCCGCTGCAAGCACCGCAACGATCACAATAATCACGATTTTTTGCGGCGATCTGCGCGGGGCCGCGGCAGCCGCCAACGGGATGCTCCTCTGCTGCATGGACGCCGCAAAGGGCGATACGGGCGCCGAATATGGCGGTACAGGCGCCGATTGAGGCGGCACCGGCACTGGTTGAGGCGGCACGGATGTCTCCGCCGCATTCCGGTTCAGGCTCTCCTCCGGTGCCCCGGTGACAATCGGTGCCCCGGCGGCGATCGGTGTGCCGGTAGCAATCGGTGCCCCGGTGGCAATCGGTGCCCCGCACTGATTGCAGAAGCGGCTTTCCTCCGGGTTCTGCAGACCGCAGTTTGGACAAATTTTCATTTTCTACCCACTCCTTCATTTCATGGTTGCCGGGGCATCACAGCCGCGAAAACAGGCTCCCCCTTATAAAGACCCCCGAAAAGCAAAAAACGACGAAATGGCAGGCTTTTTTCCAAAATAATTTTTTGGCACCGGTTGAGGCGATGCTTTTATGGCAGGGCGGAGCGCGGCCGGGCATGCACCGGTCCACACCGGCACAAATACAAAACGCGTACAGGGATGACAGCCGAAACCTGCCATCGCTGCACGCGTTGTGCATGAAACCGGTAAAAGCGCCTTTGCGTCCCCGCCGCCGCAAATAAAAACCACCCCGCCGCAAACGGCGGGGTGGCCTTTGTCCGGAAATTACAGCTGCTCCTTGACCTTCGCGGCCTTGCCGACGCGGTCACGCAGATAGTACAGCTTGCTGCGGCGAACCTTACCGTGGCGGATCACCTTGACCTCGGCAACATTCGGGGAATGCACCGGGAACACACGCTCCACGCCGACGCCGTAGGAAACACGTCGGACGGTAAAGGTCTCGGTCACACCGCTGCCGCGCTTGGCGATAACGGTACCCTCAAAGGCCTGGATTCTTTCGCGGTCACCCTCGCGGATTTTCACGTCCACGCGGACGGTATCACCGATCGCGATCACCGGTTTGTTTTCCTTGAGGCTGTCAGCAGCAATCAACTTCAGAGCATCCATGTTTTTTTCCTCCTGTAAATCTTCAGACATTCATGCCGGAACCGAATCCGTGCAGAGGACTGCCCGCTTTAATGTCTCGCTTCACGCCAGGCATTAACCCCCAACGGCCGCCGATTTTGCTCGGCAAAGCGCGTCGGTCGCAAAACACCGGTAAATTATAGCACAGCTTCCCGCTCTGGTCAAGCGTTTTTTTAAAAATACCCCAGCATGCCGCCAATGCTCGCCTCGGTGGAGAAGGTTTCGATGTTGTACAGCGCCAGCACGTCGGTCACCGCGTATTCGGTCAGCAGCTCCTCCACCGGGGTGAGGAAATACCGCAGGTCCGCCACCACGATTTTCTCGTAATGCTGCGCCAGAAACGGGATTATGCAGTGCGCGTAGGAATCCTGAAGCACCAGCAGCGTGCGGCCGTTTTTGACGCTGGTATCGATTTCATAGATCCGGTGATTGCCGCCGAGGAAATAGGAATACTTATCCTTTTTATCCAGAAAGCTCTCATCGTACAGGCTGTCGTATACCGTATCCTTGCCGTCCAGCTTCATCGTGCAGGGGTTCGCCGTCACCGGGTCGTAGGCCACCACCGTATCCGGGCGGATGGTGTACAGGTTCGCTTTGGAATAGGTGGTGCCGTAAAACGCGTCGCTGACCGTGCGCACGGTAAAGGCATCCTGCGCCAGCGGCGTCATCCCCCACTGCGTGAGCAGCTGGGCATACGCCCAGTAAGCGCCGTGCGTGGTCCAGTGATGGTCGGTGCGGTAATACAGATTGTCGTCCGCCTTATGGGCGTTCATCTCCGCCAGAACATCCGGAAACACCACGCCCTCCGACATGGCGGCGCGCACCTGCTCAATGGCCTGCGCCTGATCGTAGGTCACCGCCAGCGGCGGCAGCTTTTCGGTCATCACGCCGGTCGCCGTCGGCGCCATGACAACCGCGAGCTTCAGGGCGGGATTCTGCTGCCGGGCATAGGCCATAAAAGCCCCCAGCGCCTGCGCGTTCCGGGTGAGCTGCTGCTGGTTCAAGACGCTGTCCATCTCCAGCAGATACCCGTCCCGGCCGAAAAACACCCGGCCGTTATCCTTTTTGCCCATCGCCAGCGAGGTCAGCGTTTTCAGCCCGACCCAGCCGTCCCGCAGCAGGAACTGGTCGTTGGCGTAGCTCTCAAACTCCTGCGAGAATTTGCCCGAAAGCACCTTTTCGGTGTTCACCTCCGGAAAGGTCTGCAGCGCGCGGTTCTCGCTTTCGGAGAAATCGGTGCCCGGCGTCAGCCAGTTCACGAGCGAAACGCCCGCAATAAAGACCACAAAGACAATACACAGCCATTTTTGCCGCGTCATACCGTTCTCTCCTTTCTAGAACCGGAAATACAGGAAGGGGTTATAGGTCGCATCCACCACAAAGGATACCGACAGGATCAGCCCCGCGAGCACCAGCACCGTTTCCACCGCGCCGAGTGCGGCGGCATGCGGGCGTCCGCGGCCGTCCGCCGCCAGCAGGCGGCTTTCCAGCCGGCCGTACAGCCACCGGGGCAGCTGGGTGGAACCGATAATCAGGATTGCCAGCAGGATCAGGTTGGTGTACAGCAGATACCAGGAACCCTGATCCGCAAACGCCTGCCCGAAGCCGCCGAACATCGCGCGGATGAACTGCAGCCCGCTGCCCAGCGAATCGAACGCAAAAATCGCCCAGCTGATGATCACCAGGAACATCGTATAGATGTGGCCGACGGCCTTCGGCAGCTTTTCGAGAAATTTCAGCAGGAACAGCTTTTCGAGAATCAGCAGCACCCCGAAATACAGCCCCCAGGTCACAAACGACCAGCTCGCGCCGTGCCAGACGCCGGTCAGCGTCCAGACGATCAGCAGGTTGCGCAGCTGAAGCGGCAGCCCGCGCCGGTTGCCGCCCAGCGGGATGTACACATATTCGCGGAACCAGGTGCTCAGCGAGATATGACAGCGCCGCCAGAAATCGGTTACGCTGCGCGCTGTACAGGGATAATTGAAGTTTTCCACGGAGGGGAAGCCAAACATCCGCCCAAGCCCGATCGCCATATCCGAATAGCCGGAAAAGTCAAAATAGATCTGGAAGGTGAACGCCACCACGCCGATCCAGGCCGTCAGCACCGGCAGCGTGCTGACCTCCATGGCGGAAATCTCGGTCCAGACCGCGCCGATGGTGTTGGCCAGCAGCACCTTTTTGCCCAGGCCGGTGACAAACCGCTTGATGCCGGCGGAAAAATCATCCACCGTCTCCCTGCGGTCCGCCAGCTCCTTTTCCACCGTGCTCAGCCGCACGATCGGCCCCGCGATCAGCTGCGGGAACAGCGAGACATACGTGCCGAAGTTCAGCACGCTGCGCTGTACGCCGACATCCCCGCGGTACAGGTCGATCAGGTAGGACATCGCCTGAAAGGTGTAAAAGGAGATGCCGATGGGCAGGGACAGCTCCAGCAGCGGTATGTCCACATGAAACAGGCTCCCGATGGTGCCGAGCAGGAAATTCGTGTACTTGAAAAAGCCCAGCAGCGCCAGATTCAGCACCACCGACAGCACCAGCACCCGCTTGGCGGCCTTCATGTTCCCCTTTTCCTTGTACACATACAGCCAGCGGCCCAGCGCGTAGTCCATCACGATGGAAAAGATCATCAACAGGATATAGACCGGTTCTCCCCACGCATAAAAGAAGAGGCTGAAAACCAGCAGTACCGGGTTTTTGAGGCGCCTGGGCACCAGAAAATACAGCGCCAGCACCGCCGGCAGAAAATAAAACAGAAACGGAGAGCCGCTGAATACCATGCGTTTTTGTCACTCCTGCCTGATTAAGGTATCCCGAAGGGAATCGCTTATTTCCACTGGGCGTCCAGCAGCTCCTGCGCCTTGGCGTTGTCGTTGGAAACGCACAGCACCACGTAGTTGCCTTCCACCACCAGCAGCGGATTTTCCAGCTTCTGCACCTTATCCGGTGCATAGTCGCGGTACTGCTCGATCAGGCCGGCCAGCCGGGTGTCGATCACGGCTTTGATGCGCTGCGCCGCCTCGGCATCCGTCGCTTCAAACACCGCCACCTCGTCCGCGGTAGAGGCTCCGCTGACATACACCTTCCACGATACGACATCGGCAGTATCCAGCCCCACGTACTGTGCCGTCAGCAGTTTTTCTCTCAGCTCGGCCGGAGGATCGTCAAAATCCGCGCCCTCCAGCAGCGCCTTTGCCGCCGCCTCGACATCCAGCGTTTTCCCCGTCTGCGCCGCATCGCTCTGCGACGAGTCCGCGCCGGACGGTGAAGAACTCCCCTCACCGCCGCCCGCGCACGCGGTCAGCGACACCGCCAGTACGGCGCAAAGCATCAGCAACAATCCTTTTTTCCACATACATTATTCTCCTTCCATTTCATACGGATTTACCGCCTGTTTCAAATAATCCAGCCACTTTTCGCAGCCCGCGGCGTTCAGATGATAGCCGTCACTCGCGGCGTATTCGGCATAGAGATAACCATCCGGGTCCATCACCGCCTGTTCGGCGTCCAGAAACCGGACCCCTTTGTCCAGGCACATGGCGCGCAGCGCACCGTTGAGCTGGTTGACCCGCTCCTGCGTCTGCATCCCGCCGTCCGCCGCCGAGGCCTCCGAACGCTCCCGGGCGATCGGCAGAATCGATTGAACAAACACCGCCGCCTGCGGCTGAACCTCCCGGATCCCGTCCACAATCCTGCCGTAATACTGGATGAACACCTCTTCGGCCATCCAGTTCAGTTCGTTCATCCCGAATTTCACATAAACCTTTCCATAGGGCTTCTGTGCGAGAGCGTCCAGCACGCTGCCCTTCTCCCCGTTTTCCAGCGTGGTCGCATCGTCGTGCAGCGCGGTGATGACGTTGAGCCCCCGCTCCGCGATCATGTCCGCTTCCACGCCGGTGTACAACACCAGCCCCTGCACACGGGAATTGCCGACAAACACCGCATCCGCAAACCACGCGGCCGCCTGTTCATCGGTGATGGTCGGCATGGTCAGGTCGTTCTTTTCCGCATTTTCGGCACTGTCGCTCGCTTCCGGATCCGCCGGCGCCGTTGTCGGCGCATCCGGTACCGACGCAGAATCGTCCGGCGCCGCCGTCCCCTGTGCGGAATCGGCGGAATCGGCCGAAGACACCGCCGAAGGCGGCCCGCTCTCCGGCGCCATACAGGCAGCGGCCGAAAGCATCAGCATTGCCGCCAGCAAGACCGCCGCCCACCGCTTGCCCATTTTTCCGCCTCCTTATCCGTGATGTTATCCGTGATGTTATCCGTGATGTTCCCGCAGATACTGCAGCCATGCCCGGCAGCCCGCGGCATTGAGGTGCACGCCGTCCCCCGCCGCCATCTCCGGATCCAAATACCCGTCGCCGGTCATCACCGCATCCTCCACCTTGAGGTAGTTCACGCCTTTTTCCGCGCACATCTCCCGGATCAGGCCGTTGAATTCGTCCACCTTGGCCTTGTTCTGGTAGGAATGGGCGTCGGAATGCGCCTTGGTAATCGGCAGGATCGACTGCACATAAACCGCCGCGCCGGGCGCGGCCTCCCGCACGGCGTCCACCAGCGCGCCGTATTCCTGCTGAAAGATGCCGCTCGATCCCCAGCCGAGCTCGTTTACCCCTAACATGATATACACCTTGGCGGGCTTTTTTTGCCGGAGTGCGTCGATGGCCGTGCCTTTCCCGCCCCCGTCGAGGGGAAACAGGGCGCTGTTCAGCGCCGTGCGGACATTGAGCCCTTTTTCCGCGAACACCTCGGTCTCCAGCCCCGTATACAGCATCAGCCCTTCGGTGCGGGAATCCCCGATAAACGCCGCGTCCGCAAACCAGGTATCCACCGGCGGCTGCGTCGCGGTGGTGGGCGGCGCAGTCGTTGTGGTGGTGGTGGTGGTGGTCGTCGTGGTCGGCGCCTCGGTCGTCGTGACAGCGGTGGTCGGCGCCGTGGTCGGCGCCGCGGAGGATTCCGGCTCGCTGCCGCTGTCCTCCGGGCGGCTGCAGGCGGTCAGCGCAAACGCCAGAACGCCTGCCAGCACAATGGCATACACTTTTTTCTTCATGCAGACACCTTCCTGCTCCTGCGCACCAAAGCGTTTAATGGTGCTCCTTGAGATATTCCAGCCACTTCAGGCAGCCGTTGGAGTTCATATGCACCCCGTCGCTCGCGGCATATTCCGGGACCATATACCCGTCCTCGGTCATAACGGCATCCTCGACCTTCAGGTAATTGACCCCTTTTTCCGTGCACATCGCCTGAATCAGCGTGTTGTATTCGTCCACCTTCGCCTTTGTCTGGAACGCGTGCGAGTCGGAGCGCGCCTTGGTGACCGGCAGGATCGACTGCACATAAATCGTCGCCTGCGGCTGCGCCTCCTTAACGGCGTCGATCACGTCGCTGTACCGGTCCTTGAAAATGCTGCTGTACTCCCAGCCGAGCTCATTGACCCCCAGCATGATGTAAATCTTGCCATAGGTTTTCTGTGCAAGCCCCTCGATGACCGTACCCATTTCCCCGTTGTCGAGCTGAACCAGATCCGCCGTCAGCGCGGTGGAAACGGTCATGCCCTTGTTGGCCAGCGCATCCGCCTCAAGTCCGGTATACAGCATCAGCCCTTCGGTGCGGGAATCCCCGATAAATACCGCATCGGCGAACCAGTCGGCGTTCACCGCGCTGGACGGCGGCGCGGTTGTCGGCGCCGTGGTTGG
>CAJKBW010000080.1 GCA_905198295.1 uncultured Oscillospiraceae bacterium | reverse complement strand
CTCTTACTTCCGAGTACACGTTTATTATAAAAGGTTACTGCGAAGTTTGTGTGAATTGACTATGAATAATCTGTAAGGATTTTTGCGATTTATTCAAACATTTGTTTGCATTCTTTTCAAACCTGTGGTATACTGAAGATAATCAGAACAGATATTCGGCTGCTGAAACGCCGGAAGAAAGGATGATCCAAAATGAAGCCGCTTAATCCTAAACAGCAGAAAATTCTGGAATATTTGCAGACATGCGCACAGGACGGTGTCCCCCCTACGGTGCGGGAAATCTGCACCGCTGCGGATATACGCTCCACTTCAACTGTTCACGCCTATTTGAAGGTGCTCGAAGAACGCGGATATATATCGCGCCAAAGCGGCCTTAACCGAGCCATCCGTCTTCCGGGTGAAACGGTGGCGCGGGTTCCGCTGGTCGGCAAAGTCACGGCCGGTCTGCCCATCCTTGCCGTGGAAGAGGTCGAGGATTACGTCCCCTACTCGGGCGGCGGCTACCAGCCGGGTGAACTGTTTGCCCTGCGTGTATCCGGTACCAGTATGATCAATGCCGGTATCCTTGACCACGATATTGTGGTCGTACACAAAACGCCGGAAGCACAAAATGGGGACATTGTGGTGGCACTCATAGGCGATGAGGCCACAGTCAAACGCTTTTATAAGGAAAATGGCCATTTCCGCCTGCAGCCGGAAAACGATGCGTTCGAGCCGATCATCGTGGATGAGGTCGTCGTCCTCGGAAAGGTGATCTCTCTCATCCGGAATTTTGGCTGACCGTTCTCCCGCCGCTTTGCTCAGCGGCGGGGATTTTTTTCAGTCATTGACAAAAGGCGTGTATTCGGGGTATACTGAATACACCTTTTATATGGGGGCGTAAAGGATTCGACGGGGATTGTGAGCCACGGTAAGCGAGTAGCGGTGCGGACCCGCTTTAAAAGCCGTAAACTTTAAAAATAAACGACAACAATACTGTTGCTGTTGCAGCCTAATTAGGCTGCCGTCTTTACCCGTAGTACCGCGGACGGGATAAAGGCGTCGATTAGCGGTGAACGTGAACGAAGGCGTGCCGCCGCTTTCGTCATGACCAAGCGGCTACCGTAATCAGCAGCCTGCCTTTCGGCGGCTGATGAGGGGAATCCCAAAAGATCGGCTGCACTCGGAGAAAGCTGTGGCAAGTGATTTTCGGACGGGGGTTCGATTCCCCCCGCCTCCACCATTTGTATCGCTGGTCGAACCCCTGGAGCTGGGTTCGATAAGGGAAGCGTCAGCTCCACCAAATAAAAAACACCGAAGGAGGACGGACAGATGCAAAAGCTGGTTTATTTAAGCAATAGTCGGGATTATACTGAACAGGGAAACATTAACGAAAATAAGTATTTTACCAATATTAACAGCCTATTGAATCAAGGCTGGAAAGTTTCCCATATAACACATGATGTGGTAGAAATCGAAGACAAGGAAAATCCAACGCGCAAAGAAACATTTGTTGCTTTTGTTTTGCTTGAAAAGCCGGAGGAAAATTCATAATTTTCTGTCTGTTTTCTGCGTTCATTGCACGTTATATGCCATCAAACCACCTGTTGAAAATCAAATTCAACAGGTGGTTGTGCCATATGGTAAGCACTTAAGATAAAGAGAGGCGGAAAACACATGCCCATAAAACCAAAAAGCCGTTCGGTCGCCATTGCACTGGCCAGCATCCCCTATACCGGCTGGCTGGGAATTGATCGTTTCTATTTAGGGCGTTATATTACGGGTGTCCTGAAACTACTGTTGTCTGTGTTCAGCATGAGCGCCATGTTTTTCGTTGTTTATGGTGAATCCACTCCGATTCGTATCACCATGCTTCCTGTCGTGCTTGTGTTCTCGCTGGGGATGTTTGCTTGGTATATAGCCGATATTATATGCACCTGTTCCCGTAACGCGACGGATAAATGGGGCCGGCCTTTAATGCGACGGCCGTCACAAAACTACGTTCAGCCCGGCGTATATGTAACGCCCGTATATATGGCTCCACCTCCGCCGCCAGGAACTGTTGCGCCTATGCAAGAACAGGCGATTCCTAACAACAATCCAGGTGCGTATCCGCCTCCAACAGAAAAAAGATGAATCTCTTTCATTATTAAAGCGATGTCCATTCTCGCCCTTACTATATCCAAAACAAAGCGAACCGTGTATGCTCCAAATCCGCCAAATTTGGCAAAATTGGAACATACACGGTTTTTTCTTAGACTGTATACAGTTTTGACGTCTGATAACGCGGTTCACAGGTAATATTAATGCCTAAACGGCGGAATACCCGCTCATCCACAGCAGACAGGATCACCGAAGAATGCGCCTCGCATCCGCGAAGACGCGCAAGCTGTTCCATCGCCAGTTCCGCCGTCGGATTGGTCGCCGCACTAATAGACAATGCTATCAGCACCTCATCGGTATGCAGCCGGGGATTGCGGTTGCCCAGATGCGAAACCTTCAGATGCTGGATCGGTTCGATGATCACCGGAGAAATCAAATGGATATCATCGCTGATGCCGCCGAGAATCTTCAACGCATTCAGCAGCAGCGCTGCCGAAGCCCCCAGCAGATCCGAAGTTTTTCCAGTGACAATGGTACCATCCGGAAGCTCCATCGCCGCGGCCGGCGCACCGGTCAGCGCAGCCTTCTGCAGCGCCGGTGCAATCACGACCCGGTCATGCACCGTTACCTCCGCCTTTTTCATCAGCAGTTCCAGTTTATAAATGACGTCTTCGCTCACTACTCCCTGCCGCTGGCCGCACAACGCCGTGTAATACCGACGCAGAATTTCCTGACAGGAGGCTTCCCGCACCGCCTCATCATCTATAATACAATTTCCGGCCATATTTACGCCCATATCGGTCGGTGATTTGTATGGGCAGGTTCCCATGATCTTTTCAAACATCGCCGTGACCACCGGAAAAATCTCCACATCGCGGTTGTAGTTGACCGTTGTGGTGCCGTAAGCCTCAAGATGGAACGGGTCGATCATATTCACATCATCCAGGTCGGCGGTCGCTGCTTCATAGGCGAGATTAACCGGATGTTTGAGCGGCAGATTCCAGATCGGGAAGGTTTCAAACTTGGCGTATCCGGCCTGCACACCGCGTTTATGCTCATGGTACAGCTGCGACAGGCAGGTGGCCATCTTCCCGCTTCCGGGTCCCGGAGCGGTTACCACCACCAGCTCACGGCTGGTTTCAATGTATTCATTGCGGCCGTATCCCTCATCGCTGACGATTTTCGTGATATTCGACGGGTAGCCCTCGATCGGATAATGCCGGTATACCTTTACTCCCAGCGACTCCAGCCTCTCCTGAAACGCCTCAGCCACCGGCTGCCCCTGGAAACGGGTCATCACCACACTTCCGACATACAGTCCGATGCTGCGGAAACCGTCTATCAGCCGCAGTACATCCAGATCATAGGTGATGCCGAGGTCGCCGCGCAGCTTGTTTTTTTCTATATCGCCCGCGTTGATCACAATGACGATTTCCACCTGATCCTTGATCTGCAGAAGCATCCGCAGCTTGCTGTCCGGCTGAAATCCCGGCAGCACACGGGAGGCGTGATAGTCATCAAAAAGCTTGCCGCCGAACTCCAGATACAGCTTACCGCCGAACTGGGCAATCCTTTCACGGATATGCTCCGACTGCATACGGAGATATTTGTCGTTATCGAATCCGATTTTTTTCATTCCGTTCGCGCCTCTCGTTGTAAAATCCTATTTATTATACAGGAATTTCTGCCGTATTTCAATAAACCTCACGGGAAATCTGCAAAAAAGATCCCGCTGCGATTCTTTACCTGCAGCGGGATCTTATGGGTTATTTCTCCGCCTTTTCCTCTTCCGGAAACTGCATGACGATCTCCACTGGGTGATGTGCCGTAACTTTAGTCACTTGTACGCGGATACCCTCATACCGGAACTCGTCGCCGACCACCGGGATTTTACCCAGATGCTCCATCACCCAGCCGCCGACGGTCACACATTCATACTGATAATCCGTAGTCAGGGAGAAATGGTCAAACATATCCTCGAGCGCAGCACTGCAGTCCACCTGATAGCGCTGTTCTCCAAGCGGCTGAAAATAGTCGATCACCACATCGTTTTCGTCCCAGATGTCCCCCACAAGCTCTTCCAGCGCGTCCTCCAACGTAGCGATTCCCGCGGTGCCGCCAAACTCATCGATTACCACCGCCATATGGGTTTTCGACTGCTGCAGCAGCCGGAGGAAATCGGAAATCTTCATACCCGGGCTGATGTAGCTGAGTTTTTTGATCATCGTATCAATTGAGGATATTCCGCCGCGCAGCCCACAGAAAAACTCCTTTTCTTGGATCATGCCGATGATATTGTCGATGGTATCTTCATACACAGGCAGACGGGAAAAAGAGTGTTTGGCAAAAGTCTCGGCAATCTCCTCCAAGGTATCGTTTTTTTCCACAGCCACAATGTCGACACGTGGGGTAAGCACGTCAGCAACCGCCAGATCATCAAATTCGATGGCAGAGCGGATCAGTTCACCGGACGCATCGTCCAGCCCGCCGCCGCTCTGTGCTTCATCCACAATGGTCATCAGCTCTTCCGGCGTCATCTGCTCATCCTTTTTGCTCTTGAACACACGGCTGAGCAGCCGTTTCCATTGTCCGAATACGAAATTCAGCGGCGTAAACACGATCATCAGCACCTGAAGCGCCGGCGCAAAGGTCATGGCAAGGCCCTCCGCATGCTCCTTGGCCAGGCTCTTCGGCGATATCTCGCCAAAAATCAAAACCGCAATCGTAATCACCGCCGTACTGACCGGCACGCCGACCGCTGGTCCCAGCAGAGTGGTGAAGGCCAGTGTTCCAAGCGACGCCGAAACGATATTGACAATATTATTCCCGATTAAAATGGTCGACAGCAGCGCATCATACCGGTCGGCCAGCTTCAGCGCGCGCTCGGCACGGCGGTCTCCGTTCATCGCCTTGTTTTTCATACGTATGCGGTTAAGTGAAGTGAATGCCGTCTCACTGGCCGAAAAAAAGCCCGACAACACCAAACAGATTATAATCCCCAAGCTTTGCCATAGTATGCCGTTTTCCATAAAAGTACACGTTTCCCCCTTCAACTCAAGCAACAAACCGCGACAAAATGACATCCAGCTCTTCTGCTGTCACGCCGCCGCTCAGCAGATACTGCCGCGCATCCCCATAGCGGCTGCGCAGATACGCCAGTGTCTGCTCCATCACATCCGGCTCCGAACGCAGTGCATAATCCGGCACCTCTACGCCTAGTGTGTGCATATGTTTTACAATGCCCGAGAATACCGGCTGCATATATTCCTCGGTGGCAGCATAATCGGCAATAATCGTTTCATCCGGCACACCCGCCAGCTCCAGCAGCAGCATTGCCGTCATACCGGTGCGGTCTTTGCCGGCCGTACAGTGGAAAAGCGCCGCCCCTGAATTTTGCGCAAACAGGTGGAACACCTGGGCAAAGGAAGCTTGTGCTTTATCCAGATTATCTTTATACATCACCGTCAGTGACGGCGGAAAATCCCGAAACCCATTGGAGCTGATCTCATCCAGCATTTCCACCTGGACATAATGGCCCCCCTCGGCACCGGCCAGGCGGGAAGGCTGTTCCCGCGCCTCAAGCCGGGAACGCAGATCGATGGCCAGTGTGATTCCTCTGTCGCGCAGCACGCGGATATCGTCTGCGGTGAGCGCTGCCGTATTATCGGCGCGAAAAAAGACGTTTTGACAAGTATGCCGGCCATTCCGTGCTGCATAACCGCCTAGGTCGCGTACGTTATATGCGCCTTGCAGATGCAGCAAATGACTGTCTGTTTCCATAGACATGCTGATCATTCCCCACCTTATCCAAAGATTTTATTTATCATATCATAACACAAAACAAAACGCAAAAGAAAAAGCGGGCGGAACCCTGTCGGTTCCGCCCGCTTTTGCCCGCGTGGGCTTATTTTCCGTAATAGGCTTTCAGATACATCGCCTTGATTTCGCTCATCAGCGGATAGCGCGGATTTGCGCCGGTGCACTGATCGTCAAACGCCTGTTCCACCATCTCGTCAAGGGTATCCAGGAATGCCTTTTCGTCGATGCCGTAATCCTTGATGGTTTTCTTAATGCCCACCTTGGCTTTCAGCTCTTCGATCGCTGCGATGAAGTTCTCCAGCTTCTCCTCGTCGGTCTTCCCTTTAATGCCGAGGAAATCCGCACATTCGCAGTACCGTTCCAGTGTATGCGGATAAGCGTACTGCGGGAAAGTGCCCATCTTGGTCGGCACCGGGTTGGCATTGAACCGCATCACTTCGGTAATCAGCAACGCATTGGCCACGCCGTGCGGCAGATGATGGAATGCGCCCAGTTTATGCGCCATCGAATGGCAGACACCCAGGAAGGCATTGGCAAACGCCATACCGGCCATCGTCGACGCATTCGCCATCTTTTCACGGGCCTCCGGATCGTTCGGACCGTTATCGTATGCACGGGGCAGATAGGTGAAAATAGACTTCATTGCCTTGAGCGCAAGACCGTCAGCGTATTCGCTGGCCATCACCGAAGCATATGCCTCCAGAGCATGAGTCAGCGCATCGATGCCGGAAGCCGAGGTCAGCCCCTTGGGCATATTCATCATCAAATCCGCATCGATGATCGCCATATCCGGCATCAGCTCATAGTCGGCCAGCGGATATTTGATCCCGGTCTTTTCGTCGGTGATAACTGCGAACGGCGTCACTTCAGAACCAGTACCAGCCGAAGTCGGTACCGCAATAAAGGCAGCCTTATCGCCCATATGCGGGAAGGTGTACACCCTTTTGCGGATATCGACAAACCGCATGGCCATATCCATAAAGTCCACTTCCGGATGCTCATACATCACCCACATGATCTTACCGGCGTCCATCGCGGAACCGCCGCCGATCGCAATGATGCAATCCGGTTCAAATGCGTTCATCGCCTTCGTGCCTTCAATCGCGCAGGCGAGCGTGGGATCGGGCGCCACATCGAAGAAGGTCGTGTGTTTGATGCCCATTTCATCCAGCTTATCGGTAATGCTCTTGGTATAGCCATTGTTGTACAGGAAAGAGTCGGTAACGATAAAGGCCTTTTTCTTGCCCATAACGTTCTTCAGCTCGCCCAGCGCGACCGGCAGGCAGCCCTTCTTGAAATAGACCTTTTCAGGCGCTCTGAACCACAGCATGTTCTCTCTCCTCTCAGCCACGGTCTTGATGTTGAGCAGATGCTTCACGCCGACATTTTCCGAAATCGAGTTGCCGCCCCAGGAGCCGCAGCCCAGCGTCAGGGAAGGCGTCAGCTTGAAGTTGTACAGATCGCCCAGACCGCCATGAGAGGAAGGCGTATTGACCAGGATACGGCAGGTTTTCATCGCCGCACCGAAGGCGTCGATCTTGGCCCGTTCGGTCACAGCATTGCAGTACAGCGAAGAAGTATGGCCGTAACCGCCGTCAGCCACCAGCCGGCAGGCTTTCGCTACCGCCTCGTCAAAGTTCTTGGCTTTGTACATCGCAAGCACCGGCGAAAGCTTCTCGTGCGCAAACTCTTCCTCAAGTTCCACACTCTCCACCTCACCGATGAGGATCTTGGTGCTCTCCGGCACGTTAACCCCCGCCAGTGCGGCAATGGTGTGCGCCTTCTGGCCGACGATCTTCGCATTGAGCGCGCCGTTGATCAGGATCGTCTTGCGCACCTTGTCCGTCTCTTCCGGACTGAGGAAATAGCAGCCGCGGGCCGCAAATTCCTTCTTGACCGCTGCGTACACCTTATCGAGCACAATCACCGACTGCTCGGAAGCACAGATCATACCGTTGTCAAACGTTTTGGAATGGATAATAGAGCTGACCGCCATCGTGATATCCGCGGTATCGTCGATAACCGCCGGGGTATTGCCCGCGCCGACGCCCAGCGCCGGTTTGCCGGAGGAATACGCCGCCTTGACCATGCCGGGACCGCCGGTGGCGAGAATGATGTCGGCGCTCTTCATGACCTCGTTCGTCAGTTCAAGCGACGGCACGTCGATCCACGCAATGATGTTTTCCGGCGCGCCAGCGGCAACCGCTGCATCCAGAACGATCTTCGCCGCCGCGATGGTGCTCTTCTTTGCACGCGGATGGGGGCTGATGACGATGCCGTTACGGGTTTTCAGGCAAAGCAGCGTCTTGAAAATCGCCGTCGAAGTCGGATTAGTGGTCGGAATAACTGCCGCCACAACTCCCAGAGGCTCCGCAACACGGGTGACACCATACACCGGATCAGATTCGATCACACCGCAGGTTTTGGTGTCGCGATACTGATTGTAAATATATTCCGCTGCATAGTGGTTTTTAATAACCTTGTCTTCCACGATGCCCATGCCGGTCTCTTCCACCGCCATCTTAGCCAGCGGAATGCGGGCCTGATTTGCCGCCACCGATGCCGCAAAGAAGATCTTGTCGACCTGCTCCTGGGTGTAGGTCGCAAACTTCTGCTGCGCCTCACGCACCTGCGCCATCTTGGCAATCAGCGCATCGACGCTGTCGACCAGCCCGGTGTTTGCCGTCGCTGTCTTTTCTTTTTTTTCCATGTTTTCCAGACCTCCATCTTTAATCGGTGCCGTCAGGATTTGTTATTTTTTTAACAACTTTATTATACCAACCCAACCGAATAAAGTCAATTTAGGGTTTTGCCGATTTTGCCCGAAAAAAACATTGCTTTTGTATATACATCCTCCAAAGGGCCAGAGGAAACATCCACGAAAATCCAAAAACTTTTTGTCTTAAAACACCGAATAACCTTTTCTCCCTTTGTATTTGCCCGCAGGCGGATAAAATATCCGCCGTTTTTTCTTACTGTTGTCGTCTGTTTCTTCCCCGCCGTCCGCGCAGCGGACCAGATACATGCCTCCTAAAATCGAATGGCGGATGACAAAGGCGCCGGAAATATCCGGCGCCTTTATATTTATATTGTGTCTTATTCGTATTCGACCACGTCGACCCATTTCATCAGGAAATCGTGTTCCTCCGGCTTGGCATCCGGCAGATATGCCGCCGCCACGATCGGCAGCCAGCGCTGCACATACTTCCGGTCGGTATCTGTTTTTTTGCAGAACAGCTCAAGGTATTTATCCGCAAACGCCGGATCCCGCAGGCTGAGCAGGAGGTAGGTCCGTCCCACGTCTGCACTCGCATTGCCCTGCCGTGCCGCGATCCAGTCCACGACGTACATGCCTTTTTCGTTATAAATAATGTTTTCCGGCACAAAGTTGCCGTGGCAGAGCTTCGTATGCTTGGGCATGCTTTCCAGCCGGGTGAGCAGCTCATATTTTTTCACATCGTCAATCTCCGTCAGCGAGTTGATCTGGCGGCTCATTTTATCCTTGAGCTTGCTCAGCTTGGGGACGTGCTTGGAGTGGATCTCCAACTGAATATCCACCATATCGTTTAGATATTTATCCATATCCGCCGGATTTTCCTTCATCAGGTCGGCCAGCGTTTTGCCTTCGATTAAATCCATATGGATCGCCCAGCGGCCATCGATTACCGACAGCTCATGGATAACCGGCACCGGCAACCCGGTGTCCTCCACACGGGAATGCGTCAGCGCCTCATACAGCGGGTTGGTTTTGCGCACACCTTCTTTGAACAGCTTTACGCAGGTGTCTCCGCAGCGATAAACATCCACCAATTCGCTGGAGGCAATCAAATTGTCTTTACTGAATTTCATTGTGACCAGAACCCCTTTCTCTTTCAGAACCGGATATCGGCTGCCTGGCTAGCGAATACAGCCGATATCCATCTATATTATACAACTTTCTCCAACAAAGTAAAGACCGATTTGTAAATTTATTGTGTCTGTTTGCCTTTTATTCCCACACAACATTCTATTTTATATGCAAATAAGGGCACGGCGCAGACCGCCGTGCCCTTATTTTGATCAGCCGGCCTCCGCCTGCTCAAATTGCGCGTTGTACAGGTTGGCGTAAAAACCGCCAGCCGCCAGCAGTTCCTCGTGCTTTCCCTGCTCGACGATGTCGCCGTCCCGCATGACCAGAATCAGATCTGCATCCCGGATGGTCGACAGACGGTGCGCGATAACAAAACTGGTGCGTCCCTGCATGAGATTATCCATTGCTTTCTGGATACGGATTTCCGTGCGGGTATCAACCGAACTGGTCGCTTCATCAAGAATCAGGATTTTCGGATCGGCCAGAATCGCCCGCGCAATGGTCAGCAGCTGCTTTTGACCTTGAGACACGTTGCTCGCTTCTTCGTTGAGCACCATCTGATAGCCGTCCGGCAGTGTCTGGATAAAGTGGTGCACATGGGCAGCTTTTGCCGCTTCAATCACCTCTTCGTCGGTCGCGTTCAGACGACCATACCGGATATTTTCCATCACGGTTCCGTTAAACAGCCACGTATCCTGCAGCACCATGCCGAACATCTCCCGCAGTTCATTGCGGTTGAAATCGCGCACATCATGTCCGTCGACATAAATGGCGCCGCTGTTGACGTCGTAAAACCGCAGGAGAAGCTTCACCATGGTGGTTTTTCCGGCGCCGGTAGGGCCGACAATGGCCACTTTCTGTCCGGGCTGTACCAAAGCGTTGAAATCTTTGATGATGATCTTGTCGGGATTGTAGCCGAAGGAAACATGATCGAATTTCACGCGCCCCTCCAGTCCTTCGAGAGAAACCGGATGTTCCACCGTCTGATCTTCTTCTGCTTCATCCAGGAACGCAAAAACGCGTTCAGCCGCAGCGGCGGTGGACTGCAGCATATTCGCCACCTGCGCCGCCTGCGATATCGGCTGGGTAAAGTTGCGGACATACTGCGTGAAGGACAGGATATCGCCTACCTCGATTGTTTTCCGTATAGCCAGCCAACCGCCCAGAATCGAAACGACCACATAGCCCAGATTGCCGATGAAATTCATAATCGGCATCATCGTGCCGGAGAAAAACTGCGATTTCCAAGCGGAGCTGTACAAGGTGTCGTTAGTCTTATCGAAGGTATCCACCACATTCTTCTCGTTGTTGAACACCTTTACCACATTGTGCCCGCCGTATACCTCTTCCACCTGTCCGTTGACATGGCCGAGATATTCCTGCTGAGCTTTAAAGTATTTCTGCGAGTGCTTGACAATAAAAGAAATGCACAGCAGCGAAATCGGCAGAATAACCAGCGCCGCCAGCGTCATCAGCGGACTGATCGACAGCATCATAATCAACACGCCGATAACCATCGTCACCGAGGTAATAATCTGGGTCATGCTCTGGTTGAGGCTCTGGCTGACCGTATCCACGTCGTTGGTGACGCGGGACAGCACTTCACCATGGGTCATGCCGTCGAAATACTTCATCGGCAGCCGGTTGATCTTCTGGGAAATCTCCCGGCGCAGCCGGTAGGAAATCTTCTGTGTGATGCCGGTCATGATAATCCCCTGCAAAAACGACAGGAGCGCGCTCAGTATATACAGGAACAACAGAAACAGCAGAATGCTTCCAAGCTTTCCAAAATCGATGCCGCCGCCTTCGACGCCGCTGACTTTGGCGACAAGACCGTTGAAAATCTCGGTTGTCGCCTTGCCGAGCTGCTTCGGGCCGACAATGGAGAAAACGGTGCTTCCGATGGCAAACAGGGCAACAAGAATGATCGGGACAGAGTAGGCGGAAATGTATTTGACCAGCTTCCCCATCGTCCCTTTAAAATCCTTGGCCTTCTCCCCCGGCATACCGCCCGGGCCGTGTCCCATAGGGCCGCCGGGACGGCGGGGAGGACGTTTCATTTCACTCATTTCTCCAATTCCTCCTTTGACAGCTGCGACATCGCAATCTGCTGATAGACCTCACAGGTTTTCAGCAGTTCCTCATGTGTGCCCTTTCCAACGATGCGGCCTTCATCGAGCACGATGATCTGATCCGCATGAAGAATCGTACTGATGCGCTGCGCCACGATCAATACCGTGCTGCCGCCCACCTCTTCATGCAGCGCCTTGCGCAGGGCGCTGTCCGTTTTGTAATCGAGTGCGGAAAAACTGTCGTCGAAAATCAGGATTTCCGGCCGGGCCGCAATCGCCCGCGCGATGGACAGACGCTGTTTCTGTCCGCCGGAGACATTGGTGCCGCCCTGTGCAATTTCCGCCTTATAACCGTCCGGTTTGGCATTGATAAACTCGGTCGCCTGTGCAATCTGTGCGGCTTCGACCATTGCCTCATCCCCGATTTCGTCGTGCCCATACTTCAGGTTGGACGCAATCGTCCCGGAGAACAGCACACCCTTCTGCGGCACATAGCCGAGCCGCGCGCGCAGATCGTGCTGGGTAACCTCGCGCACATCCACACCGTCCACCAGAATTTCGCCTTCGGTTACGTCATAAAACCGCGGCAGAAGATTGATCAGCGTGGATTTGCCGCTTCCGGTACTGCCGATGAAAGCCGTGGTCTGTCCGGGCAGTGCCGTAAAGTCGATATCCTCGAGCACATTTTCCTCTGCGCCGGGATAACGGAACGATACATGCCGGTATTGCACAACCCCTTTTTTAGTCTCGTCAAAGGGTTTGGACTCTTTCGGGTCTTCGATAACCGATTTGGTCTGCAGCACCTCTTCGATGCGCTGTGCCGACACGGAAGCACGGGGCAGCATAACCGACACCATCGAAATCATCAAGAAAGCCATAATGATCTGCATCGTATACTGGATGAACG
>CAJKBW010000079.1 GCA_905198295.1 uncultured Oscillospiraceae bacterium | reverse complement strand
TGTGCACAGAGGAAAGTCCATTTTTTTGTTGCAAAAAAATTCTTAAAACGTATGCATTTTGGCTGGCCGAAGGGAAAGGGGATGTTACCGAATGATGGTGAAAAAGCGATGGATGGCTGCCGCCGCTTTTGCGCTGGCGGCGGTGCTTCTTTCGTCTTCAGGCTGTGCGGACGATATTGTTTCAGAAAGTACGTCTGCTGCGTCGGAGACGACTTTGCCGACAACCCAATCGAGCACTGCCGCGACCACCACCGGTACGACTCTGCCGCCACCGGAGGAGGAATTTGAGCCGGGAGATATCCACAGCCGGTATGTATTTCTTTGGCGGCTGGAGGATTCAGCCATATTGTATGAGCGCGAGGCAGATACGCCGATGTATCCGGCTTCGATGACCAAGATGATGACCGTTTGGCTCGCGGTGCAGCGGCTTTCACCAGAGCAGCTGGTAACGGTTTCCGCGGATATTTTTCCGCCGCTGTATGAAGCGTCGAAGGCGGGATTCCAGCCGGGAGAGCAGGTGACGGTGGAGGACCTGCTGTACGGAACGATGCTGCCCTCCGGAGCGGAAGCGGCGGTGATGCTGGCTATTGCTATGGCCGGATCCGAGGCCGCCTTTGCGGAGCAGATGAATGCGGAGGCCCAGCGCCTCGGTATGGCAAGCACGCATTTTGTCAATTGTACCGGACTGCACGACGATGCACAGGTTTCCACAGCGCGTGATATGGCACTGCTGCTGCGCACTGCTTTGCAGGAGGAGACCTTTTATCGGATTTTCACTGCTGCGGAATACATCACATCGGCCACCCCGTATCACCCCGAAGGCATAACCCTTTCCAGTACGGTGCTGAAATGGTGGGATGCCGGGTGTATCGAGGATGGTGTGCTGCTGGGAGGGAAAACCGGTTTCACCGATGAGGCGGGGCTGTGTCTGGCCAGCGCGGCAGTCAAGCATGGCCGCCATTATCTGCTGATTACGGCCGGTGCTCCCGGCAGCTACCGCGAAGCGCCCAACCACTTTATTGATGCCGCGAATATTTTCGGAAGCTATCTTCGGTAAGATAGATGAAAAGCCCGGCCTGTGTCCACACAGGCCGGGCTTTCTATGCTTTCCCCAAAAAGGCGTTTACTCACGCCATTCGCGAGCGGGGGAGAAAAGGCCGAGTTCGCGGCTGCCCTCACCTCTATACTGCTGCAGCAGGAAGCGGCCGGCCAGTTCTGCATGAAGAATGCCGTTGTCCCCGCAGCCGAGCGCATACGCGATCCGGCTGGAATCCGGGCGGCGTCCGATAACCGGAAGATGGTCGGCGGTGTGGCCGTCCCGTACCGCAAAATGGAATTCGTCGGTGATGTCCCGGATGGCGGGGAACATTTCCCGCAGAGTGCGGGAAAGCAGTTCGTAGCGGCGGTGGGCTTTCGCAGAAAGATCCAGCACGCCGGCCAGCCTGCCGTGCTCGTCCATCAGCATGCTGTCCAGCCCGCCGATGAGAATACGGTTGTCGGCAGTCACCGTCAGGTAAAGCCTGGGGTCCTCTGCGCGGCGGATGATGCAGGGACCGCGCCAGCCGGAAAATTCGGCAATCGGCTCGGTGGCCACCATATAGGTGGTCCGGCAGCCTTCGATGCCGCCGCATTCCCGGCCGGTATCTACTCCGGCAGCCAGCACTACATAATCGGCATATACGGAATAGCCGGTGCTGCAGGAAAGGGTGATGGGTTTTTCGTCTTCAGAGCAGTTGGCTTCTTCCTCAATTGCGTGCACGCTGGTGTTCTCAAAAATGCGTGCGCCGTGCTGTTTGGCAGTGGCACTGACGGCATGAACCAGGCGGAAGGGATCCGCCTGGGCAGCGGTTCCCTTGGAATAGACGCCGGCTTCAATCGGGAAGGTAAATTGCCGGCTGGCCTCATTGGGATCGAGCAGCTCCGCATCGATGCCGTTATGCATGCGCAGGGAATATTCCCGCCGGATATCCGCGGCGTTTTCGGCCTTTTCGGTATAGCGCAGGCAGTCCATCCGACGGAAACCGCAGTCGTCGCCGAGCGTGGAGCAGAGGGATTCTACATTATCAATGGATTCCCGCAGCAGGCCGGCCGCAATCATTGCCCGGTCCGCCCCGATGGCCTCCACCAGCGCGCCGAGCCCCTCTTCGCCGTCAATGCTCATGATACCCGCGGCCGCAGAGGTGGCGCCGTGCCCGACCGGGTCGGCGCTGAGCATTATCGTGTCGATGCCGGCTTCGGCAAAGCGCATGGCGGTCATCGCCGCGGTCAGCCCGCCGCCGACCACTGCGACGGTACAGGTCAGGTTTTCGCCCAGCCAGGGATACTGGGTGGGCACGTGGTCCAGCGAGGTCCACAGGGAGGCCTCTATGGTGTTTTTAATCATCTGCACACAGTCCTTGCCGATCGGGGCTATGATGCTTTATTCTGTGCAGATGTTTTTGCATTATGTGCCGGCAAAACAAAAAAGCAGGCCGGTTTCTGTCGGCCTGCGGGATTTTGTCCGATATTCCGGTACGGCGCCGCCGAAAAGCGGGAAGGACGGTCAGCCCTTGAGCCCCTTGGCCTGCCGGTCCATGTTTTCCACGACGATGTCATGGATGTCGCCGAGCGAGGCGCCGTATTCGAGCACCTTCCACGGGGTGTTGGTGTGGAAATGAATTTTGATAAGTTCCTCGTCGCCGACCACCAGCAGACAATCCCCTTCGATATTGGCCAGGATATAATCGTGAATGTCGTCCTCCGAGAGGTTTTCCCCCTCGATCAGCAATTGGGTGTCAAAAGTAAATTCTTCCATGTTCGCGGAACCGTTCCTTTCGCTTTCTATTATTGTGCAGAGGATTTGCCGGAAATATACTCCACGTCCAGGCGGACAACCGTCGTGTGTACGATGAGCTTATTCATATAGGTCGCCAGCTGCTCCTGCGTTTTCTGGGGGGCGTATTTCCGGCACAGCCGCTGCAGCGCCGCAATCCGTTCATCCTCGCCGTACACGATGTGAGCGGTGCCGAACGCCATCGCGCTTTCATAGCGTACCGAAAACACGTCGGGCAGCGTCTGCGCCGAGGCGACCGCCGTGAAGCATACGCGGGAATCGTGCTGGATATTGTCCAGTTTCTGCCCCTGTGCCGCACAGTGAAAATAAATCGCATTGCCCGAAAGTACGAAGGAGAGCGGGACGCCGTACGGCAGCCCGTCGTCACATATGGTGGACAGCACGCCGTATTCCGCTTTTTCGAGAATCTGCCGCGCCTGTGTATAGCTGACCTTGCGATTGGCCCTATGCATGCCGCGCATGCGCATCACCGCCTTTCTTACACTGCTCTGTGATCTGTGTTCACAGTAGCATGCCGGCCGTCAAAAGTCAAGAGGAAGCCGGTCCGCTCTTCGCCGGCAGAAACGGAAAAGCCGGAGGCGCCGCTTGCCCGGCCGGCCTTGCTTATGGATTATCCGGACAGGTATACCGCGGCAGCCCCTTACTGTGCCGGCCGTATTCGATGGCTTCGGCGGGGCAGCGGCAGATGCAGGCCATGCAGTGGGTGCAGTTCTTCCCCCACACGGGCCGGCCGTTTTCCAGTGTGATATTGGTCAGTGGGCAGACGCGTACGCATTTGCCGCAGGCTATGCACGCATCGGTAACGGCAAATTTTTTCGCGTGTACGAAAAGCGGGTAGAATCCACGGTTGACAATGCCGCTGCACAGCTTATCGAGCAGCGTATACGGGGCCGGCCGATATCGCTCGCGGTTATGGATGAGCTGCGCGGCCTCATCAATGGCCTTTTTGGCCCGCCGCAGGATCGGTTTTGCCGCTTTTTCATCCGGCGTCTTAAACAGGGCAATATAGTTTTCCGGCATAACTACCGGAAGGCAGCCCATGCAGCTCAGCCCTTTTTCTGCGCACAGCTTTTCCGCATAGACTTCGGCACTGCCGATGTTTTCGCCGCAGGTCATGACAAACCAGATATCCCGGCTTCCGGTGAGAGGCGTCTTTTCCAGCCATTCCTGCACAAGGCGGGGAATCCGCCAGGCATAGGTGGGGGTGACCACCACCCACGGCTGATCGGAATGCAGCGGGGAAAAATTCTGATCGTGCAGCCGCTCAAACAGATCCAGCACTTCATCGTGCAATGCTTCGCCGATTCTGGAGGCGGCATATGCGCTGTTGCCGGTGCCCGAAAAGTAAACAATCATAAAATTCTTCCTTTCCCGCAGAGGGGCGTTTTATACCATTAGGAGGCCGGCGCGGCGGATTTACTTCGGCATTCGGCGGATCCCGGTCAGGGCGCGGTATGCCAAGGAGACCTTTTACTGTATGGTTATGTGATCCGCAGGTGGTCAATACCAATGCTGGTGTGCTTTTTAAGAAGATGGGACCAAGGGTGCCGATAGAGCACCTTCAGACACGTTTTCGTTTTTTTCGCTGGACAGGCATGCCTGTTTTGTCCGATCAACGACTTATTATACCGGACGGCGGGAGGAAAAACAAGCCTGCCTGCCGGTGGCGCACCGTTCCGGTTTCCGCAGCGGAGGGCGTCATGCGGGCCGACTGCATTTTTCCTCTTGTCAAATGGAGGAAAATAGTGTATAATAAATTCTGTCCCATATGGGACAAATGCTGAAGTGCCTCGCGAATAGGGTGCGGGACTTCCGACAGTCGTACCGCTAGGATAACAGCGGGTAAAAAAACTGCCGGCGGTATGGGAAGTGCCGGAATGGGTGGCCGCAGGTTTTGCGGACAAAAAGCCGCGGCGCGCGGTGTATGACCTTTTTGGACGGCGGAAAAGAGGTTGGAGCAGGATGGAGGAAAAAACAGAAAAGCCTGTGCCATTTTTTCTTCTGGAAGGACTGACACGGGCGGAAAAAGCGCTGGTGTTTTCGCAGATGGAGCGTGTCTGCTTTGCCAGGGGAGAAACCATCTACTCCCGTGATCGGTTCCGTCGGGCTCTTGGTGTGGTGCTGGAGGGCAGTGTGCGGGTGTACCGAGCGAGCGAAGACGGACGCCGGGTGCTGATGAACCGGCTCGAAGCGGGCGGGGTATTCGGTGCGGCGGCGCTGTACGGCGAGTATGCGGAATACGTCACCGAAATCGAGGCGGCGACGCGCGCACAGGTCGGTTTCCTTGCACAGGAGCAGGTGAGCGCGCTGATGCAGCGGAATTACCGCGCTGCCGAAAACTATATCCGTTTTCTCTCCGAGCGCGTCCGGTTCCTCAACCACAAGATCGCCGGATTTACCGGCGGGCAGGCGGACTGCCGGGTGGTGGTGTGGCTGCTTGAGCACGCGCAGGGGGCGGAAGTCTGTCTGCCCCGCAGCATGACTGAATGGGCGCAGTCGCTGAATATCGGACGGTCCAGCCTGTACCGTTCGCTTGATGCGCTCACCGAAGCCGGTTTGATCCGGCGCACCGGGCGGCAGGTCGTTTTGGCCGACCGCACAGGTTTATATAAGCTGACAAGGCCCGCCGATTCGGCGGACAGCCAGAAATAACGCCGGCGATCCGCCGGCAGGCAGAAAGGAAAAACTATATGAAACCCAGTGTCAAGCGTATTCTCAGCAGCCTGGCGGCTGCAGCAATGGCGGCCGTGCTGCTGGCCGGATGTTCTTCCGACGGATCCTCTTCGGAATCGTCTTCCGATTCTCCGGTATCCGGGGGGGCAAGCGCGGCTGAAAAGGTCAGCGTTAAAGTTACCGGTCTGAAGGGACCGACGGGTGTCGGGCTGGTCAATCTGTGGAAGTCCCAGGACGACGGTGCGGCAAAGAATGACTACGCTTTCTATCTGGCCGAAGCGCCGGAGGACGCCAAAAACCGTCTGGTGACCGGAGACGCGGATATCGCGGCGGTGCCCACCAATGTGGCTGCGGCGCTGTACAAGGCCACGGGAGGTAAGGTCAAGCTGCTGGCGGTCAACACCCTCGGCGTGCTGCAGATCGTGGAAAAGGGCGACACCATCCAGTCGGTTGCCGATCTGCGGGGTAAAACCATCTACACCACCGGTCAGGGTGCCAATCCGGAGTATGTGCTCAATTATGTTCTGGAGAAAAACGGCATCGATCCAGCCAGGGACGTCACCATTGAGTTTGTCTCCACCAACGACGAACTCGCGACCCTTCTGGCCACCGATGAAAACGTCAAGGTGGCGATGATCCCCGAGCCCTCGGCGACCACCGTGAAAGCCAAGGACGACAGTCTGCGCACCGCGCTGGATATGACCAAGGCGTGGGACGAGGCATCCGGCGGAGCCAGCCGGCTGATGATGGGCTGTGTGGCGGTACGCACCGAATTTGCCGAAGCGCATCCGGAGGCGGTCAAGGCGTTTCTGGAGGAGTACGAGGCTTCGCTGAAGAAGGCGCGGGAGGATATGGAAACCACCGCGCAGCTGTGCGAAACCTATGGCGTGATCCCAAAGGCGGCGGTGGCGCTCAAGGCACTGCCGGGCTGCAACCTCACCTTTGCAGCGGGTGAAGAAATGAAGGCACAGATTTCGGGCTACTATCAGGTGCTGTTCGACGCGAACCCGAAATCAATCGGAGGAGAGCTGCCGGATGACGGCTTCTACTACATGGCGGAATAAGGGGAAACATGTACTGGCCGGCATCGGCGCGGCGGTTTTCTGGCTTTTTGTCTGGCAGGGGATCAGCCTGCTGGTTGCGCAGGAGCTGCTGGTGCCGGGACCGGCTGCAGTGCTGCGCACCCTGATCGGCATGGCCGGCACTGCCGATTTCTGGAAGGCAGCGGGGATGTCCCTGCTGCGGGTGATGATCGGTTTCCTGGCGGCAGTAGCGGCCGGCAGCGTGCTGGCGGTGCTGACCGTGCGGTTTGCGGTATGCCGGTGGCTGTTTACCCCGTTGCTGAAAATCGTGCGCGCCGCCCCGGTCGCTTCATTTATCATTCTGGCGCTCGTCTGGATCCGCAGCAGCCAGCTGCCTGCCTTCATCGCATTCCTGATGGTGGTGCCGGTGGTTTGGGGCAATGTGGAAAAAGGACTGCGGGAGATCGACGGTGATCTGCTGGAAATGGCGCAGGTATACCGGCTGAGCCGGCTGCGCACCCTGCTGCGGGTCAAGCTGCCGTGCGTGATGCCGTATTTTCTGGCAGCATGTACCACCGGACTCGGCTTTGCCTGGAAATCCGGCATCGCAGCCGAGGTTATTTGTCGACCGCTGATGTCCATCGGCCGCGGCCTGCAGGATGCCAAAACTTATCTTGAAACCCCGGAGGTGTTTGCCTGGACGCTGACGGTGGTGGTGTTGAGCCTGCTGCTGGAAAAGGGGCTGATGCTCGCTGCCGGACGGCTGGGCCGCCGATTCAACGCCAAGCTTTAGGAGGGTCGCCGGTGATTGCTTTGGACAAGGTGGATTTCGCGTACGGCAGCAAGCCGGTGCTCGAACGGGTGTCGCTGGTATTTCCGGCGGCCGGTACAGTGTGTCTGTTCGGTCCCTCTGGCTGCGGCAAAACCACCATCCTGCGTCTGCTTGCCGGGCTTGAGGTGCCGGCAGGCGGCACGGTCCGCGGCGTCGATGAGCTGCGTGCGGCGGTGGTCTTTCAGGAAAACCGGCTGCTGCCATGGATTCCGGTATGGGAGAATGTGGCGATGGTGCATCACGGCAGCGACGCACGCGAGCGGGCTATGGACTGCCTGGAACGGGTTGGGCTGGCCGATTCGGCCAAAGCCTATCCCGCACAGCTCAGCGGCGGGATGCGCCGCCGCGCCGCGATCGCCCGCGCGCTCGCTTTCGATGCGGATTTCCTGCTGCTCGATGAGCCGTTTACCGGGCTGGACGAAACGCTGTGGCGCGGTATTGCAGCAGAGATCCGGCGGGTATATGCGGATCGGCTGATTGTGCTGATCACCCACATTCCGGCGGAGGCGCAGGCGATGAAGGCGGCGGTGCTGCCGCTGCCGCCGGCGCCGCTGCATGGGGAACTGCGCTTTCCGCTGTCAGAGCAGAAATAAAATGAGCCGCCCCGTGAAAAATTCACGGGGCGGCTCTTTTGCCCTTTTTACAGCTTCAGGTTCTGCATCTTATCGCAGTAATACTGCACGTTCTCAAATTTGGCATCCGGCGGAATGCGGTGATCGGGGCAGGGAATATACCCGCCCAGCGCCATCAGCGGCTTGAGACGTTCGATTTCCCGATCCACGGCGGCGTAATCCAGGGCAAACACGTTTTTGTTCATGCCGCCGACGCCGCGTATCTGACGTCCGTACTGTTCACGCCAGGGCGCGATGCTCGCCTCCCAGGTGCCGTACTCGATCGGGAACATCGTATTGACGCCGTTTTCCAGCCAGATCGGAACCAGCCGGTCGATCAGGCCGTCACAGTCAACGGAGATAATATCGAGTCCGTGTTCACCCGCCAGCTCCGTGATCCGGCGGTAGTGCGGGCCGACCAGCTCCTCGAACACTGCCGGAGTAACCAGAGGGCCGTTTTTAAAGCAGATATCCTCCCAGAAATGGAGATAATCAAAACCGGTGTACAGGCTCAGCGCACGTTTGACGGCGCGGTAGCTCAGCTCACCGACAGTATCGATGATCTCTTTATATAAATCATAATCATCCATATAGAGATAGCACAGTTCCTCCACGCCCAGCCAGTCGCGGATAGTGCCAAGCAGGCTGCCCGCGTGCAGGCCGAGCGGGGTCTGCCGCTGGGTGTCGCCGGCTTTCAGCGAATTGATTAGCGCTTCATCCGCGCGGGAATCCGACCACTGCAGCCGGGGCAGAAATTCCTTTTCCCAGCTGGCACGGTCCACCAGCGTATGGCCGACCTCCATCGGGATGGAACCCGCGCCGTCCTTTTCGACAATCAGAGCGCCGGACTCGTTGCGCACGATACGGCTGCCGTCCGGTTTGGTTTCGACGACCTCACGGGTAAACACCGGCTGGATGCCGGCGCCGAGATAGCACATTGTCTGATAGTTGTAGTCAAAGCCCAGCTTTTTCCGCACCAGGTCATCCGCTTCACTGCCATCGGCGAGTGCACCGATGGCTTCGGCGGGCAGGTGGCCCTCCGCAATCCATTTTTCCAGTGTTTCCTTCCAGTAGCCGAAACACAGCACCGGCATATGGTCGAACGACTCATAATGCAGCACGGCGCGCAGGTTTTCCCGGATGGTCATGATATACAACCTCCTTTGAATTGGTGCCGGATTATCGTAACATATGTACTTGTGAAGGACAAGAATAAACGCATAAAAAAGAAAAATAATCCATAAAAAGAAAAGAAAATTATAAATCGGCGCGGGGATCTGCAGCTGCGGACGAATCGGGATACCGGACGGAAGAAGGCCTGGTTCAGCCTTTCTGCGGATAAGCAAGCAACGAACGGCGGTAGGCGGTGGGGGTCATGCCGGTTTCCCGCCGGAAGATGCGCGAGAAGTAGTTATAATCCGCGATGCCGGCTGCTGCTGCCGCCTGCGCAACGGTGCGGTCCGTATCTTCGAGATACGTTTTGGCCGCCTCCAGCCGCGCTTCCAGCGTCAGCTGGCCGATGGTTTTTCCGGTGTTTTCCCGGGCGGTTTTGCAAAGCGTCGCAACGCTGCACGACAGGTCGTGCGCCATGTCCGCAAGGGTGAACGGCTGAGCTATATGACCAGCAATATACGCCTGAATCTGCGCGTAAAGTCCGCCGCGGTGCACCCGCATCCACTGCTCCAGCCGGATATAGCCCACGCACGCTTCAATGATATGGATGCACGCGTCGAGATAGCCCTCCGATATTGTGGTTACTCCGCCCAGTGCTTCCTCGAGAAGGGGCATACTGCCGACCAGACCCGCACAGCGTGCTTTGCAGAAAGCAACCTGCCGATCCTGGCGCTCCGCATACAGCAGCTGGCCGAAAACCAGGTAGCCTGCCGCTTCGTCCCCGTCGAGCACCGGCGTGCATACCTCCATCAGCCCGGCATGGCAGCGGTAGGAATAGCTCTTTCCCCGTCGCCGCGCCTCCCGCATCCCCTTCAGATCGCAGTCCTCACAGCGCCTGCGTCCATCCGCTGTGCTGCGGATCAGGGTACAGAAGGCGCCATGCTGCTTCGGGTATTCCATAATCAGACGGAAGTCGCTGTCGAATATGCCGATACGTTGTCCGGTGAGCATGTGGAAGTCCACCAGTAGCCGCCGAAGTTCGGGCAGATGCAATTCGGTTCCCATTGAATAATCACATCCCAAATCAGGATAATCTTATGAAAAGAAATAAGATTGTGCTAATTCTATTTAGGATAATACTATATTTATTCACATTTGTA
Organism: uncultured Oscillospiraceae bacterium; assembly: GCA_905198295.1. GTDB lineage: Bacteria > Bacillota > Clostridia > Oscillospirales > Acutalibacteraceae > UMGS1591. Next base: position 2,729 of record CAJKBW010000079.1, on the reverse strand, counting down.
CAGTATACTTTAGGTGGATTTTCCGTGAAAACGGAAAGGAATTTGTCTTTTTCCGGTGTGGTGTGCGCCGGATTCAAAACAAAAAGGAGGTCATACCATGAAAGCAGAACATGTGCGTATCGGTATCCGCCCGGTCATCGACGGACGCTGGGGCGGCATCCGGGAAGGTCTTGAGGAGCAGACGATGGGAATGGCGGTCGCCGCCAAGGAGCTCATTGAGAGCCATCTGCGGTATCCGGACGGCGCGCCGGTGGAATGCGTCATCGCAGACGGCACCATCGGCGGCGGCGAAGAGGCGGCGCGCTGCGCGCAGAAATTCAGCCATAACAACGTCTGTGCTACCCTGTCGGTAACCCCGTGCTGGTGCTATGGCAGCGAGACGATGGATCTCGATCCGCTGACCATCAAGGCGGTCTGGGGTTTCAACGGTACCGAGCGGCCGGGCGCGGTTTATCTGGCGGCGGCGATGGCGGCTCACGCACAGCGCGGCCTGCCGGCGTTCAGCATCTACGGCCACGACGTGCAGGACAAGGACGACAAGTCCATTCCGGCGGATGTGCAGGAAAAGATCCTGCGGTTCGCGAAGGCGGCGGTGGCTACCGGCGCGATGCGCAACAAGGCGTATGTCGGGGTCGGTTCGGTGGCGATGGGTATCGCCGGCTCGTTCCTGAATCCCGATCTGATGCAGAAATATTTCGGCATCCGTGCCGAGTGGGTGGATATGAGCGAAATCACCCGTCGTATGGATCGTGGGATTTACGATCCGGTCGAGGCCGAAAAGGCACTCAAATGGGCGAAGGAACACTGCCCGGAAGGGGACGATAACAACGAGCATCCGCATTCTCGCGAGGAGAAGGACGCCGAGTGGGAATATGTCACCAAGATGACCATCATCGTGCGGGATATCCTGTTCGGCAACCCGCGGCTCGATGAGCTGGGCTTCCATGAGGAGGCGCTCGGCCGCAACGCGATCGTCGGCGGCTTCCAGGGCCAGCGGATGTGGACCGACCACAAGCCCAACGGCGACTTTATGGAGTCCATGCTCAATTCCAGCTTCGACTGGAACGGTATCCGCGAGGCGATCACCTTCGCGACCGAAAACGATACCCTCAACGGCATGGCGATGCTGTTCCTGCACTTGCTGACCAATCAGGCGACGGTGTTCTCGGATGTGCGCACCTACTGGAGCCCGGATGCGGTCAAGCGCGTGACCGGCTGGACCGCGCAGGGCAAGGCTGAAAACGGGTTTATGCATCTGATCAACTCCGGTGCGTCCGCGCTCGACGGCACCGGCCGCGAGAAAGACGGCGCAGGCAACGCGGCGATGAAGCCGTGGTGGGATATCACCGAGAAGGACGCCGACGAGTGCCTGAAGGCCACCCGCTGGGCGCCGGCCAATCTCGGCTATTTCCGCGGCGGCGGGTTCAGCTCGCAGTTCAGCACCACCGGCGAGATGCCGGTGACGATGGTTCGTCTGAACATGGTGGAGGGCATCGGCCCGGTGCTGCAGGTGGCGGAGGGCTACACCGTCGATCTGCCGGCTGATGTGGATAAGACGCTGCTCGACCGCACCGATCCGACCTGGCCGTCCACCTGGTTCGCACCCCGCCTGACCGGCAAGGGCGCGTTCAAAGATGTGTATTCAGTGATGGCCAACTGGGGCGCGAACCACGGGGCATGGACATACGGCCATGTCGGCGCGGATGTGCTGACGATGGCGAGCATGATGCGCATTCCGGTGTCCATGCACAATGTGCCGGAAGAGAAGATTTATCGTCCGCATGCGTGGAGCGCGTTCGGCACCTGCGATCCGGAGGGCGCGGATTACCGTGCCTGTGCGGCGTACGGTCCGCTGTACCGCTGAACGGGAAAGGGGTATTAACATGCTTAAGGGCATTCCGAGTGTCCTGCCGCCGGACCTGCTGAAAATTCTGATGGAGATGGGGCACGGCGACGAGATTGTGATCGGCGACGGCAATTTCCCTGCGGCGTCCTGTGCGGCGCGTCTGGTGCGCTGCGACGGGCATACCGCACCAGAAATCCTCGACGCGATATTGCAGCTGATGCCGCTGGACACCTATGTGCCGGCGCCGGTCGGGCTGATGGCGTTGCCGGCGGGCAGCGAGGAGCCGCCGATCTGGGCGACCTACCGCGAGATCATTGAAAAGCACGAGGGCGAGCCTCGTCAGGCGGAGGAAATCGAGCGCTTTGCGTTTTACGCGCGCGCCAAAAAGGCGTATGCAATCGTTTCTACCGGTGAAACGGCACTGTATGCGAACGTGCTGCTGAAAAAGGGCGTTATCGCGCCGAAATAAACCAAACACCCCGCCGGAATCCTGATGACTCCGGCGGGGTGTTTTTTCATTTTTCGGAATTTTTCAGGGGGGATAGAAAATACCCCTGCCAAAACCATGCAACAGCTTTGGCAGGAGCCTCGAAAGCGAAAACTTATTTCTTTTCGTTGAAACGGTCGATCACCGCGATGAGGGTGAGCAGGTCGCGGTCAGGCAGGTCTTTCATGCCGTCGAGCGCTTTCTGAATCAAAATCGGGTTGGTGGTGCCGTCGTCGAAAAACTGCTGCGGCGTAATGCCAAAGTAATCACACATGTAAAGAAATTCACTCATAGAGGGAAGGGATTTTCCGGAGGTTATATTATGTATATAACTTTTGCTATGTCCCAGATCACGGCTTAATTGATATTCGGATACACCTTTGCTAACGCGCAACT
>CAJKBW010000078.1 GCA_905198295.1 uncultured Oscillospiraceae bacterium | reverse complement strand
ATCAGAATGACGATGGCAAAGGACAGATTGCCCGCTATCTGCGGCAGGATGACGCCGACTGGGTTATCCACCACATTCAGCTTATACATCATCTGGAAAACCGGGATGATGGTGGAGAAAACCGGGAACATCAGGCTGGCAACGATTAAGCCTTCGAGAAAGCGCTTGCCCCGGAAACGATACCGCACCATCGCAAAGGAGGCCATGCCGGCCAGCAGGATCACACCGACCGTTACCACACCGGAAATCAGCAGGCTGTTCCAGTACGCCATCCAAACCGACTGCGGCGGCTTTTCAAAGGTCTTGATATAGTTCTCGAGCGTGGGCGTGAAATGGAGAGAAAAGGACTGCAGCTCGATGAGGTCCTTGTCCTTGAAGGAACTCATCACCACCCACAAAAATGGGGTTACGGTGGTCAGCGCCCACAGGATCAGTACAATATAGATCACCACATGGGAGGGGCTGACTCTTCTTTTGTGTTTCATCCGTTCATGCCTCCCCTGTTCAGTAATCTTTCTCACGGAAAACCAGCCGGCTCAGCCGGGACAGCACCACACCCAGCAGCACAATCACCACCGCAATCGCCGCCGCATAATCCACATTGCCGACATTGAAGGTTTGATAATACATATACGTGCCGGTCAGGTACGCCTCCGAAAAGTTCGGCGGGAACATCACCCACGGCATATCAAACACCTTGAGCGCGCCGGTAATGGACAGGGTCAGGCAGGTGATCAGCACATTGCGTATGAGCGGCAGCGTGATATACCAGATGCGTCTGAGCCCGATCGCCCCATCGATAGAGGCTGCTTCCTTGACATCCTCCGAGATGTTGTTCAGCCCGGTCACCAGAATGACGAAATAAAAGCCCACATACTGCCAGATAACCGGGATCGCCATCGTCAGGAAGGTGTATTCCTCTTTGAAAATGATCGCCTCTCCGCCAAGCCGTTCAATAATCTGGTTGATCGGCCCGCGGGACATGAGAAGCAGGTTGAACATCAGGCCGAGCGCGGTAGCGGATACCACGATTGGAAAAAAGAACAGGGTACGGAAGACCTGCGAACCGCGGCGGATGGAATCCACCATCAGGGCAAGAACCAGCGCAATGCCCACCTGGAACACAATCGTGCACAGCATAAGCAGCAGGGTATTGCTCAGCGCCGTCATCATATTCGGATCGGTTGTTTCCAGACCGGGAACGATTTTCAGATAGTTTTCCAGTCCGATGAAATTTCCCGTTGGCCCGCCGAGAATCCGGATGTTAAAAAACGAATCCACGATGTTCCGGAAAAACGGGTAGTACAGAAAGATTATCATAAACAAAAACGCCGGGACCAGAAACACCGCCGCCGGCCATTTCCGTTTGTATATCATCGCCTCACCCGCCGGGCCGGCGCTGCGGCGCCCCCGCCGGGAGGCACGCGTTTCCTTCGCCATTACGACCATTCCCTTCTTGCAGAAAAACGGGGAGACAAGGCGGTACGCCTCGCCTCCCCGGGATGCCTTATTTGCTTTAAAGCGGCTGATTTTCTTTCACCATCTCGCGGATGACTTCCTCGGGGGTGATCTCGCCGCGGGCAATCTTGGTCGCATTATTCAGATAAACCTCAAATGCGGCCTTCTGCAGGTTATCCTGCAATACGCCCGGCGTCACCGGCGCCGCTTTCAGCAGCGCATCAAACTGTCTTTTCTGCGGCGTCATTTTACTCTCGTCAACCTTCACGCCGTCCGATGCAGGAAAACCGCCGTTCGCTTCAGCAAAGCGGGTGATGCCCTCATCACTCGACATGCTCTTGACAAAATCAATCGCGGCCGCCCGCTTATCCTTATCGTCCCAGCATTTGCGCGAGATATACCAGCCGGAGGTGTACCCCGACAAAACCGTGCCGGGCTTGTTTGTGCTCTCGGTATACGACGGGAACGGCACAACCTCAACATCTTCCTCGGTCACCTTCGCGCCTTCGGTCGAAGCGTCCACCACGCTGAACCAGGAGCCGTCGAGATACATCGCCGCCTCGCCCCGGCGGAAATAGATTCTGGCGTCGTCTCCCTTAATCGAGGCGGTATCCTTCGGAAAAGCGCCGGCGTCGTACATCGTTTTCAGCAGGCTGAGCCCCTTGGCCCAGGAGGCCGGTACCTCTGCTTCGGTTGTCGGGTTCACGGCCAGCGCCTCATCGCCGCCGACCGCAAGCAGCAGGTGATCAAAGAAATAGTGCGCCTCGCCGCCCAGCGAGGCGGCAATCGGAATCACACCGTTGCTTTTGAACGTCTCAATCGCTTTCATAAAGCTTGCCCAGTCGCTCGGCAGCTCGAGGTTATACTGCGCAAACAGGGTTTTGTTGCAAAACAGCCCTTCAGCGATACCGGTCATCGGCACCGAAATCGGCCGTCCCTCGGCATCAAGGTTCCCCGCGGCGTTCATGACCGCTGAGCGGATATTTTTGCCGTATTCCGGATCTTCCTTCTGAATTTCATCCACCGTTACGATCTTATCCAAAATCGGTTCGGCTACCGTGCCGTTAAAGAAAAACATGACGTCCGGCTCACCGCCGGTGGTGAAATCCGCGATCACCTTGGATTTCCATTCGTTATCCGCTTTATCGGAATTGTTGGTCACCTTGTTGCCGGTCTTGTTCTCCCATTCCCGGATCATCGTATTGAACAGCTCGGTATTCGGATCCTCGCCGCCAAACTGTGTGACAACCTTCAGCGTTACTTTTTTGCCGCCTTCGTCCGTCTCCCGGCTGCAGCCGGAAAGCAGGGCTGTACACATCAGGGCGGACAGTCCCAGTGCAATGGCTCGTCTCATCCCATTTCCCCCTTTATGCTTTGTTGCCATATCGCATTCATGCGCCGCTCATCTTATTCAGGAGGCGGCGTTTTTTCGGTTGTCTTCAAATGCCTTTCGGTTTCTGAAGCAATCCGCAAAAATAGCCTTCCCCGAAAAAAAGCAAATACGCATCCCCTATACCATTCGGCAGCGGCCTTACAGCCCCAAAAACTGCTGCATCTGGTCGCATATGGCATCGGCTTGTTCCCGGCTCTCCTTTTCACAGAAGATCCGCAGCAGCGGCTCGGTGCCGGAAAAACGCGCAATGATCCATCCCCCGCCCGCGAAATACACCTTGCAGCCGTCGAGATAGGACACTTTTTCGATCTGCTCGGAAAATTCCGGCAGCTGTTTATCCTCCAGCAGCAATCTCTGCATTTCGGCCCGGCGCTGCGCGGTAAAACGATAATCCCGCTCAACCATCACGAGTGAGCCGTATTCCGCCAGAATATCGTCATAAATCTGCGACAGCTTCCTGCCGGTGACCGCCAGCATCTCCACCAGCAGCGCTGCCGCATATATACCGTCCTTGCCCTGAATATGCCCGCGCACCGTCAGTCCGCCGGAGGATTCGCCGCCGATGACCGCATGGGTTTTCAGCATCATGGCGGAAATATGCTTAAACCCGACCGGCACCTCATAGCACCGCTCACCGAAAGCCGCCGCCACCTTGTCCAGCAGATGCGTTGTCGCGATGTTGCGCACCGCCGGACCGTGCCAGCCCTTATATTTGAGCAGGTAATAATACAGGATCACCAGCACCTGGTTCGGATGGACAAATTGTCCGCGGTCATCGATGATGCCGAGCCGGTCGGCGTCGCCGTCGGTCGCGATGCCGATATCCGCTCCTCTTTCGAGCACGACGCTGCGCAGGGCGGAAAGCGTCTGCCGGTTCGGCGCCGGAAGACGACCGCCGAAAAGCGTATCGTGCCGCTCATGGATTACGTCCACATCGCAGCGCGCGGTAAGCAGGATAGTCTGCAGCGAGGTGCGGGACACGCCGTACATCGGGTCAAGGACGACCCGCAGCCCGCGGCTGCGGATGGCATCCATATTAACCGAACGGATAATGGAATCCAAGTACGGGTTGAGCGGGTCTACCTCCTCCACCCGGCCCTCAGCCACGGCCTGCTCGTATGGGACACTGGGGATGCTGCGGTCGTCCAGTTCGGCAATGATCGTTTCCAGCGCATCGGTCAGCGTTTCATCCGCATCCCGGCCGCCCTGCATAAATACCTTAATCCCATTGTACAGGGCCGGATTATGGCTGGCGGTCACCGCCAGCCCATACGGCATGCCGTAATAGCCGACCGCAAACATAATCAGCGGTGTGGGCGCTTCCCGGTTGATAAGCCGACAGGGAATCTGTTCACCGGCCATCACCTCCGCCGCCCACCGTGCGGCTTCCCGCGATAAAAAGCGGCGGTCATAGCCGATGACAAAACCGTTGCGGTCCGTTCCCTCTTCCTTCATTTTCCGTGCCAGTGCACAGGTCAGCCGGCAGACATTCGCTTTGGTAAAGTCCTCTCCGATGATCGCCCGCCAGCCGCCCGTTCCGAAGTGTATCATGGTCATGCCCATTCCTTTCCGTTACATATACGCCGTAACCCGCACCGTGCTTTTCGCGGGATACAGCGGAATTTTGCTCCCCGCCAGCTCCCGGCCGTCCACCAGCAGCCGGCGGACGCCCTTCTGCCGGCCGTCCGGGTTATGCACCGTAATCCGGTATTCCGTGCCGCGCCAGCGGCGGACAACCGAAAACCCCTTCCAGGCGGAGGGAATGCAGGGATCGATCCACAGCCCGTCGAAATCCGGGCGCACACCGAGCAGCCAGCGGGTGGCGGCAAAATATGCCCAGCCGCCGGAGCCGGTCATAAAGGGATGCCGCGCCCGGCCAAAGGCGGTATGATCCTTGCCCATGACAAACTGACAGTAGGAATACGGCTCGGCCTGCCGCACCTCGATGCAGTCGTTCTGGTTCTGCGGCAGCAGCGCGTTGTAGAATTTCATCGCGCGGTCACCGCGGCCGAGTTTAGCCTCCGCCACCCACGCCCACGGGTTCGGATGGCTGAAAATCGCACCGTTTTCCTTGACCCCGGGATATACCCGCGTGACAAAACCGATCTCATCATCCGGCACCGTATACGACGGCGCATTGAGCAGCAGACCGTACGGCGTATACAGATACTCGTCCACGCTGTTCATCGCGGAAACAGCCCGTTCGCCCTGCGCCACGCCGGAGATCACCGCCCAGGTGTTCGACTCCATATGCACCTTTCCCTCGGCATCTTCGCTGGTGCCGATCTTCCGGCCGGAAGCGGTGATGCCGCGGATATACCATTTTCCGTCCCACAGTACCCGCTCGCAGGCGGCGCGTACTTCATCTGCCATAGCGTTGTAGCGTTCGACGTCCTCCTGCCGGCCGCAGCGGTGCGCAAGCTCCAGAAAGGCCTCGATCGCCCAGACATGCAGGAAGCTGACCATCGCGCTCTCTCCGCCTCCCAGGTTGAGGCAGTCGTTCCAGTCGGCGCGCAGCCCCTTGGCAATGCCGTTTTGCCCCACCTGCCGGGCGGTAAAGTCCAGGATGCGGGTCAGATGTTCGTACACCGTGCCGCTGCCGCCGTCCGCATAGCCAAACGTTTCCTCCAAAAACGACTCCTCGCCGGTTTCCTTGATATATTCCACAACCGCCGGCACCAGCCACAGCGCGTCATCCGAGCATACATTTTTCAAATCATCGCTGATGATGTCCCGCACATTCACCTCCGGCACAACGGTCGGCGAACGGAACGGCTTCGGTTCATCGCGGTCCGGATCGAACCACTCCGGCTGAAACAGGTGCAGGCCATAGCCCGCCTGCGTTTCCCCGCGCAGCAGCTCGATCAGCCGCTGCCGGCATTTCTGCGGGTTGGAATGCGGCACGCACATCGCATCCTGTGCCGTATCGCGGTACCCCAGGCCGGTACGTCCGCCCACCTCGATAAAAGAGGCAAAACGGGAAAACAGGATGTTGACCTCGCTTTGGTAGAGATTCCAGATATTGAGCGCGGTATTCATCCCGGCATTGGGGGTATTCACCTGCAGCCGGGACAGCTTATCGTCCCAGTAGGCCGCCAGATCGGCAAAACAGCGGTCTGCCGCCTCCGGTTTGCCATAGCGCTCCCGCGCTGCCCGCGCGGCCTCGGCGCGGCCCTGGCCGAGCATAAAAATCAGCCGCACCTCTTCCCCGGGGGCGAGTGTGATATGCTTCTGCAGAGCAGCGCAGTGATTGCCGGTTTTTTCGTAGCTTCCCGACAGCCCGCCGCGGATGACCCCGACCGGGTTGCTTTCGTCGTGATATATGCCGATAAAGCTGTCCCGCAGCGCATCAAACCCGTCCGGCCGGAAATTCGCGGTAAAAAACTGATAGCCGAACTCCTCATAAAACAGATCATACAGCACCGCGTCGTCCTCATACGCGCTGCCGGAAGCATAGTTGGACATCTGGAAATTCTGATTGTCCATCTCAATGTGATGATACGACCACTCGATATACCCGTATACGCTCAGCCGGCGCGGCCGTTCCGTGGTGTTGCTCACCCGCACATCCCACAGCTCCACCGGATCACCAAGCGGGACGAACACCGCCTGTTCGGCAGCGATACCGCTGTACGTGCACTGATAGCGGCTGTATGACAAGCCGTGCCGGCAGGTGTATTTCGCTTCATCGAGCGGCTTCCCCACCGGCTGCCAGGACACCGACCAGTAGTCGCCGGTGTCGTCGTCCCGCAGATACACATAATGTCCCGGCCGGTCCAGCGGTACACCGTTCGGCCGGAAACGCGTCACCCGGTGATACTGCGGCGAACGGTAAAAGGAATAGCCGCCCGCCGTCTGATTGAGAACGGCACAGTAGTCGTTCACCCCGATATAATTCGTCCAGGAAACCGGTGTGTCCACCCGCTCCACCACGTACTCCCGCCGTTCGTCGTCAAATCTGCCGTACTGCATGTTTCTGCCCATTCCTTTCTTGCCTGCGTCGCAAGCTCATACCGTTACGGACGGAAAAAAGCGTTTTCCGTCCGTAACGGAACACCTATCTCTTCAAAAGTATTTCCCGTTTTTCTCCGAAAGCTGCCTTTTCTTTTGGATTTTTCCAAGCCGGTAAAGAACAAACGTTTGACATTTTAGAACGAATGTTCTATACTATATCTGACATTATAAAGGAGGGGCCCGCCTTGGAGCTCATGGATAAGCTGCAGATCCTTACCGATTCCGCCAAATACGACGTCGCCTGCACCTCCAGCGGGGTGGATCGCGGGCCCAAACCCGGCATGCTCGGCACCACCGCCATCGCAGGCATCTGCCACAGCTTTTCGGCAGACGGCCGCTGTATCGCGCTGCTCAAGGTGCTCATGTCCAATAGCTGCATCTATGACTGCCAGTACTGCGTCAACCGCTGTTCAAACGACGTGCCGCGCGCCAGCTTTACGCCGGAGGAGCTGGCCACACTGACCATTGAGTTTTACCGCCGGAACTATATCGAGGGGTTGTTTTTGAGCTCCGGTGTGCGCAAAAACCCAGACTACACGATGGAACAGATGTGCCGGGTGCTGGAGCTGCTGCGCGGGGAATACCGCTTCAACGGCTACATCCATGCCAAGGCCATCCCGGGCTGTTCGCCGGAGCTGGTACAGAAGCTCGGCATGCTCTGCGACCGGATGAGTGTCAATATCGAAATGCCGAGCGAACGCAGCCTCTCGGCGTTTGCGCCCAACAAGACCAAAGACGCCATCCTGATGCCGATGACCCGCATCCGGGACGGGATCCGGCAAAACAAGGAGGAACTCGCTGTTTATCGGCACGCGCCCTCTTTCGTACCGGCTGGACAAAGCACACAGATGATCATCGGCGCCACGCCGGACACCGATTTTCAGATTCTGCGCCTGTCGCAGAGCCTGTATAAAAAGTATGCCCTCAAACGGGTCTTTTTCTCCGCCTATATTCCGGTGGGCACCAATGCGCTGCTGCCGCAGAATGTTCCGCCGCCGCTGCTGCGGGAGCACCGGCTGTATCAGGTGGACTGGCTGATGCGCTTTTACGGATTTCATGTGGAAGAGCTGCTCGACGAGGCGCATCCCTCGCTTGATCCGCTGCTGGATCCGAAATGCCACTGGGCGCTGCGGCATCTCGACCAGTTTCCGGTCGAGGTCAACCGCGCGGACAAGGAAATGCTGCTGCGGGTGCCGGGAATCGGCGTCAAGTCCGCTGCCCGTATCCTGTCCGCCCGCCGGGCAGGTGCGCTGTCCTTTGAAGGGCTGAAAAAGCTCGGCGTCGTTCTCAAGCGTGCCGCCTATTTCATCACCTGCCGCGGGCAGATGATGCCCGGCGTGCGTTTCGTCCCTGAATCCATTTATCGCAATCTGGTCACCGGCAACCGGATTTCGCCCGACCGGATGCCGGACAGTCTCGGACAGCAGCTGTCCTGGACCGATGTCACCGGTCTGCTGCCGGAAAAGGAGGTGCGTCAGCAATGCCTGACCGGTCAGATGTAGTGCTGCTGTACGATGGCAGCTTCGACGGATTTCTCAGCGCGGTATTTGTATCCTATCTTCATCGGCCGGCACCCCTTTCGGTAGAGCCGCAGGACGGGGTACAGCAGCAGTTCGGGGTGACCTATCTGCCCGTGGAAACCGACGACGCACAGGCACAACGTACCGCCGGGGGAATACGCCGCATCATGGGTCAGGAGGCTTATGAAACAGTGTGGAAGGCTTTTTTGGCCGAAAGCCCCTCCGGCAGCGCCGCCCTGTACCGTTACATCCGCCTTGGCATGCGCATCGGTACCGCTATCGTCCACAGCCTCACGGCCGATTGCGTTGCTGAGGTGAATGCACTCGCGCTGCGTCTGGGAAATGAGGTCGGGCATCTGATTCAGTTTGTCCGTTTTTCCCGTCTGGACGGCGGGATTTATTACGCCGCAATTGAACCGAAAGGGTTTGTGCTGCCGCTGCTTATGCCGCATTTCACCGCCCGCTACCAGATCCAGCCCTTCCTCATGCACGACCGCACCCATCAGACGGTCGGTGTATTCGATACGCACGAATGGGTGCTTGCGGATGCTTCCTCCCTGCACCTGCCCGGCTTCGATGAGGGAGAAACCGCCTGGCGCCGGCTCTGGAAGACCTTCTACGAGAGCATAACCATCCGCGAACGGCAGAATCTCCGGCTGCAGATGCAGCATGTCCCGCTGCGCTACCGGGCCTGTATGACTGAAATGCTTCCCGATTATGCGCAGGAATTCGCCCTGCGCGGTCCAAACGGTGATTCTCTCCACGAAATCGGCGCCGCTGCGGCCGCTCATCTGCAAAATAGGTGAAAACTTTAGCAGTCTATTCACAAATTTTCCGCCCTGTGGTTGTAGAATAAGAATAAAAGCAAAGGATGAGAAAAGGGGCGGAAACCATATGGAAGGTTTTGTTTGTTTTCAGGACGTCTGCAAGTACTATCAGATGGGCGAGCAGCGGATCGCTGCCGCCAATAAAGTGTCCTTTCATATTGAAAAAGGCGAATTTACCGTAATCGTCGGTCCCAGCGGCGCGGGCAAAACCACCATTCTGAACATGCTCGGCGGTATGGACACCTGCGATGAGGGCTCCATCTGGCTCGACGGCAATGAGGTCAGCCGCTACAATCAGAAGCAGCTGACCGAATACCGCCGCTATGATGTCGGGTTTGTGTTTCAGTTTTACAATCTTGTGCAGAACCTGACTGCCCTCGAAAATGTCGAGCTGGCCTCGGAAATCTGCCGTGACCCGCTGGACGCACGCGAAATGCTCAAAGAAGTCGGCCTGGAAAACCGTCTCAACAATTTTCCTGCACAGTTGTCGGGCGGCGAGCAGCAGCGGGTATCGATTGCCCGTGCGCTGGCCAAAAATCCAAAAATCCTGCTGTGCGACGAACCCACCGGCGCGCTCGACTACAACACCGGCAAAACCATCCTCAAGCTGCTGCAGGACACCTGCCGCAATACCGGACGCACGGTTATCGTCATCACCCACAACCAGGCGCTCACCGGTATGGCCGACCGCATTATCCGGGTAAAAAGCGGTACGATTCTGTCCAATGAGGTCAATCCGAATCCGACGCCGGTGGAAAGGATTGAGTGGTAACCGTGAAAAGGACATTCCGTAAGACGCTTTACCGCGAAGTACGGCAAAGCCTGAGCCGGTTTCTGGCTATTTTCGCCATCGTCGCGCTCGGCGTCGGCTTCTTGGCCGGGCTTCTCGCCACCACGCCGGATATGCGGTTATCGATGGACCGCTATTATGATGAAAACGACCTGATGGATCTTCGTGTGGTTTCCACGCTGGGGCTGACCGACGACGACTGTGCCGTGCTGCGGGAAACCGAGGGCGTGCAGGCGGTTATGCCCGCCTATAACACCGATAAGTTAACCAATATCGACGAACGCGCGGATGTCGTCACCCGCTTCCACAGCCTGCCGTTCGGACAAGAGAATGCCGCTTATCTCAATCGGGTGCAACTGGTGGACGGGCGCCTGCCCGAAAAAGCGGATGAGTGTGTGGTGGTTACCGATCAGATAGGCAGCACCGGCATCACGCCGGGTTCGGTCGTCACGGTAACCGGAAACGAAGATGAAGGCATGCTGGCCGTAAAAGAGTTTACGGTCGTCGGCACGGTGCACAGTACCTATTATTTCTCGGTGGAAAAGGAAACCAGCTCGATCGGCACCGGCAGCGTTCAGGTGGTGCTGTATGTTCCTCAGGAGGCCTTTTCTTCCGAGGTGTATACCGAAATCTATCTGACGGTTAACAGCGCCAAGGACCTGCTCACCTATTCAGACAACTATACCGACGTAATTCAGCCGGTAAAAGACCGCCTGAAGGATCTGTCGGATGAACGGGCCGAAATCCGCTACAACGACGTGGTCGGTGAAGCGCAGGAAGAACTGGACGATGCCCGGCAGGAATATAACGACAGCAAGCAGGAAGCGGACGACAAGCTGGCGGACGCCTTCCAGCAGCTGGAGCAGGCCCGCCAGGATATCGAAGACGGCAAGTCTGCATTGGAAAGCGGACGTGCGGAGTGGGAAAGCGGGAAAGCTGAGCTGCAAAAGCAGAAGGATGCGTATGCCGCAACTATCGCAGAAAAGGAGCAGGAGATCGAAGACGGCAGGGCCGCACTTGACGAAGCCAAAAACGGGCTTGCCCTCTATAAGCAGCAGCTGGACAGTTCCAAGAGCGAGCTGGATAAGCTCGAGGCCACCATCGCCGCTCTTCTGGAAGCCGGGCTGACCGAACAGGCGGCACAGCTTCAGCCGCAGCTGGAAAGCGGAAAAACAGCCTACGCGGCGGCGCTCAGGGACTACGAGGAAAAAGCGGCGCTTGCTCAGCAGCAGGAAAATCTTCTGCTGGCCGGTGAACAGGAACTCGCCGACGGCAAAAAACAGGCGGAAGCCGAATTTGCCGCCGCACAGAACAAACTGGATGACGCCGAGGCGGAAATTTTGTCCGGCGAAGAGCAGCTCAGGGATGCCGAGCGGGAACTCGCCGACGGTGAAGCGGAATACGAAAAGAACAAGCAGCAGGCGGACGAAGAGCTGCAGGATGCTCTTGAGAAGCTCAACGACGCGCAGGCGGATATCGATGCCATCGAAATGCCGGAATGGTATGTACTCGGCCGCGATACGGTGGTCAGCTATGTCAGCTTCGGCAGCAACGCCGACAAGGTGGAGGCGATCGCCAAGGTATTCCCGGTATTCTTCTTTCTGGTTGCCGCGCTGGTCGCCCTGACCACCATGACCCGCATGATCGAGGAACAGCGCACCCAGATCGGTACTCTCAAGGCGCTCGGGTACAGCAAGCTGACCATTGCGATGAAATATGTGCTGTATGCCGCGGCAGCCAGCATTCTCGGCAGCTTTTTCGGGCTGGTGGTCGGCTTTCAGGTGTTCCCGCGGGTAATCTGGGGAGCCTACGACATCATGTATACCCTGCCTGCTTTCAGCGCGCCTTTCCGCGTCCCCTATGCGCTGATCTCCTCGCTGGCGGCGGTTATCTGCACCCTGCTGGCCACCGTCGGTGCCTGTTACAGCACCCTGATGGAGTGCCCTGCACGGCTGATGCTCCCCCGTGCCCCGAAGCCCGGCAAGCGGGTATTTCTCGAGCACATCCCCTTCATCTGGAAGCATCTCAGCTTCACCAAAAAGGTGACGGTGCGCAATCTTCTGCGCTATAAAAAACGCTTTTTTATGACCGTGATCGGCATCGCCGGCTGTACGGGACTTCTGCTGACCGGTTTTGGTCTGCGGGATTCCATTCAGGATATCATCGGCAAACAGTATGAAGATATTTGTCAGTACAATATGACGGCCTCGCTGAAGGACGGCAAAGCCTTGCAGGAGCCGGCACTTCGGGCTGTTTTAGACGATACCGGCAAAGTAGAAAGCTTCCTGCCGGTGCATCAGGAAAACGGTGAAGTTACGGTTGACGACACCACGAAGGATGTCACCCTGTTCGTGCCGGAACGAACTGCCGACCTGCCGCAGTTCATTCATCTGCAAAACCGTAAAACCGGTGAAGCACTGGCCTTTACCGAGGATCAGGTCGTACTCACCGAAAAGCTCGCAGAACAGCTTGGTGTACGGGCCGGCTCCTCCATCACCATAAAAAATGCCGATGGAAAAGCGGCCTCCGCCACGGTCAGTGGTGTAACCGAAAACTATCTGTACAGCTACGCTTATATGTCGCCCACGCTGTACACGTCGCTTTACGGCGACATACCAGAGTATGCCACTGTTCTGGGTATTCTCACCGATGCCTCATCACAGGCGCGGGACACCTTGTCGAAGACCCTTCTGGAGATCGATGATGTATCCTCCGTGCAGTTCACCACCGATCTGAGCAGCTCTTTTGCGGATGTCATCAGCAACATCGATTATATCGTGATTGTCCTAATCATTTCCGCCGGCCTGCTGGCATTCGTGGTGCTGTACAACCTCACCAATATCAACATTACCGAACGGCAGAAAGAAATCGCTACTATCAAGGTGCTTGGGTTCCACAACCGTGAGGTAAGCGCTTATGTCTATCGGGAAACGCTTCTGCTGAGCCTGATCGGCACGGCAGCCGGGTTGGTATTCGGCATTTTCCTGCACGCCTTTGTGGTAAAAACAGCGGAAGTGGATATGGTGATGTTTGGGCGCACCATTAAATGGACCAGCTATATCTTTGCCGCCGTGCTGACGATGCTGTTTTCTGCACTGGTCAACCTGGTAATGTACCGGAAACTGAAGGCGGTCGACATGGTGGAATCCATGAAAGCCGGCGAATAAACAGCCAAGCGGCTGGCAGGCCATTT
>CAJKBW010000077.1 GCA_905198295.1 uncultured Oscillospiraceae bacterium | reverse complement strand
GCGACATAATCATTCTTATGTCATCAGCAATTTTTCCACCCGTTCCATCCGCTGTCTGTGCTCGTTGCCGGTTTCTATGGTGTAGATGCGGGTGGTATCAATGCTGCTGTGCCCCAGCAGATCCGCCAGACGGACAATGTCCTTTTCCACCTGGTAAAAGGTGCGGGCAAAAAGATGTCGCAGATTGTGCGGAAACACTTTGTTCGGTGATACGCCCGCCTGTTGGCACAGCGCTTTCATGTCCCGCCAGATGTTTCGCCGGTTTAACGGCTTACCATTTCTTGTTACAAATACCGTTCCGGCTGATATGCCGGATTTTTTTATATACAAATGCAGCAGCTTCTGCAGTGACGCGGGAATGAAAATGACCCGCGTCTTATTTTTGCAGTTCACCACCGCCCGGCCCGCGCGCACCGCTTCGACTGTGATATACTGCAGCTCGGACACCCGGATCCCGGTACCACAGATGGTTTGAATGACCAGTGACAGCCGGCTGTTCCCCGCTGCACCCACCAGTTGGTGCAGCTCGTGCCTGGTCAGCTCCCTGTCCTCGTTGCAGAAAATCTGCCGCTGGATTTTCAGGGGACGGACACAGCAGTCCGGCAATCCGATAAACCGCAGAAAGCGGTTTATCGCAATCAGCATGGAATTGACACTCGCTGGGGCATACCGCGATGTCAGGTCTTCCTTGTAGGCAACGGTTTCCTCCTTGCTGATCCGGCGCCCGGACAGATGGGAACAAAAGCCGTGAACGTCCCGCAGATATTTGTCTATGGTCGCAGCGCTTTTTTCTTCTGCAATCATGTTTTGCTCAAACCCTCGTATTTCTGCTGCATAATCTTGTTTCATATCCTTAACCTCCCTGTAAGTTTCAAATTTATAGTCCCCGGATTCCACTGTACTATAACTTTAGAAACAGAAAAAACGGGAACCGCATGAATCCCGTCTTTTCTGATGAGATACAAAAACAGCCCTCCAAAACGGAGGGCTGTTTTTGCATAAAGCCCGTTAAACATCCGGATCACAGGTTTTCTCCAACAACCATGTAATCGACACTATCAAGATGCTGGAAAAGGCCATAAGTTGATAGTGTTTATATAGAGGAATTAAACGATAAGTTTTCCGTCATCTACGAAACCAAAGACATCCAGGACACCAAAATCAAAAAGCGGCCGGCAGCTCATTGTGAACCGCCGACCGCAGGTCTGGGACTATGCTGCACCGAAAAAGCGTTTACGCCGGTTATTCCGTCGAAGGTTCCTCGGGATCCCCTTCCGTTTCCCTGGCGTCTTTTGCTGAAATAGACAAACGTTTCACCGAATAACTGTAAATCGCGCTGATAACAAAGCAGATCACCCCGCCGCCGACCATTGAAAGAATCCGCAGCAGTGTTTCCAGCCCCGCAACATCCCAGGTCACCAGCTTTAAAACACAGACCATCGTCAGCACCAGGCCATACAGCCGCAGACCGCCTGTGTGTCTGACAAAACCCGCAATGATGCAGGTCAGGGCGGTGAGCATGCAAATCAGGCTGAGGACATAAGCGCTTGCAAACCAATCCGTATACCCTTGTACCACCGCCAGCACCAACACGGTGAGCTTAATTCCCTCCAGAACGTCTTCCTGACGGGTAGAACGGCCCAGAGACTTCGGCGTCCGCCAGAAAGCCCAGGCCATTGACAGCACGGCCAGCAGTACGCTGACGACGGTTTCTGCGGTTCCCTGATACGGCACAAAAGCAATGAGCAGCGCCGAAACCGCCAGCATCACATGCTGAACGGCACGCAGGGCACTGGAATAAGCGTACCGCTTGTCGGCATCGAGCTTCTCATACAGCACCTGCATACCAAACAGTACGAGGCTTGTACCGAAGATGGAAATCAGGAAGGACAGAGAATCACTGGACGAAAAATCATAAAGCAGCTTTAGTGTCCAGAGTGTCGCCGCAATCAGGGCATAATGAACCAGCCCCTGCACCTTTCTCCAATACCCGACAATCAGCGAAAACAGAAATGTACCCATCGTCACCAGCGTCAGAACATAGCTCCATGCAAACCAGGGCGTAAAGCCCTGCAAAAACGCGAGTGTCAGCACCGTGAATTTGATTCCCGTATAAATATCCTGCGCCATATTTCCCCGCCCCAGGGTAAGCGGCAGACGGCAGAAGGCATAGATGGCGGTAAACACCGCCAATATACCGTACAAAACCTCTTCCGTCACATCTCGAGGGGAAACAAAGGCAACAGTCGCTGCATTGACGCTTAACAGCAGCACCTCAACCGTACGCATGCAATACGCCGGTGCCGGGTTTTCCCCGCGGTCATAGCGGAAAAGACAGAGCAAAACATTAAACACCGTCAGCGCCAGAAGCAGCGAAACACCCCAGTAACGGTATCCGGAACCGAGCATAATAATAAAAACGGTTCCCTGCAGGAAGAAATAAGTGAAAATGCGCATCCCGGCAAATTGCTTCGCCCGCGTTTTCCCGGGACGGAAAGCCCACTGTCCCCAAAGCAGGGCGGCATAGAGCACCATATACAGCAGCGGCAGCGCCACCGTTCCAAAGCGTGTCAATTCATGGAAGCCCCAAATGGACATAAGGAACCATTCCACGCCGAGCAGGACGTCTGCCGCTATGGTGCAGGCATTGTTTTTCCACCGTATCCCGGTCAGCAGCAGCAATACGGCAGGTACGATCAGCCAGGGCAGGCGCGGCTCGGCGAGACAGGACATACTGTACTGCCAAACCACAAACAGCAAAACTGCACATAAGCAGCCCGACAAAATGACGGTCAGTGTGGTCAGACGCCTGTCAAAATTCAGCTTCGTGCTCATAAACAGGGAAAGTAGAGCGTTCAGCAGCAGAATTCCCATCCCTACGGCCGCCATGATCCAAGCCGCAGTGACCCGGGCGGAGGAGCTGCCCGCAGCGCCGGCGTAGCCAAGGCGGAAAACCACCATCAGCACGTTCTGATAAAAAGCGGCCGCCCAAAGCGTCTTACTCGCGATATGAATCCCCATACGGGCGGCGGCACTTTCCAGCCGGGTTGTTGATACCGCCAGCAGATAGGACAAAAAGGATACGCACAGGAACTGGGCAAAAAAGGACGAGGCTACACCCCAGTCCGGCAGCCCTGTCCGGGGAAACGCGCCCTCAGAAAGCGGCAGGCCCCCGATAAAACGGCTCACCATGAAAGCTCCCGCCGCCAGCGTTACCGCGACCGAAAGAAACAGGCCAAACCGATAGGTTTTCCGGCAGCACAGGATATTCCCCAACAGAATCACCGCAATTGAAGTAGCCTGATAAACCAGAAGCATAACCAGCTTATCATCTTTCAGCCCCGCCGCATAGGCAAAACAGATCGATATACCCATGCCGGTGTGCGCCACTATGCTGATGAGTGTGGAGTTGAGCAGTTTTGACAGCACTAAGGCGGCAATCAGCCAGAGCAGCAACAGGCCGAACGTGACAATGTCATTGAAATAGCCGAAATGCACATGCGTCAGCAATATCGAGATAAACAGCAAGCCACTGCCGCACCCCGAAAGAATCAGCGTAAACGTATTCCTGCGGCGCCTGGCCAGCAATATGCCGGCAGTTGTTATGCCCGTACTGATGGCATACATCAGAATGACTTTTACCACGTTGGAGATATCCTTATAAATCCACACGGCAAAGACAATCAGGCCGATAAAGAACAGAATGGACGCCGCAATCCCTAATACATTTCGTCCAAACCAGTTCTCCATCCGCCCCGGAGTGCCCTCCTTTTTGGTGGCGGCAACCGGTGCAGGATGGACCGGCTGTGATGCCGATATCCAAGCGGGAACCGACTGCGGCGATGCGGGCTGCGCGGCAGGCCGCACCGGACTGGCAGCGGCAGACGCTGCCGGCGTCCATACAGGAACCGGCTGTATCGGCACGGGTTGAGCAGCAGGCGGCACCGGATTAACAGCGGCAGGCGGCGCCGGCATCCAGACAGACACCGGTTGCGGCGATGCGGGCTGAGCAGCAGGCGGCGCCGGATAAATAACGGCGGGCGCCGCCGGCATCCAGACAGGCACCGGCTGCGGCGACGCGGGCTGGTCAGGTGACGACGCCGGATTGACCACAGCAGGCGGCGTATCCTTTTCGGAGGAAACGTATTCCTGCTGACCGCGTTCCCGGATAAAACGCCAAAGCTGTTCCACCTGTTGCTTCAGCTGACGGTTTTCCTGCTTAAGCGCATCTACTTTGACGTTAAGCAGGGCAAGCACGACAATAACAGCAGCGGCGGCAAACAGCAATACAACCATCATAAAGATTCCTCCGCTTCTGATTCGATCTTGTTAAACTGTTTTTTCAGGTCTTCCAGAACAAAGGAAGAGGCGATCCGCCTGCCGTCAGCAGTCAACAGCCGAAAATGCTGAAACAGAATATGTTGCTGAATTATATACCGTTTATTTTCCACAATGGTCTGCCACCAGACGCGGCCGCCCAGCGTCTTCGGATATACCGGCTCGCTTCCGTTCCATGCCAGAGCCGGGATAATATCGTTGGGACGGCCGCCGAATACAGCCGCGATGATCTCGCTATTTTCAAAAATTGAGCACAGCGCTACACTGCCGGTCCAGCCGAGGGAGGATCGGCCCTTTTCAATCTCCACCAGGGTTTTCTTGGATATACCGAGCATCAGCGCCATTTTATCCTGACTGAGGGAATATTCAGCGCGCACTAATTTTATTTTAGCATCGCAAAGCGATACAAATTCCGATTTATCCATTTCAACACCCGAAACAATTTATAGTGTAATTTTACACTATATATGTATAATTGTCAATATTCTTTTGGTCTAGCCAAGCATGGCTTCCCCAGCGAAAATGCTCTTCTACAGCCTCGATAAACTACCGTTTTCAATTCTGTAAAACAAGCTGCGAACTGGCACCGGCGACTCGTTTCTGGAGGTGCCGATAGTAAATCGGTGGCATTACAGAAAACGCCTGAAAGGCTCCGCAAAAGGTGTGTGAAGAAGCCGACTTGCCACGCGGCGCTCCCCCCTTCCCCTCTCTCGATTCAAACAGCTTCTATTCTTTCGGATTTCCTAAAAAAGAGGGGCGCTGCACGGCTTCGATGATCCGCATCTCCGCCTCCACATTATTGCCTTCTTCTCGCTTTCCTTTTTCTGCTTCCTTTTTTCGCCGCCCCCTGTTTCTTCTTTTTTCTATATCCATCCCTAAAGCTCTACGGGACCCCCGGCTGAGCCGGGGGTTCTCTATACAACAAAACCCCCGCCGGACTTTATCCGGCGGGGGTTTTCATCACCGCTTATTCGCTGGTATAGGGCATTAGCGCGATGTGGCGCGCACGCTTGATCGCCACGGTCATCGCACGCTGATGGCGTGCGCAGGTACCGGTCACACGGCGCGGCAGGATCTTTCCGCGTTCGGAAACAAAACGATGCAGACGGGCAACATCCTTGTAATCGATGCTGTCCACTTTATCTACGCAGAAGCTGCACACCTTGCGGCGCGCTTTGCGGCCGCCGCGCTGCGGGCGCTCGGAACGCTCTCTCTCTGCCATGAAAAGGCCTCCTTTACATCAAAATTGGCTCAGGCTTGCCGAACAGCCTCAAAACGGAAGCTCGTCGTCCGAGACGATCTCCTCAAAATCCCCGCTGGAAGCGGTAGAAAACGCCGGCTGCGGCTCGTTGTACTGCGGAACCTGAGTGTCATAATGGGATGCCGGCGCGGCACCGCCATTCTTGGATTCTGCAAAAAACACATTGTCGGCCACCACTTCATAGGCCGTGCGCTTGTTGCCGTCCTTGTCGGTGTAGGACCGGGACTGCAGGCTGCCCTGCAGCGCGATACGCTGCCCCTTGCGGAAATACCGGCAGACAAATTCAGCGGTCTGACGCCAGGCGACAACCGGAATGAAATCCGCCTGCCGTTCCTGACCTTTCGGGGTGTACGACCGGTCAACCGCAACCGTAAAGCTGGTCACGGCAACCTGGGACGGGGTGTGCCGAAGCTCCGGATCAGCCGTCAGACGGCCGAGCAGACAAATGTTGTTCATTCAACCCCACCCTTTCTCACTTCTCTTTGCGCACGATCAGCGAACGGAGAACGCCGTCGGTGATCTGGCTGACACGATCGAGCTCCATCGGGAACTCCGGGCCGCTGCTGAAGTTATACAGCACATAGAACCCATCGGCTTCATCGTTGATCAGGTAGGCCAGACGGCGCTTACCCCATTCGTCGATGTCGCCGAGCTCCGCATTCTGCGCGATCAGGCTCTGGAACTTCTCCTTGAGCGCGGTGACGCTTTCCTCCCCGTTTTTCAGGGAAAAGATGAATACGGCTTCGTAATCGGCTTTGATAGTAGGCATGTTTATTGCACCTCCTCACGGTCTAATGGCCCCGCCTCGGCGGACGGAGCAAGGATGTAGCGCTTTTGAACAAGCGCTAAAATATTATAGCAGGCTTGACCTGCCGCGTCAAGCAAAATCGCGAAAAACAGGCAGATTTTTCTTGACCCGCCGCGGCTTATCCACTATAATGGGTAAGAATAAAGAAAAATCCAGCGGCTTTGTGCTGTTGAATCTGCGCTTCGGCTCCAGATCGGATGCCGCGAAAGGAATGGTCAACCCGTATGCTGCAATTTGAAGAATTAAAACTCCGGCTGGAAAACATCGGGCCGGACATTGAAGAGCTTGCCGGCGCGCTGGGGCTTGCGCAGGCGAAGCGCGAATCGGCCGAACTGGACCAGAAGGCGGCGATGGACGGCTTTTGGGACAACATGGAAACCGCACAGGCGGTCACCCAGCGCAACGCCGCGCTCAAAGCCAAAATCGAAGGGTACGACCGGCTGGTCGCCGATTATCACGACGGCATCGCGCTCATTGAGCTGGCCGACGAAGAGGGCGACCTGTCGCTGCTCGACGAATGCACCCAAAACGTCGAGCATATCGAAGCGGAGCTGGAAAGCCAGCGGCTGTCCACCCTACTGACCGGGGAATACGACGGCAAAAACGCCATTCTATCCTTCCATGCGGGCGCCGGCGGCACCGAGGCGCAGGACTGGGCGGAAATGCTGTATCGCATGTATACCCACTGGGCGGAGCGCCACGGTTTCCGCTATAAGATTCTCGATTATCTCGACGGCGACGAGGCCGGCCTGAAAAGCGCCTCCATTGTGATCGAGGGAGAAAATGTGTACGGCTATCTCAAGGGGGAATCCGGCGTGCACCGCCTGGTGCGCATCTCGCCGTTTGACGCCTCCGGACGCCGGCACACCTCCTTTGCCGCGCTGGAGGTCATGCCGGAACTCGACGACACCATCCAGATCGACATCCGTCCCGAAGACATCAAAATGGATGTGTTCCGCTCGTCCGGCGCCGGCGGCCAGCATATCAATAAAACCTCCTCCGCCGTGCGTCTGACCCACATCCCCACCGGCATCGTGGTGGCCTGCCAGAACGAGCGCAGCCAGCACCAGAACCGCGAGATGGCGATGACCATGCTCAAGGCGAAGCTGTTCGAGATCAAGGAACGTGAGCATCTCGATAAAATCGAGGACATCAAGGGCAACCAGTCGCAGATCGCCTGGGGCAGTCAGATCCGCTCGTATGTGTTCATGCCATATACGCTGGCCAAGGACCACCGCACCGGCTTTGAAATGGGCAACATCAACGCGGTGATGGACGGCGACATCGACGGCTTTATCAACGCCTACCTCAAGGCCGCCGCCACCGGCACGCTGGAGTATAAAGAGTAAATCGTCAGGATGCAAAAACCGGACAGAATGCGCGCGCATTCTGTCCGGTTTTTTGTTTTCCCCTCTCCACCCGCCCTTTATTCGGCAAAAAGAGCGCGCCGCCGCCTGCCCGCGCGGCAAAAAGACAAATTTCGACGGGAGAATCTTGCGGTTTTCCTGTTTTTCTTCTGTCAGTTGTGTTATAATAAGTTGGTAACAACTCTCTAACAACTTCCGAAACCCTACGGAGGACAGCGGATGAGCACAAATATATCCAGAGAAAAACGGGAACAGCTGCTGCAGAAGCTGGAAGACCTGAAAAAGTACATACTGCTGCGCGAAGACAGTGAAGCAGCCGACGCCTATCTGCCGACCCTGAACGAAGCGCAGAACGCCATCCGTGCAAGGCGCTACGAGCTGGTTTATGAGGAGCACCGGGAAGCGGCGGATGACCGCCTGCTGTCCCATCTGCCGGTGCTGACCGAGGAGAAAGCGCTGGCTATCCGCCGTGAAGGCACAATGAATTTCCTGCTGGAGGGCGACAATCTGGATGCTCTCCAGATTCTGCAGAAAACCCACCGCGGGCGGGTGGATGTGGTGTATATCGATCCGCCCTATAACACCGGCAATCAGGACTTTCTCTACGACGACCGCTATGTGGGAGAGGACGATCAGTTCCGCCACAGCAAATGGCTGTCGTTTATGCAGCGCCGCCTCGAACTGATCAAGCCGCTGATGTCCTCCGCGGGCGTCCTCTTTATCAGCATCGACGACCACGAAGTCTGTCAGCTCAAGCTGATCCTGGACAAACTGTTCGGGGAAAACAACTTTATCGGGCTGTTGCCGCGCGTTACCAAGCGTTCCGGCAAGGACCACAGCCTGGCGATCGCCAAGAATCACGATTATATCCTCGCCTATGCCCGCAGTGTGGAGCACGCGCGGTTCAAGGGCCTCGCGGTATCGCCGGCGGCCTATCCGCTGCAGGACGAATATGCCGCACAGCGCGGCGGCTACAAGCTCAACCAGACGCTCGATTACGACACCCTGTGGTATAACCCGAAAATGGATTTCCCGCTGACCGTGGACGGCGAAACCTTCTACCCCGGCGGGGATGCCGCGGCATATGAACGGCGGCAGCGGGGCGAACACAAGGAAAAGGACTGGGTATGGCGCTGGAGCCAGGAGAAATTTGATTTCGGTCTGGCCAACGGCTTTGTCGTGGTCAAGAAAGGCCGCGGCCGCCGGCGGATTTACACCAAGACCTACGCCAACGCGTCCATTGAAAAAGCCGGCAGCGGCTACACGGTGCAGATCACCGACCGGGAAAGCCTGCTCTCGTCGCTGGCCTTTACCGACAACGCCTTTTCCAACGACAACGCCAAAAAGGAAATTGCCAAAGTCGGCCTGGACCGCTTCGGTTTCCCGAAACCGACGTCTCTTGTTCGGCAGCTGATCTCCCTGGTGGATAACGCGCAGGTTGTGCTCGACTGTTTTGCCGGCAGCGGCACGACCGGCCAGGCGGTCATGCAGCTCAACGCCGAGGATGGCGGCCGCCGCCGCTTTATCCTGTGCACCAACAACGAAAACGGCATCTGCCGGGAAATCACCTATGAGCGCATCCGGCGGGTGATCGAAACGGAGAATTATGCGGCTTCTCTCCGCTATTTCCGCGTGGAGCATCTGCCGGTGGAAAACCGCCTGTACGATGAGTACACCTTTGAACTTCTCCATCATATCGAGCCTCTGACCGCCCTCGAAAGGCAGAAAAGCCTTGCCGACGAGGAGAAAATCGGCATTGCGCCGGACGATCAGGCACTCGAGGAGCTGCTCGCGGACAAAAAACGGCTGTCGAAGCTGCGGGCGCTGTATCTCGGCGGCTATATCCTGCTCTCGCAGGAGCAGCAGGAGCTGCTGACCCGGCACGGCATCCGCGTCCGCTTTGTGCCGGATACCTACTATGACGCGTTTTCGCTCTGAGCACCAAATTGGCAATGACTGCCGGAAAGGCCGGATACATACACATGGAACATCAACTGAAAAAATTTCAAAGCGATGCTGTCCTGCGGTTATATGAAACCATGCAGCAGCCCGGACGGAATATCGTGCTGAAAAGCCCGACCGGAAGCGGCAAGACCCTGATGCTGACCCGCTTTATGGAAATGTACGGCCAGGCACACCCGGAAGTGGTGTTTGTCTGGCTCACCCCCGGCGCCGGCGGGCTGGAAGAACAGAGCAAAAACAAAATGGACCGCTATGTCCGCGGCGCGCATACCAAGCTGCTTGACGATGTGATGACCGACGGCTTTGCCGGCGGCGATGCCTGCTTCGTCAACTGGGAGAAGCTGACCAAAACCGGCAACAACGCCCTGCGCGAAAGCGAACGCGTCAATTTTGCCGAACATGTGGAATCGGCCAGAACACAGGGGCTGCGGTTTGTGGTGCTCGTGGACGAAAGCCACCATAACAACACGATCAAAGCCGAAGCGCTGCTGACGCTTTTTGCTCCCGAGAAAATTATCCGCTGCTCCGCCACGCCGCGGCTGACAGAAGATGCGGCGCTGATTGAAGTGGATGAACGGGACGTTATCCACTCCGGCCTGATCAAAAGCCTTCTCGTCATCAATGAGGACTTCCCCTCCCATATCCACGCCGACAGCCAGATTGCCTACCTGCTCACCCGGGCGCTCGAAAAGCAGTGCAAGCTGCGCAGCGCGTACCTGTCCCGCAATCTGGACATCAATCCGCTGATCCTTATCCAGCTGCCCAATAAGGCGGAATATATGCAGCAGGATGTGGAGGCATTCCTGAAAACGCAGGATGTGACCCTCGAGAATAAACGGCTCGCCATATGGCTGTCCGACCAGCATGAAAATCTTGAGACGATCGAGCAGAATAACGCGGAGCCCATCGCCGTCATCATGAAGCAGGCGGTGGCCACCGGCTGGGACTGCCCGCGCGCGCAGATTCTGGTCAAGCTGCGCAGCAATATGGACGAAGTGTTTGAGGTGCAGACCATCGGCCGGATCCGCCGCATGCCGGAAGGCCGGCATTATGACAGTGAACTGCTTAATAGCTGCTATCTGTATACCTTCGACACCAAATTCACGCAGGGGGTGCGTCAGCAGCTGAGTCAGCAGGCGGCCGACGCGTGTACGCTCGAACTCAAGCCGGAATATAAAGATATCACCCTCACCGCCGAGCAAAAGACCGAAGTTTCCGTCGGGCGCGATGCCCGGCAGGCACTCAAAGCGATCCGGCAGTATTTTGAGCAGGAGGCCGGCGTCGGCGGCAATCTGCAGGATAACCAGAAGCGGCTCGAGCTGTGCGGCTTTACCTTCCGCGTCGATGTCACCTGGACCTTTTCGTCCGGAGAGGTACGGCTGCTCGAGAGGATCGATCCCCGGAAGCTCAGCCGTGTTGAAGCCGAAGAACGCATCAGCACCCATCTGCACGGCCGGGAATACCATCATCAGGTGGCTCAGTTCGGCCTGGATCTCGGCATTCCGTACCAGTCCATGAACGCGATGCTCAGCCAGCTGTTCAGCAGCCGCGTTCCCTCGCCGCTCAAAATTCTGTCGCTGGATGTAAAGGCGCTTTATGCTTTTGTCATCAACAATGCCGGTCTGCTGCGCGAATATCTGCGCGAGGCAATGGCAGCGGATCTGAAACAGACCCGCATACAGGTACCGGACACCGCCCGGGTGCCCTTCCGCATCCCGCAGACCACGGTGTTTACCTACAACAGCACGGCCAAAGCGCAGATGGTCATGGAAAAGAACGTGTATGCCGGCTATCTCGCTTCCGCCAGTCCCCGTTCGACCGGAGAATGCCGCTTTGAAAATTACTGCAACGATATTTCCAGAACCATACAGTGGTTCTATAAAAACGGCGATAAGGGCAGCGAATATTTTTCCATCGTTTATCCGGATAACACCGGCTATCCGAAAAGCTTTTATCCCGACTATCTGATCGGGGTGGATGCAGGAGACGGGAAAACCGAAACCTGGATCATCGAGATCAAGGGCGGGTTCACCCGTCAGGGCGGCAGCGAGGACGCGGACCGCTTTTCGCCCAGGAAATTCGCCGCGCTCGCGCGATACAGCGAGGAGTACCGCATCAGGGTCGGCTGGGTGCGGGAGGATAAAAACTCCACCCGCCTGCTCATCAATACGGGACCTTACAGTGAGGATCTCCACAGCGACAGCTGGCAGCTTCTGACCGACGTGCTGCCATAAGAGAAGGGCGCTGCCAAATGTATTATTTGGCAGCGCCCTTCTTTGTTATTTTGGTCGGCACACTCCCGGCCGCCGCGCATCACAAAAAGCGGTCAATTTTCTTTGAGCACGCAATGGCGAGCGCCCCCGGGCCGATGTGGCAGGATACGCTCAGGGAAAGCGGGTCACAATAGGTCACATCCAGCCCCAGTTCCCCGCGGATGACGGCTGAAAACGCACGGGCCGCCTCTTCATTGTGGGTGTGCGCGACAAAAAGCCGCAGCTGCTCCGGCCCGCCGAAACGCCTGTCCATATCTTTACGCATGGCGTCGAGCATTACCGTCTGCGCCTGCTTTTCTCCTCTGGCTTTCGCAAAAGCGTCGAGCTTTTCGCCCTGAATCTGCAGAACCGGCTTGATTTTGAGCACCGTCGCAATGGCGGCGGCAGCCGGGGTGATCCTGCCGCCTTTTTTGAGGTATTTCAGCGTGTCCAGCATGATATAAATGCTCGACTCGAACTTGACCTCTTCCAGAATGGCCCGGATCTCGGCGGCGGATTTTCCCGCCCCGGCCAGCGCCAGGGCATCCATGACCGCCTGACGGAGGGTGACCGAAATGCGCTGGTTGTTCACCACCTCCACCCGGCCGTCATAGTCCTGCGCGAGCGCGAGTGCCGTGGCGCAGGAGCCGGACAACCCGCTGGACATCGGAATATGTACCAGGGCATCATGCGTCTCCAGCACCTCGTCCCACAGCGCCAGCACATCGCCCGCGGCCGGCTGTGAAGTGGAGATGTCGGCATCGCCGTGCAGCTTTTCGTAAAAGGCCGCCTGGGATAGGCTAATATCCTCAAAATAGGTTTCCCCGTCGATAACGAACGGCATCGGCAGCACATAAACGCCGAGCTCCTTCGCCATAGCCTGTGTGATGCCGCTGTTGCTGTCGGTCACCACTGCGATTCTTTTCGCCATATGTTCATTCTCCTTGTTTCGGGATAAACCGCAGCAGCTCATCAAATCCGCCGTGCGCATAACCGCTGATATCCCGGTTGTTTTTGTTGATCAGACAGTCGGTCAGCAAAAATACCGGCATGCCCAGTGTAGCGGCAATCATGTCCTCCTCCACATCGTTGCCCACCATCAGGCAATCCTCCGCGCAGCAGTCCAGACGCTCGAGCAGTTCGCGGTAATAGGCGAGATTCGGCTTGCAGAAGCCGGTGTTTTCGTAAGTGGTATACAGTTCAAAGTCGGCGGGCTCCAGCCCCGCCCAGCGGATACGGCTTCCGGGCGCCGCAGCCGGGGAAATGGGGGTGGTGGCAAGAGCAATGCGGGATCCTCCGTGCCGCAGCTTATCCGCCGGTTCCTTCGCCTTCGGGTGGAACCCGCAGTCCGCC
>CAJKBW010000076.1 GCA_905198295.1 uncultured Oscillospiraceae bacterium | reverse complement strand
CCGATTGACATATAAGACATTCCGTGGTATACTGACACCGAAATGGGAGATTTTCCCTACGTCTGTCAGAATCCCACATCGTCGGCCCAACGGATGAACCGAACCATCTCTGTTCCCGGGTTGCGCAGAACATTTCCCTGCTGCCGGGCCGGGTCCGTTTCATCCACAAGAAAGGAATGGTCATGGAATGAAAAACCAGATTATGCTCATCACCTACGCCGATAGCCTGGGGCAGAATCTCACCGAGCTGCACGAGCTTCTCGATGGTCCGCTGAAAGGGACGGTCGGCGGGGTGCACATTCTCCCCTTCTTCCCCTCCTCGGCCGACCGCGGCTTTGCCCCGATCCGGTACGACGTCGTGGACGAAAAATTCGGCGATTTCAGCGATGTCCAGAGCATCGGCCGGGAGTATGCGCTGATGTTCGACTTCATGGTCAACCACATTTCGCGGCAGTCGGTGTATTTCCAACACTTTCTGCAGCACGGCGACAACTCCCCCTACCGCGACTTTTTCATCCGCTATAAACATTTTTGGCCGAGCGGCGAGCCCACACCGGAACAGGTGGACAAAATCTATAAGCGCAAGCCGCGCGCGCCCTATATCGAAGCGCAGCTTGCGGACGGCACCGCTGAAAAAATCTGGTGCACCTTTGCCGAGGAACAGATCGACCTGAATGTTTCCTCCCCGTCGGTGCGGGAATTTTTCCGCAAGACGCTTACCGACATGTGCCAAAACGGCGCATCGGTCATCCGTCTGGATGCGTTTGCCTACGCTATAAAAAAACCAGATACCAGCTGCTTTTTCATCGAGCCGGACATCTGGGAGCTGCTGTATGCGATTGAGGACATCGTCAAGTCGTACGGCGTCGATATTCTTCCGGAAATCCACGAACATTATTCGATCCAGATGAAAATTGCGGAAAAAGGGTTCTGGGTATATGACTTTGCGCTGCCGATGCTGCTGTTGCACGCCCTGTACAGCGGCCGCGGCGACCGCCTCAAACACTGGCTGGACATCTGCCCGCGTCATCAGTTCACCACCCTGGACACCCACGACGGCATCGGCGTGGTGGATGTGGCCGACCTGCTCAGCGAGGAGGAAATCGAACAGACGCGCGAAGCACTGTTTACCAAAGGCGCCAACGTCAAAAAGGTGTATAACACCGCCGCCTACAATAACCTCGATATTTATCAGATCAACTGCACCTATTATTCCGCGCTGGGCAATAACGACGACGCCTATCTGCTCGCGCGGGCAATCCAGTTTTTCGCGCCGGGCATCCCGCAGGTGTATTATGTCGGCCTGCTCGCCGGGGAAAACGATATCGCGCTGATGGAATCGACCAAACAAGGGCGCGACATCAACCGGCACTATTACACGAAGGATGAGGTCCGGCGAGAAGCTGAACGGCCGGTGGTGCGCAGGCTGTTTGAGATGATGCGGCTGCGCAATACACATCCCGCCTTTCACGTCGACGGCGACTGCCGGGTGGAGCTGTCCGGCGAACACGGCCTGATTATTACCCGTACCTGGCAGGAACACCGCGCAGTGCTTACCGCCGACCTGAAGACCCATCAGTTCACCATCGAAACCGGATGCTAAAGGAGGAAGCCACGTGAAGTACCGTATGCTGGCGGCATTAACCGCCGCCGCCCTCACCGCCGGGCTTTTGTCCGGCTGCAAAAGCTCCACCCCGGCCAACACCCTCACCTTTCTGAACTCCAAAGGCGAAATCCAGGGCGCACTTGAAGAGGTGGCCGATCTGTATACCAAAAAGACCGGAATTACGGTGGAGATTATCGCCGCTCCGGCCGGCACCACCCCGTTTGAGAAAATCTCGCAGATGTACACCTCCGGCAATCCCCCGATTCTGGCCATGCTCGACACCACCGATGTGGTGCAGATCGCGGAAACCCGTGCCCTCGACCTGTCGGATGAACGCTGGGTGGCGGATGCCGGTTCCCATGCCTACCGCATCGACGGCAAGGTATATTCCTTCCCGATGGGCATCGAGGGCAAAGGCCTGATTTACAACAAAACCCTGATTGAAAAGACACTCGGGGAAGCTTTTCATCCGGAGGAATACAACACACTGGATAAACTCACCGCGCTGTTTGCCCGCCTGAGTGAAAAGGGCGTCACCCCGATGCTCATCAGCAAAGAGGATTGGTCGCTCGGCTCCCATTACGCCGGCTTTTTATATGAGAGCCAGTCGGAAAATATCGAGGATGTGGACGCATTCGTCGATTCCCTGCGTGCCGGCAAGGTCAGCCTGATCGATAATCCCCGCTTTAACCAGCTGATGGATACCTTTGACCTGCTGGCCGCCAATAACTACTATAAAAAGGATCCGCTGTCGGCAGATTACTCGCTTGACCCTTCCTTTCTGACCGACGGTGATGTGGCTTTTTGGTTCAACGGCAACTGGGCCTGGCCGAATCTGGATGCCTTCCTGACCGGGCTGCCGGACCCGCCCGAACTCGGCCTGATGCCGCTGCCGCTGGGCAATGACGAAAACGATTTCGTCAACAACTATCTGATCGGCACCGGCTCGAAACAGATCATTATCGACAAGGTCAAAGCCACTCCCGAGCAGCAACAGATGGCCAAAGACTTCCTCAACTGGCTGGTTTACGACGAAGAAGGCCAGGCGGCAATGGTCACCTCGCTGCAGATGGTACCGGCCTTTTCCAACATCACGCTGCAGCCCGCCGACCCGCTCGGTCAGAGCATCAAGGCCTATGTGGACAAAAACCGCACCATTTTCGGCCCGATGCTGCCCAGCGACCACTGGTCGTATGTCGGCGCTTATATGCAGAAATACCTCGACGGCCAGTATAACCGCGCCGGGCTGGCCCAGGATATCGAAGCCTACTGGAAATCCAAGGGCGCCTGATCCGGCGGCCTGTATACGCTAAAAGGAAAAGGAGGTCCCGACATGAAAGAAAAGACCAAGCTTGGCAATCTCAAGCTGTTCCTGATTTTCGCCGGACCGGCTGCGTTCCTGTTTTTGTGCGTGGTGGTCATCCCGTTTATTTACGGCGCCGGCCTGACCTTCACCAACTGGAACGGCATCAACGCCAATCCCGGCTTTGTCTTGTTTGAAAATTACGCCAGCGCGTTCCAGGATGCGGAATTCTGGCATTCTCTGCTGCTGACCATCGGCTATGTGCTAGCCTCGGTGCTGCTGATCAACGGCATCGCGTTTTTGCTCGCCTACCTGCTGACCAGCGGTATCAAGGGGCAGAGCTTCCTGCGTTCCGCCTTCTTTACCCCGAACCTGATCGGCGGCATCATCCTCGGCTTCATCTGGCAGTTCATCTTCAACCGGGTGATGGTGCCGGTGGGCGAAACCCTCGGCCTCGGTATTTTCTCCACCTCATGGCTCAACGACCCCACGAAAGCGTTCTGGGCAATGGTAATTGTCACCGTCTGGCAGTATTCCGGATACATGATGATCATCTATGTGGCCGGATTCACCGGTGTGCCGCGCGACCTGATTGAGGCGGCCGGCATCGATGGCTGCACCAGTGTTCAGACCACCCGCTACGTGGTGCTGCCGCTGATGGTGCCGTCCTTTGTCATCTGTCTGTTTCTGTCCATCCAGCGCTGCTTCATGGTGTATGATCTCAACCTTTCGCTGACCAATGGCGGACCATACAATTCGACCAAGCTCGCCGCCATGCATGTCTATCAGAAAACCTTTGTCTCCAAAGAATATGGCGTCGGTCAGGCGGAAGCACTGATCCTGTTTGCGGTCGTCGCCATCATCACGGTCACCCAGGTGTGGCTCGGCAAGCGGAAAGAGGTGGATGCGTAATGGAAAAAGCGGTAAAAACCCGTCCGATGGCCATCGGCGGCACAGGCGCAAAAGTCAGCCGCGCGGTGAAAACAGTGGTGCTGTTTGCCCTGCTGCTCGTTTATCTCGCCCCGTTCATCCTGATCATCATCAACTCACTGAAAACCACCCGCGGCATCCTCAAGTACACGCTGGATCTCGTGGACCCGCTCGGTGTGACCTTCGATAACTTTGTGCGCGCGTTTGAAAAGATGCACTTCCTGCGCGCCTTCGGCAACTCGCTGTTTGTCACCGGCGTCAGCGTCGCGCTGATCGTGCTGATTTCCTCGATGACCGCCTATTTCTTCGTGCGTGCGGACTGGAAAATCAACAAGTTGTTCTTTTCGCTGATGATCATCGCGATGATCATCCCCTTCCAGGTGCTGATGACCCCGCTGATTTCGCTGTACGGCAACGTGCTCGGCGTGCTCGACCACCGCACCACGCTGATCTTCCTGCACGTCGGCTTCAGCATCAGCATGGCGGTGTTCATCTATCACGGCTTTATCAAAAGCAGCGTGCCGCTCGCGCTGGAGGAAGCCGCCACGCTGGACGGCTGTTCCCGCACCGGCACCTTCTTCCGGGTGGTGTTCCCGCTGCTCAAACCCACCACCGCCACCATCGTGGTGCTCAACGTCCTCGCGATCTGGAACGATTTCCTGCTGCCGTCGCTGATTCTCGGCAAACGCAAGCTCTTTACCCTGCCGCTGTCCACCTACGATTTCTACGGCACCTACTCGGTGGACTACGGCGCCATCATGGCGGCGCTGGTCATGACCACAATTCCGGTCATCATTCTGTATATTTTCCTGCAAAAGCAGATCATCAACGGCGTGACCGCGGGTGCTGTGAAAATGTAAGTCAATCGATTGACATCTGCTGAACGACATGGTATCCTGTTGAGCGAACCCAGGGGGAGGATTGACCTATGGCAACCTTAAAAGACGTGGCCGCCAAAGCCGGCGTGACCGTAACCACCGTGTCGCGCATGCTCAACAACCGCGGCTATATCAGCCAGCAGACGCGGGAAAAGGTACTCGCCGCCATGAAAGAGCTGGACTACCATCCAAACGAGCTGGCGCGTTCGCTGACCAAACGGCATACCAACATTATCGGCATCATCGTCCCCTCGGTCGCCCATCCGTTTTTCAGCCAGGCGGTCAATGAACTGGAAATGGCGGCTTCCGCCAGCGGCTATAAAACGCTGCTGTGCAATTCGTTCCATCAGGCGTACAAGGAAATGGAATATCTCGACATGCTGCGCGCTCACAAAGTAGCCGGCGTGGTGCTGTGCAGCCGTACGCAGGATATCGGCGGCCATCTCGAAAGCGGCCTGCCGATTGTCACCTTTGAGCGCAGCGATGCCGGCAATGTGTCATCGGTATCCTGCGATAACTTTCAGGGCGGCGTGCTGGCCACCGAGCACCTCATCGTCCGTGGCTGCCGCTGCCTGCTGCATTTCAGCGGCAGCCACGGAGTACAGATGCCCGCAGATCAGCGATGTGCCGCTTTCCAGGACACCTGCCGCCGCTATCATCTGGAAGGGCGCGTGTTTGAAACCGAAGAAGCGCAGTTCCAGACGATGGATTACGGCGATTATATCCGGCAGGTTCTGGAACGCAACCCGGACGCCGACGGCATATTTGCCAGCAGTGACGTCATCGCCGCACAGGTGCTGCAGGCCTGCGCGGCGCTCGGCCGGCGGGTGCCGGAGGACGTGCAGGTGATCGGGTTCGACGACGTGCCGCTCGCCCGCCTGACCACCCCGCAGCTGACTACCATCCGGCAGCCGATCCGGCAGATGAGCGTTTACGCCATCAATGCCATCCAGCGGCAGGCCGACCAGGAGGGCGCCCCCTCACGAACTGTTTTTCCGGTAACCCTGGAATGCCGGGCAAGCACCCGGTAATACCACAAGGAAAGGTTGACTTGTATGTGGGATCTCGTATCGCTTGGTGAACTGCTCATCGATTTCACCCCGTCAGGCACCTCCGCCAACGGCAATCCGCTGTTTGAGCGCAATCCCGGCGGCGGGCCGGGCAATATGGCCTGTGCCGCCGCCAAACTTGGCGCGCGCACGGCTTTTATCGGCCAGGTGGGCGACGACGCCTTCGGCCGCACCCTGCGGGATGTCGTGCAGAAAAACGGGGTGGACGTCAGCCGTCTGCGCCTGTCGCCGGATTATCAGACTTCCCTTGCTTTTGTCCACCTCGACGAGCACGGCGACCGCTCGTTCAGCTTTTATCGCCGGCATGGCGCGGATACGATGCTGGAAGCCGCACCGGAAGATTACGCTCTCATCGATGACTGCCGTGCATTTTTTTACAGCTCGGTGCTGATGACCGCAGAGCCGGCCCGTACCGCCAGCTTCCGGCTGGCCGAATATGCACACCGGCGGGGGGTTACCACCGTGTTCGATCCGAATCTGCGGCTGAATCTGTGGGACAGCGCCGCGCATGCGCGCGACTGTATCCCTTATGGTGCAAGTACATCCCCACCGAAAACGCTGCCGGACAGCGCCGCGCATGCGCGCGACTGTATCCTGCGGGCTATGCCGTATGCCGATATCGTCAAGGTATCGGAGGAAGAACTGGTTTTTCTCACCGGTGAAAACGATCTCGAAAAAGCCGCGGCTGCACTGCGCAACCGGTTTGCGATGAAAGCCCTGCTGGTAACGCTGGGACCTGCCGGCTGTATCGCCTATGTCGGGAAAGACCGGTATACGCAGCCCGCCGCCGATGTCGAAACCATCGACACCACCGGCGCCGGCGATTCGTTTACCGGTGGCTTCCTCTACTGCCTGCTGCAGGGGAAAGCCGATGTTACCGAGCGGACCGCCGCCGAAATACAGGATATGCTGGCCTTTGCCAACGCTGTCGGCGGACTCACCACCACCCAAAAAGGCGGTATCCCGGCACTGCCCTCCTATAACGACGTGCTGAATCTCCTGCACCGCATCTGAAAAATCCCCCGCCGGCGACTTCACCGGCGGGGGATTTCTGTGTGCAATAAAAGGACCGCCGGCAGTCAGGACTGCCGGCGGTCCTTTATATTATCAAGGAAACGACTTACACCCGACGTACACGGATAACGCCGTCCACCGCCTGAATTTTGTCCAGGCTGGCTTCCGCAACGTCGCCGACCACATCGAGGATGGTATACGCATAGTCCTTCTTTGAGCGATTGGTCATCGTCTCAATATTGGTACCGTCAGCGGCGAGCACACCGCTGATCTGGGTGAGCATATTCGGAATATTGCGGTGCAGCACGCACACACGTGTCTCGGTCGAACGCGGCACCGACACTTCCGGATAATTGACCGAATGGGTGATATTACCGTTCTCGAGATAATCCATCAGCTCATCAGCCGCCATCACCGCACAGTTGTCCTCGCTCTCCGGCGTGGACGCACCCAGATGCGGGATCGCAATAACGTTTTCCACATCCAGCACATCCTCGGTCGGGAAGTCAACCACATAGGCGGCCACCTTGCCGTCCGCGAGCGCCGCCTTCATGTCGGCAGCATTGACCAGCTCCGCACGGGAGAAATTGAGCACCCGCACACCCGGCTTCATCGCCGCAAACGCCTGCGCATTGAACATCTCCCGGGTATCCGGAGTCAGCGGCACATGCACGGTGATGTAATCGCACTCTGCATAAATCTGGTCCAGGCTGGTCGCATGGTGGATCGCCCGGGACAGACCCCATGCCGCGTCAACCGACAGGAACGGATCGTAGCCGTAAACCTCCATGCCGAGGGATTTGGCCGCATTGGCCACCAGAATGCCGATCGCACCCAGACCAATGACGCCCAGACGCTTGCCCTTGATTTCCGGACCGGCATAGGCCGACTTGCCCTTTTCCACCATCTTCGGCACCGCATCGTCGTTGCCCTTGAGGGTCCTGGCCCATTCGATCGCAGGGATCAACTTGCGCGAAGAAATCAGCATGACGGCAATCACCAGCACTTTAACCGCGTTGGCGTTGGCACCGGGGGTGTTGAATACCACGATGCCCGCCTCGCTGCACTTGTCGACCGGAATGTTGTTGACGCCGGCACCGGCACGCGCGATCGCGGCCAGGGACGCGGGCAGCTCCATTTCGTGCATCGCGGCGCTGCGCACCATAATGCCGTCCGGATTTTCCACTGCATCGCCCACGGTATATTTCGCCGCATCAAAACGGCTGGTGCCGCAGGTCGAAATCTTGTTCAGAGTCAGTATATTCATGACCGTGTCCATTCCTTTCCATCGTTGCCGTAACCGGCAGAATCAGGCGTTTGCCTCTTCAAAAGCCTTCATGAAGGCCACCAGCTTCTCCACGCCCTCGATCGGCATGGCGTTGTAGATCGATGCACGCATGCCGCCGACCGAGCGATGACCCTTCAGATTGACAAAGCCGGCCGCGGCCGCTTCCTTGACAAACTTGGCGTCGAGCTCCTCATCGCCGGTAATGAACGGCACGTTCATCAGCGAACGATCCTTTTTCTCCACGGTGCCCTTGAACAGCTTGGAGCTGTCGAGGAAATCATACAGGACCGCCGCCTTCTTCTCGTTGATTGCCTTCATGTTTTCCAGGCCGCCGATCTCGTTTTTCAGCCATTCGAGCACCAGTTTGCACACATAAATCGAATAGCAGGGCGGGGTGTTGAACATCGAATCGTTGTCCGCATGGGTCTGGTAGTTGAACATGGTCGGGGTGATATCCCGCGCATGACCGATCAGGTCCTCGCGAATGATGACCACCGTCAGGCCGGCCGGCGCCATATTTTTCTGTGCGCCCGCATACAGCACACCGAATTTGGACACATCAATCGGCTCGGACAGGATGCAGGAGGAAACGTCCGCCACCAGCGGCACCTTACCGGTATCCGGCAGGCTAGTAAAGCGGGTGCCGTAGATGGTGTTGTTCATGCAGATGTGGAAATAATCCGCATCCGGCGTAAAGGTAGCCGGATCCAGTTCCGGTATGTACGAGAAGGTCTTATCCTTGGAGCTGGCCACCACGTTGGCCTCCCCATAGCGCGCTGCCTCCTTGTAAGCCTTGGTGGCCCACTGGCCGGTCAGCACAAAATCCGCCTTGCCCGAACCGTTCATCAGGTTGAGCGGGAGCATGGCAAACTGGGACGACGCACCGCCCTGCAGAAACAGCACCTTGTAGTTGTCCGGGATATTCATCACTTCACGCAGCAGCGCCTCACAGCCCTTGATGATGCCGTCATACACCTTGGAACGGTGGGACATCTCCATCACCGACTGGCCGGATCCCTCATAATCCAGCATCTCCGCCGCCGCCCTGCGCAGCACGCTTTCCGGCAGCACCGAAGGGCCAGCCGAAAAATTATACACTCTTGCCATGTACGTTCGACCTCCATTACCTTAAACGGTAGAATTTGAGAAATTATCTTATATTCTACTATTCCCGCCGGTCATAGTCAATCCCAAATTCAGAAAAACCGCCGATTTTGCCCCATCCCTCCATATTCACCCCCGCTGCCGAAAGACATTGACGCGGAGGCGCCGGGATGGTATAGTAGGACTGTATAAATTTTTGACCATCCACCTCACAGAGATTGTACGGAAAGGCTGGGGTTCTGCATGACAATTGCTGATATCCAAACGATTTTAAAGGCGGAGCTGGTATGCGGCAGCGAACGGCTGGGCACCGAGGTGCACAACGTGTGCGGCAGCGATATGATGAGCGACGTACTGGCGTTTGTCAAGGATCAGTCGGTGCTGCTGACCGGACTGGTCAACCCGCAGGTGGTACGCACCGCCGATATGATGGATATGGTCTGTGTCATCTTCGTGCGCGGCAAGGATCCGACGCCGGAGATGATCGAACTGGCCAACGACCGGGAAATTGTGCTGATGAAGACGCCGCTGCGCATGTTTACTGCCTGCGGCCTGCTGTACAGCAACGGCCTGCACGGCGGAGATCAGGTTTAAATCCGGATCGGCTTCCGGCAACAATCAGGAAAGGCGCGATGGAGCAATGAATCTGAAGCTGCATTACGACGTGCCCGGCGACGATTTCACCCGTGCAGGCGAGGCGTCCGGCGCGGTCAAGCGCAAGCTCAAACAGCTGGGTTTTCCCTCCGATCTGGTCCGCCGCGTAGCGATCGCGATGTACGAGGGCGAGATTAACATGGTCATTCATGCCGGCGGCGGCGAAGCGGATGTAGAAATCCTGCCCGACCGGGTGGTGGCGGTACTCACCGACCACGGCCCCGGCATTCCCGACATTGAAAAGGCGATGCAGGAGGGATGGTCTACCGCTCCTGACAATGTGCGTTCCCTCGGCTTTGGCGCCGGTATGGGATTACCCAACATCAAAAAATATACCGACCACATGGATATCACCACCGAAATCGGGGTGGGCACCGTCGTGCGCATGGAAATTCTCGCTCAGGCGCCTGCGCAGTAATTCCCCGCCCCTGCGGATATGCGGCCAGGCGGCGTAACGCCGCCTGACAGGAGGATGTGACGTACCGATGGATCGTTTTTTCCATGCCGTCACGCTGGATAAAGACCTCTGTGTCGGCTGTACCAACTGCATCAAGCGCTGTCCCACGCAGGCCATCCGCGTGCGCGGCGGCAAGGCGCAAATCATCTCCGAGCGCTGCATTGACTGCGGCGAATGCGTGCGGGTATGCCCGCATCACGCCAAAAAAGCGCGGCACGACGAGATGTCGATGCTGAAAAATTACCGTTATACCGTGGCGCTGCCCGCGCCCGCCCTGTATGGGCAGTTCAACCATTTGGACGATATCGATATCGTGCTCACCGGACTCAAGCACCTCGGCTTTGACGATGTGTTTGAGGTTTCCCGCGCTGCGGAAATCGTATCGGATGCCACCCGGCTGCTGCTGAGCGACGGCCGGCTGACAAAGCCGGTCATCTCCTCCGCATGCCCTGCGGTCGTCCGGCTGATCCGGGTGCGGTTTCCGGATCTGTGTGCACACGTGCTGCCGGTCAAGGCCCCGATGGAGGTCGCCGCCATGCTCGCACGTGAGGAGGCGGTTGCCAAAACCGGCCTGCCTCCGGAGGATATCGGCATCTTCTTTCTCTCTCCCTGCGCGGCGAAGGTCACCGACGTACGGGTGCCGATCGGTATCGAGCGTTCCAATGTGGACGGTGTGCTCGCAATCAGCGATATTTATCCCCGTCTGGTCGGCTGCATGAATAAGCTCGGCCAGGATGCTCAGCCCGAACCGCTTGCCCGTTCCGGCATCATTGGGGTCAGCTGGTCTTCGATCGGCGGCGAGGCCGCCGGCCTGCTCAACGAAAACCATCTCGCAGCCGACGGCATCGACAATGTGATCAATGTGCTCGAAGAACTCGAGGACGAGAAGCTCCAGGAGTTGGATTTCATCGAGCTCAACGCCTGTGCCGGCGGATGCGTGGGCGGAATCTTCACGGCGGAAAACGGCTATGTCGCCCGCGCGCGGATTCAGCGGCTGCGCAAATATCTGCCGGTTTCCTGCAACCGTCTGGAGGACGCCGGCGGGGAAAGACGGCTGGAGTGGACCGAGAAACTGGAATTTGCACCGGTGATGAAGCTGGCCGAAAACGTCGAGGACGCCATGAACATGATGCAGCAAATCGACGAGTACACCGAACGGCTGCCGCAGCTCGACTGCGGTTCGTGCGGTGCGCCGAGCTGCCGTGCGCTGGCGGAGGATATTGTCCGCGGGCTGGCGCAGGAAAACGACTGCATCTTCCGTATGCGCCGGCAGATTCAGGACATCGCCAGCCAGCTTTCCCGTATGGAAGGGTATGTCCCCGGCGAGCTTTCCGGCGGACCGGAAATGCCGGCAGAAACCGATAAACAAAAGGATGGAACCGTATGACGACCATTAAGGATTGTATAGAAGCTCTCGGGCTGGAGGTCCTCTGTCCCGGCGATGCCGACCGGGAGATCACCGGCGGCTACTGCGGCGACCTGCTCAGCTGGGTGATGGGCCGCGCGCAGGCTGGCGACGCCTGGATCACGGTAATGGGCAACGTCAACGCCGTGGCTGTCGCTGTGCTGGCCGACACCGCCTGCATTGTGCTGGCGGAGGATTCCCCGCTCGACGATGAGGCGCTTACCCGCGCACAGACGCAGGATGTCTGCGTGCTGCGCAGCAGCAAAACCGCTTATCAGCTGGCCCTGGAGCTTGGCCAGCTGATAGGCTGAAATCAAAACAAAGGAGCCAAACAACTATCATGTCCATTGAAACAGTCAGAGAGTACCTGCACGGTTTCGGCCGGGAGCAGGACATTCAGGAATTCGACGTATCGAGCGCCACGGTGGAGCTGGCCGCCCAGGCGCTGCACACCGCGCCCGCGCACATTGCCAAAACCCTTTCCTTTGAAGGCGAGGACGGCTGCATCCTGGTGGTTGCTGCCGGAGACGCGAAAGTGGATAACCAGAAGTTCAAGGCCGCCTTCGGCCGCAAGGCCAAAATGCTGGCCCCTGACCAGGTGATTGCGCTGACCGGGCATGCTATCGGCGGGGTTTGCCCCTTCGCCGTACCGGAAAGCGCGCGGGTATATACCGACGTTTCGCTCAAACGGTTTACCACCGTTTTCCCCGCCTGCGGCAGCAGCAATTCTGCCATTGCCCTCACCTGTGAGGAACTGGAGGCGTATGCCCGCAGCCTGGGCTGGGTGGATGTCTGCAAAAACTGGGATCCGGCACTGACCGACTGACAACCATGAGGGGATGAGGCTTTGCGGCTGTATTATGATCTGCATATGCATTCCTGCCTGTCTCCCTGCGGCGACAGCGATATGACCCCCAACAACATCGTCAATATGGCTCGGCTGGCCGGATTGGATCTGATCGCGCTGACCGACCACAACAGCTGCCGCAACTGCCCGGCGATCCTCGCGGCCGCGCAGGGAACTGGCCTGACGGTGCTGCCGGGAATGGAACTGTGCTCGGCTGAGGAAGCCCATGTCGTCTGCCTTTTTCCCACCCTGGAAGCGGCACAGGCGTTCGACGACACCGTATCCCCCACCCTGCCGCCGATTCCGAACCGACCGGAGGTGTTCGGGGAACAGCTGATTATGGACGGCGAGGACACCATCATCGGGCGGCTGGAAACGCTGCTTGTGACGGCATCCGCCCTGAGCGTAGACGATATTCCGGCGCTTGCCCGGCAATACGGCGGCACCGCTTTTCCTGCCCATATCGACCGGCCCTCTTACAGCGTCACCGCGGCGCTCGGCGATATCCCGCCGGTCGGTTTCACCGCG
The DNA here is from genome assembly GCA_905198295.1 of uncultured Oscillospiraceae bacterium. Taxonomy (GTDB): domain Bacteria; phylum Bacillota; class Clostridia; order Oscillospirales; family Acutalibacteraceae; genus UMGS1591. Next base: position 1,120 of record CAJKBW010000076.1, on the reverse strand, counting down.
GCGGAAATCACCGCATCCGGCGATACGGATGCCCTGTGCCAGCAGTATCCGCTCCTTAGCGGGCTGCCGCTGCTGCAGAATTCCGATGCCCACTATCTCCATCAGATCGCGGAGGCAGGTCCTTGGCTGGAGCTGCCGGACAAGCGGCCCGAGACGGTGATTGCCGCACTGGACGGACGGCTGGCGTTCGGATGGGCACGTGCATAAGCTGCGCTTACAGGTCTGCTTATTCTTGCCTTTAGAGGTGCTACCACCATGCGTGAACTCGGTATTTTTGCCTGGTTTGGCTATGAACTTCCGCTCCGGGAGTCCTTTCGTCTCATTCGTGCGGCCGGCTTTGATCGTGTAATGCTGTGGTGGGGGGAATACGAAGGCGATATTCCGCTGAAGGATCAGCCGGACCGTGCCCGGCGGATGGGACTGGAAATCGAAAACGCCCATGCTCCCTTTGACGGCTGCAACACCCTCTGGCTGCCCGGCGAGGACGGCGACCGCTACGCGGACAGCCTGATCGCCTGCCTCGAAGGCTGTGCCGAAACCGGTGTGCCGGTGCTGGTCGCCCACCTCACCGACGAGGCCTCGCCGCCGCCCTATCACTCGCGCGGCCTCGACCGCCTGCGCCGGGCAGAGAAGGCGGCCGAGCGGACCGGCGTTACGCTTGCGCTGGAAAACCTGCGTCATGTTCCCCATCTGCGTGCTGCCATGCAGGCACTTACCTCCTCCAAGGTCGGCTTTTGCTACGACAGCGGACACCACCACGGCTGGTGCCGGGAGGAACCGTATCTCGATTTGTACGGCAGCCGTCTTGCGACTCTGCACCTTCATGACAACAATCAAAGCTGGGACACCCACCGGTTGCCGTTCGACGGCACCACCGACTGGCCGGCTGCCGCCCGTCAAATTGCGGCAACCGGTTTTTCTGGTGCGGTTTCGCTGGAGGTGCAGGCTTACGGGTATTATGAGGAGCGAATGACCGCGGAAGCCTTTTTGCAGCAGGCGTATACAGCGGCGGATCGAATCCGCAGATTCATGAATAAACAATAGATATTTTTATCCTTGGCTAAACAAATGCCAGGTGCTATCGCACCTGGCATTTTCTATTCTCTGGCATGAAATGTCC
>CAJKBW010000075.1 GCA_905198295.1 uncultured Oscillospiraceae bacterium | reverse complement strand
TAGAGTTTTTCTGTGCTTTCGGGTTCTACTTTTTCATTTTTACTTTACAGTGCCTCACATTAAAACAACAGTTGATGTTTTAATGTGATTTCAGTATAATTCTGTTATCCGCAAAAAACAACCATCAATATCTAAACAAGTGTTGGAATAAAGGGGCTTTTATGAATACACCCAATAACAAACGGAAACGGGAATCCAGAGAACGCATCGAAAAGGTTTTTATCGAATACCTCCAGGAGAAAGAGCTGAGTGAAATCAGCGTATCCGACATCTGCAAACAGGCGGGTTTGAACCGTACCACCTTCTATGCCAACTATGCAGATATTTATGGGCTGGCGGACTCCATACGGGACAAACTGGAGGGGAATTTTGCCGATCTGTATCAAAGTGAAATCACCGAAGGCTTCAACAGCAACACTTATTTAAAACTGTTCGAACATATTAAGGATAATCCGATTTTTTATAAAACGTATTTCAAACTGGGATACGACAACAATTACCAAATCCTTGCCTATGATACTCAGCTCGCCCGGCGGCATTTCCAAAACCGCTTCCTTGAATACCACATGGAATTTTTCAAAAGCGGGCTTACCCGGATCATTAAGATGTGGCTGCAGAATGGCTGCCGGGAAAGTCCGGAGGATATGTTTGAAATCATCAAAAGTGAATACCGCGGACGCGAAGAGTTCTATGCATTGCAGGAACAGCAGGATGCCGAGCACGTGACATCCTGAAACACGGGGGGCAGAATCAATCTGCCCCCCCGTGTTCTGCCGATTGCGGACAATGTTGCCTATAACGCTTTCAGCTGTTCGAGCAGCCGCGTTATTTTGTCCTGCGGCACCTTTCCTTTGACCATCTGCAGAATCTGCATAACCGTCATATTGCGGGCAAACAACAGCAGCGGACTGCCGGCCAGTTCCGGAAGCTCCTTTTGCAGCAGCGCCTTGGCTTTGGGATTGGATAAGACTTCCCCCAAAGTGATTTTTCCTGATCGCAAATCCATTCTCATCTTCCCCTTTTCGTACGGACGTCACACGCCGCAATCCAGTATATGCCGTCTGCCGGCAGTGGTTCATCCCTATCCGATTTGCAGGGCTCCTTCCAGGTATTTGCGCACAAAATCCGGCACAGGAATCGGCTTATTGAACAGGTAGCCCTGCGCATAAGTACAGCCAAAGGATTTAAGCAGTTCCAACTGTTCCGGTTCCTCCACCCCTTCGGCAACACTGTCAACACCGATTTCCTGACATACACGGATCAGATTCGCAATCAGCAGCCTGGTCGTGGGGTTGGAGTACAGATCATTGATCACGCTTTTGTCAAATTTCAGTTCCTTGAGCGGAATAGCCGAGAGAATAGATATATTGCTGTATTCCGCACCGAAATCATCCAGCGAGAGACAATAACCGGCTCCTATGAGCTGCCGGCTGATGGTTTTTAGTACACTGCGGTCCATCTCCCCTTTGCTTTCAGTAATCTCAATTTCCAAAAGGGATCTTTCGACGCCGTATCGGTCTGAAACCGCTTTTATTTTTTCCACTACGCCGTCCTCCATCAACGTGCTGCGGGAGAAATTCATAGAAATCGGGAACAACGAAATCCCTTGTTCCTGCCAACCCTTCAGCATGACACATACCTCTTCGAGAACAAAGAAGTCAATAAATCGTATAGTATTTTCCGCCTCCAGCTGCGGAATAAACTTAATCGGCGGGACGACGCCGTGCACCTCATCCACGTAACGAATCAATGCCTCAGCACCAACAATTCTGCCAGTGGATATTTCCGCCTTGGGCTGCAGATAAATCTGGAAACGCTTCTCGCGCATCGCCATCATCAGGCGCTGCAGACGAATGGTTTTCCGCCGGCTTTCCCGCAGGTCGTACTCCCTCTCTCCGCCTTGTGTAATTGTCAGAAGTTCCTGCGCATTATTCATAAGACGATCCGGCTGAATATCTTCATCCGCCCATGACCATCCAAAAGCCACTGCGCCGGGATATTCCCTTTCCGTCTGACTGCGCAGCCGTTCCGCTTTATCCAAAAAGGCCGGATAGGTTATATCCTGACAAAGCGCGGCAAAGGATCCGCCGGACAGACGGAATACCGCCTGCTCACCGAATTTTTCCTGCAGGCGTTCCGCCAGGGTCTTAATCAGCTTGTTTCCATAGGCCTGACCATACTCCTGATTGAGCAGCCGCAGGTGATTGATCTCCGCCGCAAGAATTCCCAGAGAGGACAGCGCTTCCGGATGCATTTGGGAGAGAAACTGACTGTAACTCTGCCAGTTCAAAATGCCGGTCATGGCATCATGCCTTTCCATAAAGGCCTGCCTGTCCCGCATGGAACGTTTGCTGATTTCATTGTGCAGAAAATAGGAAAGTGACTGCAGCAGCGTGGTGTTATCCAGATTCTCCCGCGGATTCTCAATGCCGATGTAGCCGATCAGCGCCGCGCCATCCAGTACCGCTACCGCTGCATACGATGTCACCTGTTTTTCCTTCAGCAGCGCATATTTTACCGGAAACAGCAGGCGCATCTGTTCAAGCTCATAAAACGCTACAACCCGCCGGAGCTTCAGGCTTTCCAGCCAATGGCTCAAAAGACTGCTGTCGAGAAAAACGTTATCCTTTTCTGCTTTTATGCCGGGCGCATGCCAGTCTTGAGGCGAAATTTGAACGGAGCGCTCATCTTCTGTCCGGGCATAATAGGTTCGGTCCGCCCGATAAAATTCCCCCAGATTTTTCAGCACGCCATGAATCGCTGTTTCCAGGGATTCCGAGGCGAGAAGCAAAGAAATGCATTCCAGGAGCACATGTTCCGCCTGTACCTTGTTCCTCAGCAGTTCTTCATGTTCGCTCATATCCGTAAAAAGTTCCAGCCGCGCACGTCTCCCATCCCAGCGGATCATTTTATCCCGGATCATAAAACGCTTACGCAGCAATGCATTTGTATTTTCCCAGGTTTTATAGCCGCTTTCGTCCGGAAGATGATTTTGACAAAACACACAGGGCTGCGTAAATCCCTGCACAATTTCGTAACACTTTTTCCCCTGATAGTCTTCGATGGCAAAAATTTTCTGCGCTGTCCCGTTCATAAACAGTATATCGTGGGTTTCCTCATCAATAACCAGAACCGCATCCGCCATTTCATTCTGCATACAGCGCTCCCCCATATGCTGTTTGGCGATACAGCCATTCTCCAGCAGCAGATCGTGTACCGGAGAAAACGTCGATTCGGACGATGTATACTGTGCCTTACCGTGAAATTTAGCATCATAAAGGGCGGCGTCGGCCTGCTGGAACATCTTCTGAAAACTGGTACTGTTCGGATCAGCGATCACGACACCTACCGATGCGGAAACACGCAATGTTTCTCCGTGAAGATTGTATTGAACGTTCAGCCTTTCACATAGCAGCGCCGCCTTTTCTCTGGCCCACTGCCTATCGGGAATTTCACCAAAAAACACGATAAATTCGTCGCCGCCGAGGCGGCCGGATATCCCATGAGAATCTTCCCGAAGAATCCGCCCGACCTCCTCCAAAAAAAGGTCGCCGACATAGTGTCCGTAACGGTCGTTAATCTGTTTAAAATCATCCATGTCAATAATAAAAAAGGCACATTCGTTATTCTGTCCCCGCTGTCTGTACAACTGCTGATCGATCATGGATTCCGCTGTCTGCCGGTTATACAGTCCGGTCAGCGCATCTCTCTCCGCGCGCTCGCGCAGAGCCAGTTCAGTCTTTTTGCGTTCGTTGATATCCCGGATATAACCAAAAGCATACCATTCTCCTGTATCCGGTTCACATAACAGCGTCAGGTGAATGGAACACCAGACAATACGGCCGCTGCTGTTTGTGCATCGGTATTCGCCGTTCAGGCTGCGCTGCCCATCAATAATCGCCTGGCTCAGCGCCTGCGGCGAAAGCAGCGCAGCATACCGCTTTTTATCTCCCGGATTGGCAATATACCGCTCCAGTGCAGCAAACAGATCGTCATATGAGCAAATATCCGGCAGCATATCAGGAGGATAGGTATCGCTCCATAGATGGAGCACCTCATTTTTGGTCAGATTCACTTTGGCGGAAAGCATGATGTCCGCCGAAAGGAGTTCCCGCAGATGTTCCTCCTGAAAAAAGCGCTGCTCCGCCTCTTTCTGAGCGGTGATATCCTCGGATACCGCCACCGCACGTATCGGCACACCATATTCGTCAAACACATTGGTATAATTGATTTTTTCCCAGTAATACGCCCCATCGGTTGCACGAATGCGGACAACCGCTTCGGCAGCCGCCTCCCCTTGATGCAGTTTTGTGTACAAAGCCATATATTTTTTTGCATCATCCGGGTGGACAGTACCGCTTTCGATCATGCTTTCCGGCACATTGGCTATAACCATCCCTATACCGAAAGCTGCATACGACTTTTCAGTCTGCAGAATGCTGCGGGTGGACAAATCGTATTCCCACACATTGATTTTTGTCTGGGAAATGGCGATCTGAAAACGCTTTTCACTCCATTGCAGCTGTTCTTCAAAGCGTTTTCTCTCATCGATATTGATCACCATACCGCTGAGCATAAATCCGTCCTCGGTTGCGGTCAGGCCGGCGCTCGCATGCAGCCAGGCAACCTTTCCGTCCCCGCGGATAACCCGATATTCCAGAGTCAGTGATTCCTGGCGCTTATCAATCGCATCCGCTATTCGCGCATCCACTTCCGCCGCATCGTCCGGATGCACCAGGCGGGACGCCGAATCCTCATAACGTTCCCGCATTTCCTGCCGGGTTATCCCGTGTATCTTATAGTAGCTGTCGTTAGCATAAAGTACGGTAAGTTTCTCATCCATCCTTGCTTTGAAAATACCGCCTATTTTACTTTGCTCCAGAAAGGAGAGCTCATTTTCCGCAAATACCTGTGCTGTGATATCAATACATACGCCTATCGTTGCTTTCCGTCCATCCTCAGCCGTAATGCAGCGGCCTTTTTCGTGAATCCAGATGATATCTCCATCTTTTTTCAGCATTCGGTAGGTGACGGCATACAGCTTATTTTTTTCACACGCCTGTATGATCTCTTTTTCCACACGTTTCCGGTCACCGGCGTAAATGCTGTTGAGAATCAGCCCTTTGGTGCCCTCAAGATACTCCTCATACGTATACCCCAAATGCCGGAGCATGTGGTCGTTTATAAAATACAAGGGAAATCCCGGTTCGCTGTAACTTCCCAAAATGCCGCCGGACATATTTTCACTCATCAGCCTGAGCAGGTCGCTATCGAGCTGTTCACGCCGCTGCTGCACCGTTTTCTCGCCGAACTTAATGGGATAATATTCATCGTCCTTCTGCTGAGCGGCCGGCACCGAAACATGAACCGCACGAATGTAAAATTCGCCGTCGGACTCACACATTAACGCCGTCTGCCGCATCGCAACGCAAATCGGAATTCCACTGGGCAGCAGCTTTTCCACTTTGAGCACAGTATACAGCGAAACGGAAGTATCGCTGTGACGCCCGGATGCAACCACCTGCTCAAAGCTGATCTGAAAAGGCAGGGGATCTATACGAATTTCCTCTTCCAAAAGCCTGCGCAGCTGCTCCTTGTTAAATGCCACTTCCTGCACGCCGGTGCCGATGCTCTGCACATCCTCGGTATAAAAGGTCAGTGCTTTCTCGGCATCTCGTTCTACCAAATACGCATGCATCATCGCTTTCAGCCGCTCAAAGGCCCTTTTATGGGCCGGCGGCAATTGGTATTCCATTGCTGTCCCCTCTTCCCTTAAACGGCTTTACCTCTGCCGTATGCCGCACACAAAAAATCATCCGGCGCCGCCATAAAATCTTCAATGACCTCCAGAAATTGTTCCTGTGTCGGCTGTGCACGCCTGCACAGCTCCGCTAAGGCATCCACTGCTTCGCCGTCCATGGACAGGTCTTCCACGGTGAACTGATTGTATTGGATTCCGTACGAGATATACGCTTTACCCTCCAGAAGGTATCTGCCGGTTATCCGTTGACAAATCATCCTTACACCCAATTTCTTTTGTTTTTTGGCTTATCTCAATCCGTCCAGCACAGAAGACGGACAAAACCAACACGATTCACCCCAAACAAAAAACCCGCAGGCGAAAAGCTTGCAGGTTGTCAGAATGAACATGGACACACGAACCGAATCGGTGTACGGATGTTGCAACTGGCTGTCATATCCCGGAGGATGAAGACCCTAATAGCTTTGCGTCGCCGGTTTTCACCGGTTTTGCCAAAATATTCAGTTTTTAGGGAATTTTTCCCATGCGATGTTATTAACCATACCATGTTTGTCCGCAGTTGTCAATATGAGAATCCCTTTTCTTTTATTCGTTCTTTCGACAGCTTTCTTACGGTTATCCTCTAATTTTTCTTCACCAGATACTTATTCTGTTTGGTATACTGCAAAACCCCCATACAAAGGATAATCCTCTGTACAGGGGTTCGGCTTTGCTTTATTCGACAACCATTTCCGGCAGCAGACCCGCAAAAAAAAGGATCAGCACCAGAACGCCCAGGGCAATCCGGTAATAACCGAACGGCTTGAAATTGTGTTTCTTGATAAAATTCATCAGGAAACGGATCACCAGCAGCGACACCACAAAAGCCACAACCGAACCCACCAGCAGCAGTACCCACTGCTGCGCGGTCATCGGATCGCCGCTGACAACATATTTGACCGTTTTCAGACCACTTGCTCCCAACATGGCCGGGATAGCCATAAAGAAGGAAAATTCCGCCGCCACATACCGTGAGCACCCGATCATAATGGCACCGACAATAGTCGCACCGGAGCGGGACGTACCGGGAATCAGCGCGAGCATCTGAAACACACCCATCAGCAGCGCCGTTTTATAGGATACATCGCCCAGTTTTTTGATTTTCGGCTCACGGTGCCGGCCTTCCACCAGCAAAAACAGGACGCCGTACAAAATCAGCGTGATGGCGATCACATAGGCACGCGAAAGAGCACCCTCAATCACATCGTCAAACAGCAGGCCGATGACACCTGCCGGTATGCTGGCCACCAGCACCTTGCTCCACAGAATCCAGGTGTCCCGTTTCTGTATCGGGGTCTTTCCCCTTCCCCAGGGATTCAGTTTATGGAAATACAGCACCACAACTGCCAGAATCGACCCCAGCTGGATAAGCACCTTAAACAGATCGAAAAATGCCTTGGACTCGTGCATGGGAATAAACTGGTTGATCAGAATCATGTGTCCGGTGCTGCTGATGGGCAGCCATTCCGTGATTCCCTGCACGATGCCCTGAAGAATCGCTTTAAGGATTTCAAAAATATCCACGCGTTTTCACACGCCTTTCTTCCTTCGCTTCGGCTTACAGGTCGATTTCGTTGAGAAGGTCGCGCAGCAGAATGATCTCATCCGCCGAAATGGTTACGCCCTTGCCCATTTTGGTATGCTCAGGCGCCCATTCACGAATATCGTATTTTGGCTCACGGTCGTTCCAGCTGACCAGATTGAGTTCTTTGGTCCAGCCGGACGGCGACTGCGACAATACACCAAATTCTTTTACAATTTCAAATTTCAGTTCCGCCATGACAGAGCAACTCCTTTATGTTCCAATTTTACCATAAGATATGTGCAAAAGCCCCCGGTTATACGCCGCTGCCGGCAAAAAGGCTGCCGCCGTGGCAATCCACGCCGACGATCAGCGGAAAATCCCGAATTTCCAGCCGCTTGACCGCTTCGCAGCCAAGATCCTCAAACGCGATCACCTGCGCTGACACGACGCTTTTGGCCGCCAGCGCGCCTGCGCCGCCGACAGCGCACAGATAAACCGCGCCGTTTCGTCGGATCGCCTCACAGACCTCCGGCGACCTGGCACCTTTGCCAATAGTAGCACAAAGTCCCAGATCATGCAAGCGGGGCGTAAACACATCCATACGCCCGGAGGTCGTCGGCCCGCAGGCGCCGATCGGCAGCCCGTCCGGTGCGGGCGTCGAGCCGCAGTAGTAGATCACCGCATCCTTAAGCAGATACGGCAGCGGCTTGCCCTCATCCAGCAGGGCAAACAGCCGCTTATGTGCTGCATCGCGGGAGGTATATACGATACCCGATAAATAAACCCGGTCACCCGCATGCAGTTGCGGCGCGGCCGCACGCAGTTCATCGGTTGTCAGATGCTTTGCTCCCATCCGGGCAGTCCACCTTTCGTCCTTTGCTCTCAAAAGAAATCCAGTATCCGCCGTATCGTCTCCAGCAAACCGCTGCGGCGGGTGCCGGTTATTCCGGTACGGACATGTGTCGTTTGACTGCCGCTTTCCGGCCGCTCCAGCCGCTGAGCAGACGAAGGCTCGGCGGCGGAATCGGTCCGCGGCTCAGCGAAAAAATTGTCCGGCCTCCGGCGCCGCAGCGCCGTCAGCCCCGGAGCTTTGTGTGCGGTCGGGTTCCATCGTGGATGCTGCGTCCTCAAGCTTCTGCACCAGCTCTTCCAGCCGTACGCCGGCAGATGAACTGCAGTCGCTGAGCGCTGTACGGGCGTCCTCCATCGCGGTTTTTGCCTCGCCAACCTGGCACTCCAACTCCGCCACAGCGTCGTCGAGTGCATCCAGGCAGCCTTCGCTGCGCTTATAGGCCGCTTCGAGGAAGCTCTGCCCGAGAGAACGTATCTCGACAATAAATGTGCCCACGTCCCCTACCATATCGGTATAGCGCTTATTTTCCGCCTCCAGCTCAGCAAGCCGATTGCCAAAACGCCGGTTTTCCTCGCTAAGCCGCACATTCTCCTTGTTCAGTGCTTCCTTGCCGCTCGAGCTGACCTCCGCCTGCCGGCGCAAAGCCTCCAGCTCCTCCTTAAGCTGCCGGTTTTCTTCGGAAAGCCGCCGCAGCGTATCCGCCTGTTCAGCTGCTTTAGCAGCAGCTTCCTGCTGTGCGGCGCTGCGCTGCTCAGCTGCCTTCGCCCGCAGCTCCAGCTGCACATTTTTTTGCTGAATGCTCTGCAATATGCGGTTGACCTCTTCGAGCTGCCTGCCGCGCTCCTCCAGCAGCTGCTGAAGTTGCGGCACCCTTTCCGCCTGCTGTCTGCACGTTTCCAGCCCGGCTTCCAGCTCTTCCGTCTTTTTCTGCAAAGCCGCTTTATCCTCAACTGCCGCGGACAGCTGTTTCTCCGCGTTTTCCGCCTGCTGCCGGAGCGCTTCGGTTTCCTGGACGTGCGCCGCCTGCAGGGCGTCGATATAATTTAATACATCCTGTTTGTGAAAACCACGCATACTGGTGCGAAAGCTTCCCGACTCTTCCATCATCACAGCCTCCTTTTTTGGGCCTGATGCCCTTTATCCCGTCACAATAAGACAGCTTATTATACCATCCTCCCAGGCAAAAGACAACCTTTTCGCATTTTTCTTCTCACGGCTTGATCCTGCCAAACGGATGTGTTAGGATGAACAGAAAGAACACATGCAAAAAAGAGGTGGACCGCATGACAAAATTCACCGTTGCCTTGTTGCAGCTGCTGCCGGGAAGTACGCCGGAAGAAACGATGAAAAAAGGCATTTCAGCCTGCCGTCAAGCAAAAGCAGCAGGAGCAGACATCGCTCTCTTTCCGGAAATGTGGAACTGCGGATACCGAATCCCTGAAGATATTGGTCAGCTGAAAGCGGCCGCTGTTCCGGTGGATGGTGCGTTTGTCCAGACTTTCGGTGCGCTGGCGGCAGAGCTGGATATGGCTATTGCGATCACCTTTCTGGAACAGTATGAACCCCTTCCGCGCAATACCGTCGTGCTGTTTGACCGGTACGGAAAGCGGGTGTGGACTTATGCCAAGGTGCACACCTGCGATTTCGGTGAAGAGTGCCGGCTGACGCCGGGAGGAGAGTTTTACGTCGGGGATCTGGATACCGCAAACGGCATGGTAAAAATCGGCGCCATGATCTGCTATGACCGGGAATTCCCGGAAAGCGCACGGATTCTGATGCTCAAGGGGGCGGAAATTCTTTTGGTTCCCAACGCCTGCCCGATGGAAATCAACCGCCTTTCCCAGCTGCGCAGCAGGGCGTACGAAAATATGCTGGGCATCGCCACCTGCAACTATCCCGACGGGCAGCCGGACTGCAATGGACATTCCTCCGCCTTCGACGGCATCGCCTATCTGCCGGATCAGCCCGGTTCCCGGGACACCTGTATTTTGGAAGCGGGCAGCGAAGAGGACATCTGTCTGGCGGAATTCGATCTGGACAGACTGCGGGAATACCGCCGGACCGAGGTTCACGGCAATGCCTACCGCCACCCGCAGAAATACCACCTGCTCATAGATGAAACGATCCGCGAGCCATTCATCCGCAGCGATTATCGGAAATGACCGCCGGCGATTGAAGCGCCGGAGAACTTGTGCTACAATGAAACGCATGCAGTCCGTACAGCGAAAGGAAGATCAGTCCATGACGATTGCGTCGCTCATCCGACAGATTCCGGCGCCCGATACCCTCGCACAGCAGGAAGCTGAGAAGCGTTGGGACAGCCTCGCGAAACTTCCCGGCAGCCTCGGTGCGCTGGAGTGGGCGGTCATTCGTCTGGCCGGTATACAGCATACCGCGCATCCCACCCTGACGAAAAAGCGCACGCTGGTATTCTGCGCGGACAATGGGGTGCTCGAAGAACAGGTCTCCCCTTCGGCCCAGTCTGTCACCGCGGCGCAGGCGGTGAATTTTGCCCGCGGCGGCGGTACCATCAACGTATTTTCACGGGCAGCCGGCGCGGACGTCGTGGTGATCGATGTCGGCATCGCCTGTCCCTATGATGAGCCGCGCGTTGTAAAGCGGAAAATCCGGCCGGGCACGGCCAATATGACGCATGGTCCCGCGATGACCCGGGAAGAATGCGAGCGTGCGATTCTGTGCGGCGCACAGTTTGCCCTAGATGCCGCAGCCGACGGTGTTCGGCTGCTTATTCTTGGTGAGATGGGCATCGGCAATACCACTACCTCCAGCGCGGTTTCTGCCGTGCTTCTGCAGCGGCCGGCCGAGCAGACGGTCAGCCGCGGTGCCGGTTCCGCCGAACGCATGGCTCACAAGGCTTCGGTTATCCGCCGGGCGATTGACGGCAATCGTCCGAATCCAAAGGATCCCATCGATGTGCTGAGCAAAGTAGGCGGTCTGGATCTGGCTGCACTGTGCGGTGCCTTTCTCGGGGCTGCTGCAGCGGGCATCGCCGCTGTGGTAGATGGGGTGATTGCCGGCGCTGCGGCGCTGTGCGCCGTCCGGCTGGCGCCCGCGGTGCAGGCCTATCTGCTGCCGTCGCATTGCTCGGCCGAACCGTCCGCCCGTATGCAGCTCGACGCACTCGATCTGCAGCCGCTGCTTTCCGCTGGCATGTGCCTGGGTGAAGGAACCGGCGCGGCACTGGCTGCCGGACTGTTCGACCGCGCTCTGGAGGCCTATGAACAGGTCGTCGGGATCGACGAAATTTAAATTCCGCTGCCGAAAGGGGCTGTTGCTGTGCTTTCCTCCCTGATTATCGCCCTGTCGATGTATTCGGTGATTCCGATGCCGCAGGTGGAATGGAAAGAAGACAACATGCGCTGGTCGCTCGGCTTTCTGCCGGTGGTTGGGGTGGTCTGCACGCTGCTCGTCGGCGGCTGGAGCGCCCTGACGCTGCATTTTGCTGCCAGTCCGGTCTTTTTTGCCGCTCTGGCCGTTCTCCTTCCCATCGTAATCGCCGGCGGCTTTCATATGGATGGCTTTCTCGATGCAGCGGACGGTATTTTTTCCCGCCGCGACCGGGAAACGCGGCTGAAGATCATGAAGGATCCGCATTGCGGCCCCTTCGCTGTACTCTGCTGCAGTGGACTGCTGCTGTGCGAAGTCGGCGCGTGGTGCCAGCTGATGCAAAGACCGGCGCTGCTGCCGCTGGGCTGTATGGTGTATATCGTTTCCCGCAGCTTTACCGTAATCGCAGGCAGCCGCCTCCCCTACACACCAACCAGCACGCTGGGGGTTCTGTTTGCGGACCGTGCCGCCAAAGGCGTGCGCATACTGGGTATTGTGGAGGCCGCTGTGTCGCTCATCCTCCTGCTCGGCGCCGGTTTCCTTTTCGGCGGCGTAGCCGGCCTAATTGCCGCTGCGGCAGCTGCTTTGTCTGCCGTCCTGTTTTTCCTTTGGTACCGCCATCTGGTGATCGGCCAGTTCGGCGGTGTGACCGGCGATCTGCTGGGGTTTTATGTCGAGCTGTCGCAGGGAATCCTGCTGATGACGCTCGCTGTCTGCTCACTGTTTGTGAAGTAAGGAGAATATCTATGCTTCTGGATCTTGTATTTATTCGGCACGGTATGACTGCCGGCAACCAGGAACGCCGCTATATCGGCCAGAACGACGATCAGCCGCTTTCCGAGCATGGGCGGCGCATGCTGATCGCCCGTCAGGCAGACGGCCTGTACCCGCGGGTACAGGCCGTCTATACCAGCCCGCTGTGCCGCTGCCGCGAGACGGCGCGGCTATTGTTTCCCGCGCTGGTTCCGGTCATTCTTCAGGCACTCATCGAACTGGATTTCGGCAGCTTTGAAGGCAAAACCTATGACCAGCTCAAGAACAACCCGGCGTATCGGTGCTGGATCGATACCGCCGGCATGACGCCGCCGCCGGGCGGTGAAGGCGGTCAGGAATTTGCCGAGCGGCTTAAAGGCGCCATGCGGCAGATTGCACAGGACGCTGTATGCAGCGGCGTGCGGCAGGCCGCTGTGGTAACGCACGGCGGCTGTCTGATGAGTCTGCTTTCTTCGCTGGGCCAAGGGCTTGACGAGCAGGATTTTTACCGCTTTCAGTCGGCGAACGGCGGAGGCTTTACTGCGCGAATGGATACGGACACGCTTGTTCTCACTGACATCCGTGCCTTATGAAAACGAACCCCATCAGCACGGACAAATGTCCGTACCGATGGGGTCTTATTCTTTCAGTAACCTCCGCAGCTGTTCGGCGAAGTCGCGGCTGTACAGCACATACTGCCTGTTGTTTATCACAAGGATGTCTTCGGTAAATAAATACACGCGATTCCCGTTATACACGGAATTTTCGTAAAACACAAAATCGTAGCCTGCAAAGCCGCCGTTCACATAGTCAACGTGAAAAAGCTTTGGTCTGGCATAGCCCAAATGCAGAAGCGTCTTCAAAGCTTCCAGTTCCTCTGGCTGTGTAATATGATACTCTTCAAATTCCCCTTCACCACCGTTTGGCGGGCAATACACCTCCACAGAAGTTAAGTTTTCCACCGATGATTCCAGGCACAGCCTGCTCAATCTCCGCGGCAGAAAAAGGCCGACCGCCAAAAGCACGGCAAGAATCAGAACAAGAAAGAGCCCTTTTCTTCGTTTCATCCAACTGAGCAGTCTCGTCATTTGGCAGCCCCCGTTTATACCACAAGCTTCCCTGAGGGTTCATCCGGTGAGTACTGCTTTCAGTATATCCGGCTGAGAAAAAAAGTCAACTGTTTACGGTCCGATTACGGAAATGTAAGATAGAGAATGCCCGACAGCCGAACGGAATATCTCCGTTCGGCTGTCGGGCGCCCTTCTGACCGATCCGCAACACTGCGGTTTCCGAGGGCAGGCTTATTCTTCCTCCGAAGAGGTATCGGTATATTTAACCTCCCGGCCGATGGTCTTGACCGGATCGACCAGTTGTCCTTTCACCATAATTTCCAGATGCAGATGCGGGCCGGTTACCGTTTCGCAGGGAATATCCGATACTACCCCGATCACCTGGCCGGCCTTCACCGCCATGCCTTCCTCAATGCCGCTCGGCGATGCACCGCAGTAGCGGGACTGCATATCGTTGCCATGATCGACCACAATAATGACCCCCCACAACGGATCACTGTCTATAGAAGTAATCGTACCATCTGCGATCGCTTTGACATCCTGACCGGTCTCCCCTTTAAAATCGGCACCAGTATGCACCCGCCAGTCCTGCATGGTTTCCGAAAACACCGGCTTGCCGTCGCTGTACGGGACAATCACTTCGTTCGTCAGCGGCAGAAGCAGCAGCATAGGATCGTTATTTGTCGGCACGTCTGCCTTGGTTGTTGTGGTGGTCGGCGCCGTCGTGGTGGTCGTGCTCGCAGTTGTGCGGTCGTCCGGTACATTGGTCACCGGCATATCCACCGGCTTTTCGGTAGCGGAGGTTTCCGGTGCATCGGAGGTATCCTGTCCGAATATGGCCGGCAGGCTTCCGATAAAGGTAACTACCGCGACCCCACATACAGCTACCAGGCAGACCGCCAGAGCTACATAAAACCCTTTGCCGGACAGCCATTTCTTTTTAGTATGCTTGTCTTTATCAAACCGGATCTGTCCCATCTGAATACCCCTTTCTTTGTTGCCGATATTGTCTGCATTGCCCGGCTAAACACGCCGGGGACCATGGCTTTATCGGCAAGCTGTGCGGCATCCAGCCGCTGTCTAGACAATAGTCTGAACCATTTTCATGGCCAATATGCCGTCATCCAGAAATTTTTTCGATAAAAAAAGCCAGGGCCTATGCCCCGGCAAAAAAATATTTATGGACAGCAAAAACCCCGCCAGC
>CAJKBW010000074.1 GCA_905198295.1 uncultured Oscillospiraceae bacterium | reverse complement strand
GTGACAGGGGGTACTTGTTGCCGGGGGTGAAGTTTCAGACAGAAAACGATTTCTATGATTTTCCATGTCTGGTGCTGACAGGCAGATGGGCCGTTGAGCACGCGAGTGGATTTTCCCAAAAGGAAAATATGTGAGAACGTTTTACAGCCTTATAGAAATCGATTACTGCTTTTTTATTCGTTGATATCCGCCACAGGGGGATATGCTAAATAACGGTTGATTTTGCTTTACAGACGATGGGGCAGATTGCCGCGAAAGGTACGAGGTGATGGGGTCTGAATGTCAATGGTGTAGTAGTCTTTACCAAGTGCATATCCATCGCCTGCGGAGGTTCCCTGCCGCTTTCCTTCGTCGACTATACCCGTTTTGCACAGGAGAACAGGCCGGAAAATGTGCTGGCCATTTGCCGCATTCAGCGAGGCAGCGGCCGTGTGACGGCCGGTGATGTATCCACCGAGATTCAGGGCGGCGGCTTGCTGCTGCTCGGCTGCGAGGAAAATTACACGTTTACTGCGCTGGAAAGCATTCTGGCCAACCTGATTGTGTTTGACCGCCGGCTGTTCAGCAATTCGTATGTCAGTTCTCTGGGGAGAGAGGCTTTGCTTCCGATGCTCACCATGGCCAGAAACTGTCGGATGTTTACCGAGAAGGATGCCTGCTATGCGGACGTGACCGAGACGGTGGAGACAATCTGGCGGGAAGCGGAGGCCGGCAGGAGCTCATCGCCGCTGATGGCGGTGGCGATGCTCTGGAGACTGGCGGCACTGTTCGCCAGGGAAGCCGAACAGCAGGGGGATGCACCAGGCAGCGTGCGGGAGACACAGAACAGAGAACGTCTGGCGCCGGCTATCCGGTTCATTTATCAGCATTATGATCAGAAGCTTACCCTTGCGGACCTGGCGAGGGAGGCCAGCATGAGCGTGCCGAATTTCAGTTCGGTATTCCGCCGTACCTATGGCCTGTCGCCTATGGAATATCTCAATCAGCTGCGCCTGCATAATGCGATCGACCTGCTGCAGAATACCGACAAAAAGATCATCGATATCGCGGAAGAATGCGGCTATTTCAGTATTTCCAATTTTATTAAGGCCTTTAACCACAGCATGGGCATGTCGCCTTCCCGCTACCGTAAGGGGTGTG
The DNA here is from genome assembly GCA_905198295.1 of uncultured Oscillospiraceae bacterium. Taxonomy (GTDB): domain Bacteria; phylum Bacillota; class Clostridia; order Oscillospirales; family Acutalibacteraceae; genus UMGS1591. The sequence goes on along the minus strand of CAJKBW010000074.1, from coordinate 13,988 downwards.
GGGAAGCGGAGGAGTCGGTATCTTCGGATGCGGGAGAGGAAACCCGCTGATGTATGCCTGAAGCGGCGGCAAAAGCCGCCGGCGATATAGGGAGTTCGCTGGAATTCATTTTGCTAGACTGGAGGAAATGGAAATGAAACGAAACGTAACCCGGATACTCGCGGCAGCGGCTTCGGCCCTGCTCATTGCTTCAATGGCGGCCGGCTGCAACAACAAGACGGACGGCTCGTCCGCCGGCACTTCGCAGGAGGAAACCAAGTATGACTTCGGCGGGATGAAGATCACTTTTGCTGATACCTGGGGAAAGGATCTGACGCCGGGCAAGGATGCACAAACCGACAAGCTTATTGCCAAGATCGACGAGGTCAAGAAGAAATATCACGTGGATTTTGAATGGATCAAGGTGGAGTCCGGCTCCTACTGGGACAACATGGCCAGCGTCATTATGAGCGGCGAGCCCTTCGGTGACATCATGTATTCCTTCCCCTGGATGATCACCGACTGGATTAAGGCGGGCGCGGTTAAAGATGCCGGAAAGATCGCGGAATCGGTCGGCATCGATTTCCATGATGGCACCTGGAATGATTTTATTGTGGATGAAACGACCTATGGCAATACCATCTACGGCTTCTCCAAGAAACAGAACGCGATTCAGTCCGGTCTGTTGTATAACAAGCGGCTGATGCAGGAGGCTCAGCTCACCGACCCGAACGAGCTGATTGCGGGAGGCGGCAAGTGGGACTACGCCACAATGGAAGAGTATGCCCGCAAGCTGACCAAGCTGGATTCCACCGGCAGCACCGTCCAGTGGGGTCTGTCCACGATGGATTCCTATTGGCTGATGACCGCCTTTATTGTCAACAACGGCGCCGAGCTGATCGATTACAGCACGAATCCGCCCACCTTCAATATGGACAGCCCGAAATCGCTTACCGGTCTGGAATATTTCAACCGGATGCTCAACACCGACAAAACCATCTATCTGCGGCCCAACGGCAGTGACTGGAAGGTTACAGTGGATGAGTTCGCCAATGGCAAGATCGGCATGTTCCGTGCAGAGGAATGGGTTATCGAGTACATCCGCGACGTGATGACTGAGAACGGCACCAATGAGGAATACGGCCTGACCTACTTCCCGCAGGGGCCGGACGCGACCGAATTCGTAGACGAGAGCTACGGCGGCAACTCCTATTTCATCCCGGCCTCGATCAGCGACGAGAAAGCGCAGGCGGCCCTGCTGGTGTACCGCGACCTGCTTGATCCGTCCGATGATGGCTATACCAAAGAAGAGCGTATCCGCAACACCGGTGAGTCGCTGTTCCCGGATGAAGCCTCGGTGGAGGTTTACGTGGATCTGATGTTCAACAATAAAATCAAGTCCAACGGCGTATGCCGTGTCGGCTTGCGTGAGGCCATGATGGAGCTTGCCGGCAGCTTTGCCGACAACGCCGGTACGCCGCAGTCCATCATTGCTGAGGCCAAGCCGCGCTATCAGGGCGTTATCGACGACAGCGCCTACACGGCGGTCATCAACGAACAGAACAAGTAACGATCGCCGGACCGTTCCGGCCACTTCGGGCGGATGCCGGTTCCCAAGCAGACCGGCATCCGCCCCGAAGAACGTTTTTTCCCTATTTTAGCGGTGTTGCTTCCGCCCCTCGGCCGGGCTGTGGGCGGCGACAGAACTGCGGAAAGGCATGGTTCCCCTATGTCACGAAAATTTTTGACTTTGCTGCTCAGTGCCGCGTTGCTGCTGTCCCTGATGGGGACTGCCCTCCCCGCTGCGGCCGCACCATCGCAGGAGACTTCCTCTCCGGAACCGACGGAGGTGACGGGGGAGGAAATCGCCGGGGCAAAATCCTATACGGATTTTTTGGCGGAGCAGGGGATCACGGATGAGAATGCCGCGCCCTCTGCCGGTGCTCCAATTGTTCTGGATGCCGAAAAGCTGGCGGAAGGATCCGGTGATTTTACCACAGAGGACGGCTCGGTGCTGATTGAGGAAGAGGGCAGCCTGACGGTATCCTTCCCGGGGCAGCCTGGCCTGTATAACCTGATCATCGAGTATGATCCCGTGGCGGGCCGCTCCAATGATGTGGAACTGGCGGTGCGCCTGAACGGGGAACTGCCCTATCAGGAGGCGGGCAGTCTGGTGTTGACCCGTCTGTGGAAGGACAAGGGCGGAAAAATTGAAACCGACGCCAACAACAACGATATCCGCCCTTCACAGGAGGAAATCACGCTGGAAGAACGCGGCTGGCTTACCCATACCGCGATGGACAGTTCCGGCTTTCACACGCAGGCGCTGCTGTTTCCTGTTGAGGCGGAAAATACGGTGACGCTGTATGTGTCCCGTGAAAACGTACATATCCGCAGCATCGCCTTCCGGGCGGCCGAAGGGCTGCCCACCTATGCCGAATATGCGGCGCAGCATGCGGACGCCAAGGATGCGGCCGCTTCTCTTCCCAGCATTGAGGCCGAACTGCCGGCCTGGAAAAACGATGCCACCATTGTGGCGGCCTCCGACCGTGTGTCGCCGGCCACTACGCCTTACAAGGGTTCCAAAATCAGCCTGAACAATATCGGCGGCAGTGCCTGGGCGAGCCCGGGAAAGGAAATTGCCTGGACGTTTACACCGGAGGAATCCGGGCTGTATGAAATCCGTCTGCGGGTCCGTCAGAACTATACCCGTGGCTTTTATGCCACACGTTCGCTGAAAATCGATGGAGAAGTGCCCTTTGCGGAAGCGCAGAATCTGCGTTTTACCTATAAAAACGGCTGGGTGATTTATACCGTCTCCGCCAACGGTGAGCCGTGCAAATTCTATTTTGAGGAAGGAAAAACCTATACGCTCTCGCTTGAGGTGACGCTGGGTGATTTCGGCGAGATTCTCGGCCGTACGCAGGAAAGCGTCAATGTGCTCAACGACATTTACCGCGAGCTGCTGATGATTATCGGTTCCACGCCGGATACCATGCGTGACTACAACCTGGATGATCAGATTCCCGAAACGATCGAGGAAATGCTGATGCAGGCGGATAAACTGGAGCAGATTGCGGCGGATATTCAGGAAATCGCCGGGTTTTCCGGCAGTGAGCTGGCCAGCCTGCACAAAATGGCGGATCAGCTGCGGGAATTCCATAAGGATCCGCGGGAAATTTCCAAGCGGATGACCTATTTCAAAGACAATATTGCGGCACTGAACACCTGGATGCTGAATGCCAAGAGCCTGCCGATGGATATTGATACGGTTACCATTGCCGCACCGGGTTCTCCGGTGCCCAAGGCCGATGCCAATTTCTTCGAGATGGCGGGTTACATGTTCCAGATGTTTATCGCTTCTTTTATCGAGGACTATAACTCCCTCTCCGGCACCGGGGAGCCAACCGACACCGAAATCACCGTCTGGTCAACCACCGGACGGGATCAGGCAACCATTCTCAATGACCTGATCCGTTCCTCGTATACCCCGCACAGCAGGGACAGTCTGGGCAGGACGGTAGGGGTGAGTCTGCAGGTGGTGCAGGCCGACGCCATTCTGCCCTCTGTCGCGGCCGGAAACGGCCCGGATGTGCTGATGAACGCCGGTATGCAGCTGCCCATCAACTATGCGACGCGGCATGCGGCAGCGGATCTGCGGACGGTTGCCGACCCGGCGGATCTTGAGCAGGTGCTTTCCCGGTTCCGTGAAAGCGCGTTAACGCCGCTTACCTTTAACGGCGGGATATACGGCCTGCCGGAGCAGCAGACCTATCCGGTGATGTTCTACCGTACGGACATCCTTTCCGAACTGGGTATCCCGGCGCCCACGCTGGAAAATCCCTGGACATGGGACGATGTTATCAAATACCTGCCGGTTCTGCAGAAGAAAAACATGACCTTCCTGATGGATACCGGCACCAGTGTCGGTGCAGATGTCAGCGTGGGCATGACGACTTACGCTATGTTCGTCTTTCAGGCGGGCGGGCAGTTCTACCGGGACGGCGGCATCGCCACCGACCTGGACAGCGAGGTCGCGGTTGAAGCCTTTAAGACATGGACGAAATTCTATACCAGCTACGGGCTTCCCACCAACTTCAACATCGCCAACCGTTTCCGTACCGGCGAATCGCCTATCGTGATTTCCGATATGACACTGTACAATCAGCTGGCGGTTTCCGCGCCGGAAATCAAGGGCCTGTGGGGAATCAGCCTGGTGCCCGGTACGGTCAGGGAGGACGGTACGGTGGATCACTCGGTCCGCTCGAGCGTGACCTCTTCCATCCTCTTCACCAATGCCGACGATAAGGAAGCGGCCTGGGACTTCATGAAATGGTGGACCGACACCGAAACGCAGGTTTCGTATTCCCGTGAGATGGAAAGCCTGCTGGGCACCTCCGCCCGTTATCCGTCCGCGAACGTTGCGGCGATGGAACAGCTGCCCTGGTCTTCCCGCGACTACCGCGTGCTGGCGGCGCAGGCCGCCTGGGCCAAAGGCGTGCCGGAGGTTCCCGGAAGCTATTATACCTCCCGCCACATTAACAATGCCTTCCGTGCGGTGTGCATCAAAGAGGATGCGGACGAGCCGCGCGAGGCGATCCTGCAGTATGCCAGCATCATTAACGACGAAATTTACGACAAGCGGACGGAGTTTGGCCTGCCCACCGAGGAACGATAGGAGGAACGGAATATGTCCCTGCAAACCAAAAAGCCGCAGGGCCGGCTGGGACGGATCGGCCGCAAAATGTGGCACGATCGGGTTTCCTATGCGTTCCTGCTGCCTTATGCGCTGGTCTTTATCACCTTTACGGTGCTTCCTGTTCTGGCCAGTATTTTTTACAGTTTTACCTACAACAACATTTTTGAGCCGGTGCGCTGGGTAGGATTTGAAAACTATATCCGCCTGTTCACCCGTGACGATGTTTTCCTGACCGCGCTGCAGAACACTCTGGTGTTTGCGGTCATCACCGGCCCGGGCGGCTATATCCTCTCTTTCGTGGTCGCCTGGCTGATCAACGAGCTGTCCCCCTTCCTGCGCACACTGTTTGTGCTGATCTTTTATTCGCCTACCATCGCCGGTTCGGTCTATGTGATCTTCGGCACCCTCTTCTCCGGCGACATTTACGGGTATGTCAACGGCGCACTGATCAATCTGGGTTTTATTACCGATCCGATTGAATGGCTGACCGACCCGAAGTACATAAAGTTCGTCATTATTCTCTGTGTGCTTTGGGGAAGCATGGGCGCCGGCTTCCTGTCTTTTGTGGCCGGCTTCAAGAACATCGACAAACAGTATTATGAGGCGGCGGCCATCGACGGCCTGCGTAACCGCTGGCAGGAGTTGTGGTATGTGACCCTGCCGATGATGAAGCCGCAGCTGCTTTTCGGTGCGGTCATGAGCATTACCAGTGCCTTTTCCATCCACGAGGTGACGGTGGCGCTGGCCGGGTTCCCTTCGGCAGAATATGCCGCCCACACAATGGTCAATCACATGTGGGATTACGGCTATCAGCGGTTTGAAATGGGATATGCTTCCGCCATCGCGGCGATTCTTTTCCTGCTGATGTTTGTCTGTCGGAAACTGATCAATCTGCTGCTCGAGCGGGTCGGCCGGTAACGGCTGATCTGCCCGCAGCCGGGACTTTTTTAGTCCCGGACCGCTGCTTTCCGGCGAGAGCGGCGGCCGGCTGACGCGGTTCAGCTCGCCGGAGAAAGGGAGCCCGACATGGAAACCAACGTGAAAAAACGGCATCCGGCCGGAATGGTTTTCGGGAAAATCGGCCACGGTGTGCTTACCGTGCTGAAGGCCATCGGCCATTTCCTGCGCAAGCTGCTGAAGGTGCGGACCACCCGCAGTCTGGCCGGTGATATTTTCAACATACTATTTCTGGCTATACTGGCGATTTTTATGGCGATTCCGCTTGTCTACGTTATCTGCAACGCCTTCAAGCCGATCGATGAGCTGTATCTTTCACCGCCGCGCTTTTTCGTACAGAACCCGACGCTGGATAACCTAAAGGATCTGCTGACGGTGATGAACAATTCCTGGGTGCCGATCACCCGCTATTTCTTCAACACACTGTTCATCACGGTCGCGGGTACCGGACTTCACGTCATCTTCGCTTCCATGGCGGCCTACGTGCTGGAAAAGCATCATTTCTATGGCCGCAACGCCTTTTTCGGCTTGGTGGTCATGACGCTGATGTTTTCCCCGACGGTCACCTCGATCCCGAATTTTATCATCATGTCGTCGCTGGGTTTTGTGGACACCTATCTGGCGCTGATCGTGCCGGCTATCGGCTCGTCCATCGGTCTGTTCCTGATGAAACAGTTCATGGTGACGGTGCATGATTCCATACTGGAGGCCGCCAAAATCGACGGAGCAGGGGAACTGCGGATATTCTTCCGCATTGTGATGCCGACGGTAAAGCCGGCGTGGCTGACGCTGATTATTTTCTCGTCCCAGACGCTGTGGAACTCCACCGGCGGTGTGCTCATCCGCAGTGAAGAGCTCAAGCCGCTGCCGTATGCGCTCAATCAGATCGCCGCGGGCGGCTTTGCCCGGGCGGGCGCTGCCTCTGCGGTGGGACTGATCCTGATGAGCGTGCCCATCCTGATCTTCATTTTCAGCCAGAGTCAGATTCTGGACACGATGTCCACTTCAGGTATCAAGGAATAGGAGGACAGCAGATGAGTAAGAAAACCGCTTTCCTCCGCAGGGGTACGGCTGCGGCCTGTGTGTCGCTGCTGCTGCTCGGTGCGATTCCGGCCTCGGCGGAGTCTTCGCAGGTGTATGCGCCGGCGCTGTCCTTCCGCAGCTATACGTACAGCCGATGGGGCGATCCGATTGCCTGTCCTGATCCGTATACGGTGGAGAAAGTAGTCACCGGCGTGGATTTGGGAATCGGCGATTTCAAAAAGCCCAATGATCTGTTTGCCTCAAACGATGGGTTTCTGTATATCGCCGCGAGCGGCGATACCGCTGCCGACAACCGGATTGTCAAGCTGGACAAGACGCTTCAGGTGGTTGGCAGCTGGAACGGTTATACCGATGCCGATGGGCAGCAGGTGGCCTTTCAGGAGCCGTTGGGTGTATTCGTCACTCCGGAAAACGACATATATGTGGCGGACGGCACCTCCAAAAATATTGTCCACATGGACGCCGAGGGTCGGCTCAAGCGGCTGATCGAAGCACCGAGCCATGAGGACAGTGCCATTATCGATGCCGACTTTGTGGAACGCTATCGCCCCTCTAAGCTGGTGGTGGATTCCTCCGGCCGGATTCATGTGGTGGCTATCAACGTCAACGAAGGCATCGTGGAATTCGATCCGGACGGGCAGTTCGAGGGATTCCTGGCGGCGGGCAAGGTCAACGCCAATCCTATCGAAGTGTTATGGAAGAAGTTTTCCACCCAGGCGCAGCTCGACCGTATGGCCGACTTTGTGCCGATCGAATACAACAATATTTCGCTGGACGACGAAGATTTCCTTTTCGTCACCTCTTCCGCTATCGATGAGAAGGTTGTGGTGGCGGAACTGGGGAGCGACCGTGGTTCCGAGGAGGGTGCGCTGGTCCGCCGCCTGAACATGCTGGGCGAGGACATCCTCCGCCGCAAGGGCTTTGGTCCGCCGTCCGGCGACCAGGAGATCATTCAGAGTACCGATAATCTGGATTCGCCTTATCTGGGCATTTCCCGGTTTGTGGATGTCGCCAATGGACCGGACGGCACTTATACGGTGCTGGACAGCAACCGCTGCCGGCTGTTTACCTACGATTCAGAGGGTTACCTGCTGTACGCTTTCGGCGGGCCGGATGTGACGGCCGGAGGGTTCCGTACCCCGGCAGCGGTTGCCCAGCTGGACGACTGCCTTTATGTGCTCGACAGCAACACCCGCGCGATCACCATGTTCCGGCAGACCGATTTCGCCAAAACGATCGCTTCTGCGATCGCCTGGCAGGAAAGCGGCGATTATCGGAAATCCGCCGAAGAATGGAATCTGGTGCTTCAGGATAACGCCAACTACGACATGGCCTATACCGGGCTCGGCAAGGCGGCTTACCGCAATGGAGAATACGAAGAGGCCATGGAGCTGTTCCAGCTTGGCAATAACGTGGACTGGTATTCTCGGTCCTATAAGGAGTATCGCAAAACGGTGGTGGCAAAATGGTTCGCGCCGGTTGCTTCGGTCGTTGTGATTCTGGCTGTCGGCCTGCTGGTTGTCCTGAAGATCCGGAAGCTGCAGAAGAAACGCCGGGAAAACGAGGGGAGGAATACGCCTTGAAAGAAATCGGAAAAGGGCTGAAATATTCCTTCACGATTATGGCACACCCCATCCGCGGGTTTTATGAGATGCGTTTTGAAAAACAGGGGAACATCTTCTCATGCCTGATTCTGGTGGTGCTGCTGATTTTAGCCTTTGTCTGCCAAAGCCAGTACACCGGCTTTATTTTCAATGAAACCAATCCCAAGGAATTCAACGTGATCCGGCAGATCTGCAACGTGCTGATTCCTCTGCTGCTCTGGTGTGTGGCCAACTGGTCGATCACCGTGCTGATGGACGGAGAGGGGCGTTTCGTGGACATTTTTATGGCCACCTGCTACGCCATGGTGCCCTACATGATCACCGTTTTCCTCGGCGTGCTGATGAGCCGCTTCATGACGCAGGACGAAAGCACATTCATCGGCATTGTCACCGGGATTGGCCTTGTGTTTACGGCGCTGCTGCTGTTCTGCGGGATATTGACCGTTCACCAGTTTACTGTGACCAAAAACGTTTTTTCCATCATCCTGACCGTTGCCGGAATGGCCTTTATCGTGTTTCTGGTGCTGCTGTTTGCCAGCATCTTCGATAAGCTGTTCAGCTATGTGGCGGGTATTTTCACCGAAATTCAGCTTAGGATGTGACGACATGCGAACCAATCGAATTTACCGCGCGCTTGCCGTCCTCCTGGCGGCATTGACGCTGCTGACCTTTGCGGGATGCGGGAGCGATTCCCTGCTTTTCCCGGAACTGCCCGCGGAACAGGTGCAGGAATGGGAGACTGGTGAAGCAATCACCCAGACGCCCGAAATGCTGGGCCTGTCCCAGATGCAGAAGGTGGCCTCCCGAGATGGGTTGACCTTGTATATCCATCCGGTCACCACCGAAATCGCGGTTGAAACCGCCGATGGAACGGTGTGGTTTTCCAATCCGCAGAACCGGCTGGAGCTGAATTCTTCTTCGCTGGGGAAATATTCTTCACCGATTCTGGTGTCGGCTATTGATTCAGCGGAAGCTTCCAAGCAGATGAACGCCTTTGACGACAGTGTAAAATATGGGCAGTTCGTTATGCAGACGATCGAGAACGGTGTGCGCGTGGAGTACCGCTTCGGCAAGGTGGTGGAGACGCCGCTGTATCCTCAGGTGCTCACCAAAGAGCGTTTCGAGGAATTGATCGCTTCACTGGATACGGCGGAGCAGAACAACATGAAGCGGTATTACCTAGAGGTCAATTACGATACGATCACCGACCAGCAGGTGCTTAAAAATCTGGAAGAGACCTATCCCAGGCTGGCGGAGGTCAAGCACATCTACACTCTTAAGCAGTCGCCTTCAGCGCTGGAAACCAAACGCATTACCGAATATTTCACCAAGCTTGGCTATACCCGCGAGATGCGGGAGCAGGATCATGCGGCGGTGGATTACGTCGATCCGAACAAGGCCAAAGGCAATTTTGTGCTGCCGGTGGAATACACACTGGCGCACGGGCGGCTGAATGTACGGATTCCGGTGGAGGAAATTCAGGTGACCTCCAATATGAAGCTGGACGCCGTGACGCTGCTGCCGTATATGAATACCGCTGCCGGGCTGGAAAACAGCGAGGCGGTCGTACCCGACGGCTCTGGTGCCGTTATTGAGCTCAGCCGCGTGCGCTCCGGGAATACCGCGGAGTATGAGGAAAGCCTCTATGGCCGGGATTACGCCCTGTACCAGCTTTCACAGGCTGCGGTGAAAAAGAACCTGTATTTTCCGGTATACGGCATCACTGCCCCGGACGGTGCCATGATGGCTGTGATCGGGCAGGCGGATGCCACCGCATCGGTTTATGCTGCCGCCCGCACCTCCACCCAGGAGATCGGCGCGGTCGGCGCGAAATTCAAGCTGCTCAATTACGCACAGGTTAAGCTGACATCTACCGATACGAACACTGTCAACAGTTATCCAAAAGAATCCATCGGAGATACCATTGCGGTGGATTTCACCTTTCTTTCCAAAGAGGAAAATGAATGGACCGATGTGGCAGCCGCATATCGCACCCGGCTGAAGGCTGACGGTGCACTGAACGGTTCCTCCGGCGATAAAATGCCGATCATGGTCAACCTCATCGGCGCGATTGACGACAAAGCCCCGGTGCTGGGCATCCCGCGGGAGATTGTGCGGCCGCTGACCACCTTTGAACAAGCCGGCGAAATTGTGGATCGGCTGGCTCAGACCTTCGGCGGCGACCGGCTGATCATCCGCTACTCCGGATGGCGCAAGGGCGGGCTGAAGTCCTCGCTACTCGACGGCTTCGATCCGGAAGGAAAGCTGGGCGGCGAAAAAGGGCTGCTGGCGCTGGCGGAGAAGCTCACGGGTATGAACGCCAGGCTCTTCCCGGATGCCGATTTTCAGTATGTGTATCGGGACGGCCTCTTTGACGGCTTCAGTTCGACCAACGACGTGGTGCGGTTCATCACCAGCGAATCCGCCTATAAGCCGGCCTACAACAAGGCGACCTTTGTGGCAGATGAGGAAGGGCTGTTCGGCTATATCCTTCAGCCCGAAAAAATCCCCGCGAATGCCGACCGCTTTATTCAGGCGGTGCAGGGGAAGGGATTGACCGGCTTTATGCTGCCGTATATTGCCTCCGATCTTTCCGGCAACTTCAGCAAGGATGCGTTTATGACCCGGAATGAGGCGGTAAGCTACTCGGTGCAAGTCCTGCAAAAAATGCAGGACGCCGGATATCAGACCATGTCCGCCGGAGCGAATGCCTATACGCTGCCGCTGCTCGATGTGGCGGCGGATATCCCGACCGACTGCAATACCCATCCCCTTTTGGATCGTGCGGTGCCCTTCACCCAAATGGTGCTGTCCGGCAGCGTCCAGTACAGCGCCGGGGAGCTGAACCGCGCGGCGGATGACCGGTATTACCTGCTCAAGTGCATCGAAACCGGCTCGGCTCTGTATGTGTCCACGATTGCCGCATCCAATGCGGAAGTTAAGGATACCGCCTACGATGAGTATTTTTCGGTCAACTTCGACACCATTGAGCCAAAGATTAGGGCGGTCGGTACCGAACTGATTGAAGCACTTTCACCGGTCTACGGGCAGGCGATGACCGGCCATACCGTGCTCGACGAGGGCTTGGTTCAGGTCGATTATGAAAATGGAAAAAGCATCCTTATCAACTACAACGAGTCCGAGCGGGAGACCGCCGCAGGGGTTGTGCCTGCCGCGGGCTGGCTCCTTACCGAGGGGGGGATAACCGGTGAGTAAGCGAAAAGAAAGCAGGGCTGCGGCCGCGCACCGCTCCGATCTGATGGTACGGCGCAACCGCACCGGCTATGTGTTTATCACCCCTTTTCTGATCGGGTTTGCGCTGTTTATCCTTATTCCGCTTGTCCAGTCGCTGATTTTCAGCTTCAACGACATCAAGATTGTGGAAAATGGGTATACGTTGGTATCCAAGGGATTCTACAACTACCAATACATCCTCACCGTTGACACCGAATTCCGGCAGAGAATCGTCAATTCCTTCCTCATGACCCTGCGGGACACGCTGGTGGTCGTTCCTTTCAGCTTTTTCTCCGCGTTGATTCTCAGCAAGGAATTTCATGGGCGAACGGTTGCCCGGGCAATCTTTTTTCTGCCGGTCATCGTTTCCACCGGTGTGCTTGCCACGATGGATTCCAACAGCGTGATCAGCATGATGATGGACCGGAATACCGCTTCGGCGGCCAACAGCATGCAGACTGCGTTTTCGGCCTCCGGGCTGATCACCACCCTGTTTTCCGACAGCCTGCCGATGGAAATGGTGGATTTCATTACCACGGCGACTTCCGGTATTTACGACATCATCATCAAATCCGGTCTGCAGATCATCATTTTCATCGGCGGTCTGAACACGATTTCCCCATCGCTGTTTGAATCCTCCAATATCGAAGGAGCCACGGCGTGGGTGAATTTCTGGAAGATCACCTTCCCGATGTGCGGGCCGTACATCCTGCTCAATGTGGTGTATACCATCATCGACTCGTTCACCAATCTCAGCAATCCGCTGATTTCCCAGATTCGCAGCGATTTGATGGGCCTGAAGAATTTCGGTGTCGCCTCGGCGGCGGCATGGGTATATTTTGTAGCCATTTTCGCTGTGCTGGGCATCGTGTTTGCCGTGATGCAGAGGAGGGTGTTCTACCATGAGTAAGAAGACGTTCTCCAGCCGCCTGACGGCGCCCAAGGTGCGCAAGACCACGCTGAAATGGCTGTTCGCCATTTTCCGCACCGTCTTTATCGTGGGCATCTGCTTTACGATTCTTTATCCGCTGCTGACAAAGCTTTCCATGTCTTTTATGGATGAAACCGACTTGTACGATCAGACGGTCAAGGTTATCGCCAAGAATTTCACGCCGGAGAATTACCCGGAAGCGGCGTCCTATATCCACTACGGAAAGCTGCTGGTCAACACCGTGTCGCTGTGCGCAATTGTGTCGGTACTGCAGGCGCTGTCCTGTACGGTGGCCGGATACGGATTCGCCCGTTTCCACTTCAAAGGCCGCGGCATTCTGTTCGCGCTGGTGGTGCTGTGTATGGTGGTGCCGACACAGGTTATCCTTACGCCGCAGTATTTGAACTTCAAGGCGGTGGGTATGCTGGGCAGCTACGCCCCCTTTGTGGCGCTGGCTTTGACAGGGGTGGCCCCCCGCTGCGGGCTGTATATTTTCCTGGCCCGACAGTTCTTCCGGGGGATCCCGCGGGAAATCGATGAAGCGGCGGCCATTGACGGCGCAGGACCATACAAAACCTTCACGAGCATCATGCTCAAGAGCGCGCTGCCGATTATGGTGACCATTTTCCTGTTTTCCTTCGTCTGGCAGTGGGGAGAGAACACCTACACCAACCTGTTTTACAGCAGCTATGACACCATCGCCAAAACGCTGGACAGTCTGGGCTATGCGCTGGAAAACATCCAGCAGAGCGGCAGCAGCGTGGTGTCGGTGGCCGCACAGATGGCGTATCAGTCGATCCTGCGGGCAACGGCCACACTGCTGGCGATTTTCCCGCTGATCATCCTGTTTGTGTTCTGTCAGCGCTCCTTCATTCAGTCGGTGGAGCGTACCGGCATTGTCGGATAAACGTCTGTCAGCTTTGTGCTGTTCGTGCTTCGGTTCATGCGGGCCGTGGGTCCGTAGGATAAACAGTCCCTTTTTATTCCAACACTCTGACCCCGAGAAACAAGGAGGAATTGCAGCTATGAAAACCGCAGTGTTCAAAAGAGGAGCCGTTGTGTGTTTGGCTCTTCTGACGTCGGCCGGCCTGATGGCGCTTCCCGCTTCCGCGGCACCGCTCGAAAAGGATCCGCCCAAAGGCTATGCGACTTCGACGCCGGGAAAAGACGATGACGGCGTTCTGACCTTTCAGGATTTTGAGACGGACACCATCGATGAAGAGGGACAGGTCGGAAAGTTTTCTGCCACTCAGCCGGACGATACTTCGATTCCGCCGGCAACCATCGAAGTGGTCAGCGATGTGGCGCATTCCGGTTCCAAGTCTCTGAAGGTTTCTGCCCGCGGCAAGAATGCAGACGGCAGCCCGCAGGGCTACAACACCCTGACTTATGCAAGCATCGGTATTGATATCGGGGAGATGTTTGTCAAGGATTCTGCCAACGCCAACAAAACCGATACCTATTTTATCTCTGCGTGGGTCCGCAACGTGGATCCGTCTGTGACGCAGTATTTTTGGCTGCAGCTGCAGTATGGCGGTTC
>CAJKBW010000073.1 GCA_905198295.1 uncultured Oscillospiraceae bacterium | reverse complement strand
TGCACATCCTCCGGACGAATGCCCATCATAACCGGCTTGTCGATATACTCATCGAGCGCGCCCTTGGCATTCTTCTCCGCCGGCAGCGGAATGCGATACTTCACACCGCGGGTGGTTTTGGTATCCTCCGAGCCGAATTCCACATAGAAGGTATCGCCTTCTTTGAGGAGCTTGGACTCGATGAAGTTCATCTGCGGGCTGCCGATAAAGCCGGCAACGAACATGTTGCAGGGCATGTCATACAGATGCTGCGGAGTATCGACCTGCTGAATAAAGCCGTCCTTCATGACAACGATACGGTCAGCCATGGTCATAGCTTCGGTCTGATCATGGGTAACGTAAATGAAGGTGGTACCCAGTCTCTTATGCAGCTTGGAAAGCTCGGTTCTCATCTGCGCACGCAGCTTAGCATCCAGGTTGGACAGCGGTTCGTCGAGCAGGAAGACCTTCGGCTCACGCACGATGGCACGGCCAAGGGCAACACGCTGACGCTGACCACCGGACAGCGCCTTCGGCTTCCGGTCGAGCAGGTGGGCGATATCCAGAATGCGGGCGGCCTCATCCACGCGGCGCTTGATCTCATCCTTCGGGGTCTTGCGCAGCTTCAGGCCGAACGCCATATTCTCAAAAACGGTCATGTGCGGATACAGCGCGTAGTTCTGGAACACCATCGCGATATCGCGATCCTTAGGCGCCACGTCGTTGACCAGCTTATCGCCGATATACAGTTCACCTTCGGAAATTTCCTCCAGACCGGCAATCATACGAAGAGTCGTCGATTTACCGCAGCCGGAAGGGCCAACCAGAACAAGGAATTCCTTGTCTTTGATTTCCAGATTAAAATCGGAAACCGCAACAACGCCGCCGGGATACTTTTTGTAGATGTTCTTCAGAGATAAGCTTGCCATATCCAAACCTCCCAAATATTGACACACAGACGAAAATAGATCCTATTGCACGTTAATACTATAACAGATTTTGCGCGGGATAACCATCCTTGATATCCACAAACTTTTTTGCGCAAGTTTATCTAATTTGCTCACGTGCAAAATAAACAGTTTTTTTGCGCATCAGCGGAACACCAAAGCGGTTTCCTCGCCTTGCAGCAGGCGGCATTCCCCCTCTTTCAGATTCTCGTCCAGTTCAAGCGAACCCATGCTCACCCGCTTCAACCACAATACCTTGCGGTCGAGCGCACCAAACATACGCTTGATTTGGTGATATTTGCCTTCACAGATACTGACTTCCACCAAAGGCTGCTCTCCGCCGTGCAGAATTTGTAACTTTGCCGGCAGGCAGCGGGTACCGTCGGCAAGGCTTGTCCCCTGCGCAAACTGCTGCACATGCTCCGCAGTCACCGGCGCGTCGATGATCGCCTGATACCGTTTATAAATCGCCCGTGCGGGCGAAAGCAGACGATGGGCATAATCGCCGTCATCGGTAATCAGCACCAGTCCCACCGTATCCTTGTCCAGCCGGCCAGCCGGAAACAGGCCGCGGCGCTTCAATTCGGGGGGAAGCAGGTCGATCACCGTGGGAACTTTTGGATCGCGGGATACGCAGAGGATGCCGGGCGGCTTGTGCAGCATGATGTACAGATGCTTCTGATACAGGAGCGGACGGCTGTCCACAGCGATCTCCGCCTGTTCCGCCGGCACCTTTTCGGCCGGCGACCGGCAGATCACACCATTCACCGTGACCCTGCCGCTGCGGACCAAGCGCTGCACTTCGCTGCGGCTGCCGACGCCCTGCGACGCCAAAATTCTGTCCAGCCGCTCCATCGCTCCGCCTCCTGTGGTATACCATATGTATATAGTATACCACAGGAAAGCGGTTGCGGTCAACCGGTCATGGTCATCTCCGTCAGGCCGTGCATAAAGCCATCGAGCGCCGTGGATGAAATATCCCCGCCCACTATTTTGTCTTTATATACGTAAAGATGTGCCCGCACTTCCTCCCCGCTGGGATGATTGACGACCTCATAGGTCCAGCACTTGACCCGCTTGCCGTGATACGGCTCCAGATCCATACCGGCCGCCGCCTGTATCTCGTTGTATTGCTGGAACACCTCGTCAAACTCATCCGGGATGAGCACCTCGCGCACCTCCAGTGCCTGCGGCGTCACCTCGTAGCCGAGAGAACGCAGAAAGGCTATGCGCTCGGTATCGTCTGCGGCCGCCACCGGCCCCATGGTCTGTGCCGATGCGCCGCCGGAGGGCCACACCGCCACAACGATAATCACCGCTATAACCAGCAGCACACACAGCAGCGCCGCCAGCAATTGCTTTTTTGACGTCTTCACTGAGAAAACGAACATTCCGTACACCCCCGCACCAGTTTCATACTGTATGTCTATGATCCCACTAGGCGGAATATGTGCGCCGCACCGGCCGGCACGAAAAAAAGCCCGGGTCAGACCGTCGATTCATTCGTCCCGGCCTGTGCCTCCATTTCATGGATATGCTGTTTGGGCGACATTCCCATCCTTTCCTTAAATACCTTGGAAAAATACAGCGGATCCTTATATCCCGACAGGCGGGCAATATCTTTGATCGTAGTCAGCCCCTGCTGCATCAGTTCGCAGGCATGCTGGATGCGTATCGTCTGCAGATATTCCATGAAGCAGGTGCCCATTACCTTTTTAAACAAGCCGGACAGATATTTGATATTATAAGAATATAAACGACCTACACTTTCCAGAGAGAGTTCCGGATCGGAATACTGCTCATCCACATATTTCTTGACCGCCGCAACAAGCTCGGCAGACCGTGGGGCAGGTATCGGCTGTTCCATTGTCCGGCACATGTTGGAAAAAGTAAACAGCAGCACGCTTTCCGCCAGCATATCGATATTGTTGCCCGTTGCCAGCATAAGTGCATCCTCCCAAAACGCTGTCAGATGCCCGTAACCGGAAAACACCTGACTCGCTTTGGTAACCCCCAGCCGTTCAAAAATCCGGTTCGCCCGCAGTCCAAGAAAGGTTATATACATATAGGTAAGCTCTTTCCGGTTTTCCAGGGCAAACGGGACGGCGGGAAAAGTAAAAAACAAATCCCCGGCCGCAAGAGCATAATCCCGCTGCATGGTATGCAGTATCCCGTCACCGCCGGTTACCCGTCCCGCGGTAAAGGCGGACAGCATCGTAAAACCGTCCGCGCGTGTCCCCTGTTTCTCGTAAACAAAATTAAGCGCGTGCAGGCTGTCGGCTGTATTCGACACCGGCACAAATTTGCACACATTGCCGTCGGTCATCCGTTTTCCCGCCCTTTCCTTATGAATCTGGTTTTCAGTGTAATCACTCCACCAGACAAAGTCAAGAAAAAATATGCTTTATCTCCATGTTTAAATGGAATTATTCCATTTTCTTTTCTTCTATATCCTGATATAGTGATAGCAGATTCAAGGAAAGGAAGAAGCTTATGAAAAAAGTCAAAGTCGGTGTTTTCGGCGTAGGCCGCGGCGCCTCCCTGTCGGAATTCTTTACAGTAAGCGAAAATGCGGAAATCGTTGCAGTCTGTGACAAGTGGGAGGATGGGCTCAGACGCTTCGAGAAGCAGATGAACAACCCGAACATTGCCTGCTTCACCTCATTTGATGCGTTCATCGAGCACGATATGGATGCGGTGGTGCTGGCCAACTATGCCAATGAGCACGCGCGTTTCGCGATGACCTGTCTTAAAAAGGGCAAGCATGTTTTCAGCGAGGTGCTGCCGGTGCAGACCATGCAGGAGGCGGTCGAACTGGTGGAAGCGGTGGAAAGCAGCGACCGGATCTATGCCTACGGCGAAAACTACTGCTTCATGCCCGCTCCCCGGGAAATGCGTAAATTATATCGGCAGGGGATGCTCGGTGAGTTTGAATACGGCGAAGGCGAATACATGCACAACTGCGAGTCCATCTGGCCGCAGATCACGCAGGGTAATCCGGATCACTGGCGCAACAATATGTACGCAAACTTTTACTGCACCCACTCCATCGGTCCACTTATCCACATCACCGGCCAGCGTCCGGTCAAAGTAACCGGATTTGAACTGCCGTTTGATGCGCGTATGGCCCGGTGTGGAGCGAAAGCAGGGGCTTGTGGGATTGAAATGATTACCCTGGAGAATGGTGCGATTCTCAAAAGCATTCATGGCAACGCCGCCCGCAACTCGGTCTGGTACAGCATTTACGGCAGCAAAGGCCGTATGGAAAGCGCGCGGGAGGACGCACAGAACGGCGACTTCACCCGGATTTACCGCAACTGCGACGAATATGAGGGGCAGAATAACGGCGAGGTCGTCACCTACGAGCCCACCGATGACCTGGCTGAAAAAGCCAAGGCGTTCGGGCACGGAAGTTCGGATTTCTATACCATGTATAACTTCATCGAAAAAATCCGGGGCAATCAGAACGCGGATGTGATCGGCGTTTATGAGGCGCTCGACATGTTCCTGCCCGGTATGTTTGCCTACCGTTCGGTACTCAACGGCGGCATCCCGATGGAGATCCCGAATCTGCGCAATAAGGCCGAGCGTGACCTCTGGCGTCATGACACCATGTGTACTGATCCCAAGGTGGCCGGTGATCAGCTGATCCCCAGCTATTCCAAAGGAAATCCAGACATCGAGGAAGCCATATACGCCGGCATACGGGATGCCTGGATCCGTTCACTTGAAGAAACGAAATGAACGGTTATCTGCTCATCGGCAGCGCCGCTATGCTTTTCAGCCTGCAGTTCCTGTTTCAGCGACAGTTTCAGGCCGAAAAAGGAAGCGGTCTTCACGCCGCTATACTGTTTTCGCTCGGTGCCAACCTCGTCATCTGTCTTGTCATGCTGCCTGTGATGCAGCTTATGGACGGCCGTCTGCTGTACGGTGCCTCCCGGCGCGCCTTCTGTCTGGCCTTCCTGCTGGCAGGGGTCAATATCGCCTGCCTGTACTGCGGCCTGAAAGCTCTAACCCACATCCGTTTATCGGTTTATTCCGCTTTTATGATGCTGGGCGGCATGTTCCTGCCGTCGCTTGTGGGGATACTGTTTTTTCACGAAGATCTGAATGCCCCCAAGATTTTCTGCTTTCTGCTTACCCTGGCGGCGCTGCTGCTGAACACCGAAAAGGGAAACGGACGGCAGACAGGAATGCGGTACTGCTTTGCCGCCTTTTTTCTCAACGGCATGGTCGGCGTTCTGTCCAAACTCCACCAGAGCAGCGCTGGTGAACATATGACCAGCAGCGGCTTCCTGTTTTCTTACAGTCTGTTTTCCGTGGGCATCGTTGTGCCTATACTTTTGCTGCATGGACGAAAACGCGCTCCCGTTCGGCCGACACGACGCACCTGCCTGTACATGGGCGGCTACGGCTTGGCCAACGGCGCGGGGAATTTGCTGTCACTGCTGGCTCTCCAGACCGCAGACGCATCGGCGCAGTATCCCCTGATTACCGGAGGTGTTTTGCTTTTTTCCCTGGTCATTGGCTGGATGGCCGGTGAAAGACCCACCCGGCGGGGAATCGGTACGCTGCTTTTCTCCCTGGCAGCTGTTTTTATCCTGATGTGCGGATAATCCTAATATCGAAAAGGAACAGCGCTGCCGGTCGGCAGCGCTGTTCCTTTTCTGTCCTCACAATACAAAAGGCTAAGCCCGAAAATCACCGCGGAGCTCCCGAACGATTTCCACCATGTTCCGATAGCCCTCCACCGGCACATAATCCGGAATCGAATTGCCGCTGCCGAAGGCAAAACCGCCACGCCCCCGGCACTGGCGGATGACATCCGTGATGTATTCCTTCATCTCCACTCGGCTCAGCCGGCATACGGCATCGGTATCGATCCCGCCGAAATTGCCGATGCGGTCGCCGTATTTTTCCACCCACACCGGAAACGGCGCAATGGCGTCCTCGTTGGAATGCTTCGCGTCAATCTTCACCGTACCGATCAGATCGTCCATGATCTCGAATATGCAGCCGCACGAATGCAGAAGGAACGGCTTATGCCGGGAATGGATAAGCGCCACCAGCTGCTGATACCACGGAAGGATGACCTGGCGGACATCCTCGGCGGGCAGCAGCGTATTCACCTTATACCCCAAGTCATCGCCGAAACGGACCACACAGTAGATATCCCCGAACTCCCGGAGGAAACGTTCCCATATCCGGCGGCTGACCTCATACATCCGGCGAAACAGGTCTTCGTACAGCTGACGGTCGTCCACCGAAAGATAGCACAGCTGCATAAAGCCGACGATATCCTGTACGCATTCAAAAATCCCGTTTCCCACCCCGCCGATGGCCTTCATGCCGGCGGGCATGGTTTCGGCGAGCGCACGGAAATACGGGGTGTATTTCTGGAAATAACGCTCCTCCACCTCATCCCAGGGGTAGCGCTCAAAATCCGCCCGATCGCGGATGGCGGGTTCCTTATGCCCGCCCAGGCACCCGCTGCCCGGCATTACTTCACCGATGCAGCATTCAAACGATACGGTGTCGTATCCCATCGTCTGAAAAAAACGGCAGTACTGCCGGAAAAACTCCAGCCGTTCCGACTCGTTCCCATCGATAAGTGCGGCGAACTCCGTATTCAGCACCTGCTCCATGATTTTCGGTGAAATCAGATGCTCATACAGCGGCAGCCGTTCCGGTTCCTGATTGGTTGCTGCCTGAACAATATGACGGTAGTCCGGTACAAACGCTTGCATTTTCCACTTCACTCCCTGCTCTGGCTGCGGGGGCGGCCCCAAACGGCTCCCCGGCTGTTTTTCCATTATAGCGGAGAAGAGAGAAAAAAACGATTCAGTTTTTGTCCGGAATTGAACGCTTTTTTACCCTGGGGGTATAGCCGCGCAGGCGCTTGAAGGTCCGGATAAAGGTCTGCTGACTGGAAAAACCGCAGCGGCGGGCGACGATATAGGCATAATCCCCGCCCCGCAGCAGCTGCTTTTCCGCCTCGCTGACCCGGATGTAATCCAGATACTGCTTAAAGCTCCGGCCGACGATTTTACGGAAATAGCGCGAGGTATAGGTGTAGTTCAGATGCAGCATATCCGCGATCTGCCGCAGCGTGATTTCCTCATCATAGTGCCGCTCGATGTACTGCAGCACCGGCAGCAGCGCGTCATACTGCTCGGTTGAGGCATGCTCCGGCAATACGATCATGTGATACCGGATGCAGGCTGCAATCAGCCGATACACGCCGCCGCGGACAACCAGTTCATACGCTGGTTTCTTCTCGGCATACTCCCGGTTGATCTCTCCGAGAATCTGCCGGATCTCCGTCTGCTCATCCGCTTCCAGATGGTAAACGCTGTCATTGTTCAAAAAAGCCGATATGTACCGGGAACCGGACAGCCTGTGATAGGGCGAGCTGATAACCGCCGGCATGAACTTGACCACCAGGATGTCGGCATCGCCCCCTTCGGGACATACAACAGTATGGATTTCCCCGCAGCGGATGAGAATAAAATCACCCGGCCGGATCTCACACTTCTGATCCCCCGCAAAATATTCGGCCTGACCGCTCAGCACGTAAAGAATTTCAAAGCAGTCATGCCAGTGCGGGTTTGCCCGCATCGGATCCTCACAATTACGCCGGATGAACACCTCCACCGGGAATGTGTCCTGTTCCGACAGAATCTTCTCCTGTGTCGCCATATTCCCGGCCTCCCTTCTGAAAAGGCCGGGAAACACCCGTAAGGATGCTTCCCGGCCATCGTCTCATGATCGGACAAACTCCAGCGTATCGGTAAAATGCTTGACCTGCGCGATGAACCGCAGATACAGCTCCTCACCCATATGGGTGTATGTCTCGTCGCCTTTTTTCCCGCACAGCGACGCAAACGTCTCGCCCACCCGGCGCTCCACCTGCTTGCCGCCGCGCACATACATATAATAGAACGAAAAAGCGCCCGACTCCTGCAGGTCGTCATAAAAGGCCGGCGCCGTGATATGCAGAGTGTTATAAAACACGTTCTGTGCCGTCTGCGCCACAAGATTGTTCGGCAGAAAAGCGTCCAGCCCGACCTCCACCGCAAAGGCAAGAAGAATGCGCCGCTGGGTGAGCAGCGAACCGATATCCTCCGCCGGCTGGCTGTCGCCGCCTTCAATGGCCGACACCTCATCCGCCATGATTGCGCCGAGCCGCCTCGCCCGGCTCAGATTGCCGTTCGCCTTCTCCTGCTCGAGCAGGCGGGCAACCGCTTCCGCACTTTCCCCCTGCGGTTCCAGTATATCGTCAAAATCGTCGCCGGCAATTTTCATATCGCTGTCGTCTTCATGCCGCATGCAGACACCACCTTCTGTCTTTAGCCTTCACTGTCCGATTTTGAATTATGCATTTTCCCGCAGCGCCTGCGTTACCGCCTGTGCCAGCTGATCGGGGCAGGATGTATCCTTCAGCCCGCAGCGGATTCCTGCCAGCCGCTGCACTAGTTCCCGAGCCGGCATGCCTTCTGCCAGCCGGGCAAGTCCCTGCGTGTTGCCGTTGCAGCCGCCTTCAAAATGGACGTTGCGGATGATACCGTTTTCCAGATCAAAGGAAATTTTCCGGGAGCAGACGCCCCGCGGACGAAATTGATGCGTCATACCAGAGAACCTCCCTGCCAGTCAAAATACCGTAATGCCTGCAGGCCGTACGTCCCGCCGCTCAGGCGTTTTTCCGTTTGCGTGCTTCCTTATAGGCCAGCAGAGCCTGCACACAGTCGTCCCCGACCGATACGCTGCCGATAGGCCGCGCCCGTCGGGAATACATACCGTGAAAATCCGAACCGCCAGTCATCACCAGCCCTTTTTCGGCAGCGAATTCCTGCAGCATCCGGCTGTCCTCTTCGGTATGCGACGGATGCCAGACCTCAACACCGTCAAGACCATTTTCAGCAAGCTCCTCGAGCAGATCCATATTGTTATACGGCACCGGATGTGCCAGCACCGCCACGCCGCCGGCCGAATGAATCAGATCCAGCACCTCGCGGGTGTCCGGATATTCGGTTTCCACCCGCGCCACGCCCTGCGCGGAAAACAGTTTGTCATACAGTTCTCCGTAAATGGAGTCCGCGTAACCCGCGTCCATGAGCGCATGCATGATATGCTGCTTGTAGATATTTGTGCTGCCGGTAGCACAGCGCACAATCAAATCCGGGCTGATCGGATAGTAGCGGAGCACCTTGCGCACCATTTCCATCGCCGACTTTTTCCGGTTTTCCCCTGTACGCCGGCACAGCCCCTCCAGACGATCCGGCGTATCGCACAGATAACACAGCAGATGCGCCTTTTTCCCGCGCTGACTGTCGATGGTGGAAAACTCCACGCCATAAATCACCCGCAGCCCCTGACGCCGACCGATAATCACCGCACGGGTCGCCGCTGCCGTCGTATCATGGTCGGTCACCGACAATGTGGTTATTCCCCGCCTTTTAGCCGTGGCGATCAGCTCTTCAATTCCCATGGAGCCATCGGAAATTTTGGTGTGGCAATGAAGGTCGCTGGACACGTTGACACCCCCGAATAAGTTGACTGCACCGACTGCCGAGCTGCCGACACAGAAGAAAAAAGCGCCTGACGGCGCTCCGCGTTCAGAATCCCCCGCGTTCCGAAGCACGCACCGGAACGCGGGAGAACGCTTTTTAAGCCAAGTTACAAACAAGTCACTGTCTGTGAACCCACAAACAAGCCACAGACTCTCTTATATCATTATACACCTTGTTTTGAGGAAAGACAAGCCCCCACTCGGAAAAACCCGTATTTCCGCAATTCTGCTAAGTTTCCACCGGAATTTACGCGGAGGAAACTGCGTTTTTTCACAGAAATTTTCTTTTTCTGCTGCGCGGTGAAAAGGGATTTCTCAAACCAATGATGCGGTACAGGGCACACGGTTTCCCGACCAAACCGTACACAAACAGCCGGCAATTCATTTCGGATTGCCGACCGCAGGAACAGCGCACAACAGGATAAGTCCGCACTTCCAGTCGAGCAATACACAAAAAAACAGCCGGCAACTCATTGCGAATTGCCGACCGCAGGTCTGGAGCGGCTTACGAGGCTCGAACTCGCTACCTCCACCTTGGCAAGGTGGCGCTCTACCAGATGAGCTAAAGCCGCAGATGCCTTTTCAGCGCGTGATAAAGTATAGCACACGCCAAAGGCAGTGTCAAGGGTCTTTTCCGATTTTTTACCGGAGACCTTCAGAACCTGTTTGCTCCCGCCCCGGGCCTTTCAGAATTTCTATTACATCATCGCTGCCGCCCACCGGGGTATACCCCGCCTCCACACAGGCCGCGCGGTATTCCAGCGCATCCTTCTGGTAGCCCGGCCGCATGTCCAGCACCACATAATCGGTATCCGGCTGAGGATGATAAAAGGTTTCATATATCTCCGCCCGCTGAGTCAGGTGCGGCACCAACATGCAGGAAGCCGTCACAGACGCCTCCTGCGGAACCGTTTCCAGAATGGCATCCATCTGCCGGTACAGAGAGCGATTGTTCACATAATTGGCCGCTGTTTTCTCCAGCTCCGGAAGGACGCCCGCCGTAAAGGTCAGGCAGGCTGCCGCAGCCGAAAAAGCCAACAACCCCCGCCGCACGAATGGGGTAAAATCGGCGAGATTCATAATCAGCAGGTACAGCAGGAATGCCGCCACGCCGAAGCTGTACTGAAAACCGATGTTATACTGGTACGCATAAGTGGTCAGCAGGCCGAGCAGCACCGGCGCGAGCAACAGAAACCGGCCGTGCCGGCGGCAAAACAGCGGCACCAGCCCCAACGGCAGCAGCAGTTGGAGCAGATACAGCCACTTCCCTGCGTCTCTATCAGAAGTGCGGAACAGTTGGGTGAGAAAAAAACCGGGATTGCGCAGTAAGGTGGCTACAAGGCCGGCAAGTCCGCTGTCGCCCTCCATCAGATTCGCGTACCGTCCGGCCATCACCCCTTCTCCAAAAGTGTACAGCAGACCGACCGCCGCCGCAAAATAGCCAAGCGCCAGACCGCCCAGAAACAGCCCATGCCGACGCTGCCGACGCACGATGAGCAGATACACCGCAAACAGCAGCACATATACTGCGGCATCTTCCTTGACAAGCAGCACGCCGACCGCCGCGGCGTACATCCAGGGGTACCGCCCGTATTCAAAGGCAGCAAACAGCCACAGCAGCAGCGGCACCAGGAAACAATTCTCGTGCAGATCATAGAAACAGCCGGCGCTGAGCACCGGATAACCCGCATAAATGAGCGCAAGGCCGGCGGTGGCTTTATGTGACAGCCCATACCGGCGAGCCAGAAAATACAGCGGCAGCAACCCGCTCGCCACCACGACCGCCTGCCCGATCTGCAAAGTCAGCGGCGAGGGAAACAGCGCATAAAACGGCAGCAGCAGATAAAAGATCGGGGATATATGCACCGCAAAATGAGACAGCAGGCCGTTTCTCTCACAGGTGGTTATCGGCAGGAAAGACTCCCGCATGTTGTGAAACATCTGCGTAAACACACCGAAGTCAAAATTCGGAGCCAGATAGCCGCGGTACCGCAGACAGCCAATGGCGCCCACCACCGCAATAAACAACACGCCGCATACCGTAAAAGCTGTCAGGCACCACTTTCGTCCGACCGGCAGCGGCAGCAGTTTCCAGTCCTTCTGCCGGAACAGCGGCGCCAGCACCAGAAACAGCGCCGCCAGCACTGCCACGCAGAAAGACCAGGGATACTGCCCCGTATAATGCCCTACCAGACTCCAGCCATAAAATGGCGCAGCGCACACCAGCAGATAGTCGTCGGCATGCGCATGCGGGAACCGGCGGCCCAGCAGCGTCAGCAGCACAAAGCCCAGCAACAGCCCGCCAAGCATCACCAAAAGCGGGATGTCGCTGCCGGTCAGCGGGCGGCTGAAGCCGCCTTCCCGCCAGACGATCAGGCTGCACCCGAGAAACCACACGCCGCCGAGGCGTTTGAGCACCTTCGCCGGCGCCAGACTTTCCGTCCACGCTGTTGGAATCATCGTCCGCCCCTTTCCAGGCTTCCCGTCGCTATTCGGTCAATTCGGTCGTCCGCCCGGTTTATGCAACGGTTCACACCATATCGGCTTTCCGGAACAACCGAAAAACAGCCTCTGCCGCAAATCTGCTCCAAAAATCAAACAGCCTGCGGCGGACATCCGGATGTATGCCCGCCGCAACCATTGTCAATCGTCGTCGAGCTTGAGCACTGCCATAAACGCCTCCTGCGGCACCTCTACGCTGCCGAGCTGGCGCATCCGCTTTTTGCCTTCCTTCTGTTTTTCCAGCAGCTTTTTCTTCCGGGTGATATCGCCGCCGTAGCACTTGGCCAGCACATCCTTGCGCATGGCCTTGACCGTCTCACGGGCGATGATCTTGCCGCCGATCGCCGCCTGAATCGGCACCTCAAACAGCTGGCGCGGAATGTTGTCCTTGAGTTTTTCACACATCCGGCGGGCGCGCGCATACGCGCTGCCGGAAAACACGATGAAGCTCAGCGCGTCCACCGCCTCGCCATTGAGGAGGATGTCCAGCTTGACCAGTTCCGACTGCGCATAGCCCTTCAACTCATAGTCGAAGCTCGCATACCCCTTGGTGCGGGATTTCAGCGCATCGAAAAAGTCGTACACGATCTCATTGAGCGGCAGTTCGTAATGGATGTCCACCCGCACGTCATCGAGATATTTCATGTCGCGGAACACGCCGCGGCGCTCCTGGCACAGCTCCATAATGTTGCCGACATAATCCTTTGGCGAAAGGATATGCGCATCCGCGATCGGCTCCTCCGCGCTGCGGATGGACGCGGGATCGGGATAGTTGGTCGGGTTATCGATGTAAAGCACGGTACCGTCATTGAGGGTAATGCGGTAGATGACGCTCGGCGCGGTGGTGATCAGGTCGAGATCGTATTCCCGCTCGAGCCGCTCCTGAATAATCTCCATGTGCAGCAGGCCGAGGAAGCCGCAGCGGAAGCCGAAGCCGAGCGCCACCGAGGTTTCCGGCTCAAAGGTCAGCGAAGCATCGTTGAGCTGCAGACGTTCGAGCGCCTCGCGCAGATCCTGATAATGCGCACCGTCCGCCGGAAACACGCCGCAGAACACCATAGGATTGACCTTGCGGTAGCCGGGCAGCGGCTCTGCCGCGGGATGGTCGCGCAGGGTCACGGTATCGCCCACCCGCGCATCATGCACCGTCTTGATCGCCGCAGCGATATAGCCGACCTGGCCGGCATACAGGCCGCTGCACGGCTCCAGACGGCCGGGACGCATGATGCCGGTTTCCACCACATCGAACTGCGCACCGGTGGCCATCATGCGGATCGCGTCACCGGGATGCACCTCGCCCTCCTTGACGCGGATGTAGACGATCACCCCACGGTAGCTGTCGTAATAACTGTCGAAAATCAGCGCCTGCAACGGCTTCTTTTCGTCGCCGCCGGGTGCGGGTACATGCCGTACCACCGCTTCGAGCACCGCTTCGATATTGGTGCCCATTTTAGCGGAAATCAGCGGCGCATCCGAAGCGTCGATGCCGATGATATCCTCGATTTCCTGCCGCACCCTCTCCGGCTCTGCCGAGGGCAGGTCGATCTTGTTGATAACCGGCACAATCTCCAGACCGTGGTCCACCGCAAGGTAGGTGTTCGCCAGCGTTTGCGCCTCTATGCCCTGCGACGCGTCCACCACAAGGATGGCGCCCTCGCAGGCCGCCAGCGACCGCGATACCTCATAGTTGAAGTCCACATGGCCCGGTGTATCAATCAGATTGAATATATAATCCACCCCGTCCTGCGCGCGGTAGGACAGGGTGACGGCGTGCGCCTTGATGGTAATGCCGCGCTCGCGTTCGAGATCCATACTGTCCAGCAGCTGATCCTCCATATCGCGCAGCGCCACCGCCTGGGTTTTCTCCAAGATGCGGTCGGCAAGGGTCGATTTGCCGTGGTCGATATGGGCGATGATGCTGAAATTGCGGATATGCTCACGGGTAACGTCCATGAAAACGACTCATTCCTTTCTGCGGTCCGGAAAAGCGGCACCGGCTTCGCCGGAATATGCCGTGTTGTCTCAGTATACCATATTCTGCCCGCCGGTGACAACCGCTTTTCGCATCCCCAGCGGTTTTTTCGGTCAAACGGACAGGCCGGCCCGCATATATATAAGCAGTCCCTGTCCGAGGAACAGCACTATATCCGGTTCCGCGGACCAGGCCGGCGTGAATAGAGAAAGGAAGGATCCGTCTGTGAAGCCCTATCTGCTGCTGAAAAAGAGGCACATGGCCTGTGTTTTGACCGGGCTGTTTCTGGCCGCTGTACTGCTCGTTTCCCTGACAATGGCCCTGCCGGACCTGTTGGCCGGCGTCTCGGCCAATGCCCGGCGGAGGCTGCCGATCTACTGCACCGACCGGGCCGACAAGGTGGTTTCCCTCACCTTCGACGCGGCCTGGGGAGATGAGGATACCGGGCAGCTCATCGATATCCTCGGCAAGCACAATGTGCGCGTCACTTTTTTCGCCACCGGCGACTGGGTGGACCGCTGTCCGGAATCGGTGAAGGCACTGCATGACGCTGGCCATGAGATTATGAACCATTCCGACACCCATCCCCATATGCCCGACCTCACCCGCGAAAAGATGCTCCGGGAGCTGCGCACCTGCAACGACAAAATTCAGGCCATCACCGGGGTATGCCCTACCCTGCACCGGGCACCCTACGGCGATTATGACAACGCGCTCATCGAGACGGTGGAATCGGCCGGCATGCAGTGCGTACAGTGGGATGTGGATTCGCTCGACTGGCGGGAGCTGCCGGTAGAGGAGATCGTCAAACGGGTTACCGGACAGGTGAGCTCCGGCTCCATCGTGCTGTTCCACAACGGGGTCAAAAACACTCCCGAGGCACTGGATACCATCATCGAGCGGCTTCTCGCGGAGGGCTACACCTTTCTGCCGGCCTCCGAAATGGTCTATACCGAAGGCTATACCCTCAACCACGAAGGACGGCAAATCCGCAATACCGCTTGAGGGGTTGCATCCGCCGCCGTTTTGTTGTACCATTAAAGCAGGAAAAAACCGGTGCGCACCGGTGTCGCTTCCGACAGCGGAAGATGGAGACCGCGCGGCCCGCTTTTCTCCCAAAAGACTACAAACAGGCAGGAGAGAGAATTTTGCAGGACATCAAAAAGGAATTCATTGAATTCATGATGGGCGCGGACGTGCTGCGCTTCGGCGACTTCGTCACCAAAAGCGGACGGAACACCCCCTATTTCATCAACACCGGCAACTACCGCACCGGCCGGCAGATTGCCGAACTCGGCCGGTTTTATGCCGCTCTGATCCAGGGAACCTGCGGCGACCGGTTCGACGCAATGTTCGGCCCTGCGTATAAGGGCATCCCGCTGGTCACAACGGCCGCCGGCGCGCTGGCGACCGCCTATGGTATCGACAAGCCGTATTTCTTCAACCGCAAGGAGGCGAAGGACCACGGCGAGGGCGGCAGCCTGGTCGGCTACAAGCCGCAGGACGGCGACCGCATCATCATCATAGAGGACGTCATCACCGCCGGTACCGCAATCCGTGAAACTCTGCCACTCCTGCTCGAAAGCGCCAAAGTGACCGTACCGGATATGTTCATCTCGGTCAACCGCTGCGAAGTCGGCCAGAACCCCGGAAAAACCGCGGTCATGGAGGTGCGCGAGCAATTCGGCATCGACGTGCATGCGATTGTGACGGTGCAGGATATTTACGAATACCTGAAGGGCCGCGCGGACTATGCCGAGCTGCTGCCCCGCATGGAGGACTACATGAACCGCTACTGCGTGTTCGATTGATGCCTTTACCGAAAAGACCCGCCGTCAGGCTGT
>CAJKBW010000072.1 GCA_905198295.1 uncultured Oscillospiraceae bacterium | reverse complement strand
GTATCTAGTTGCGATAATATTCAGAATTTACGTATGGGAATTTATATTGCGGATAAATCACATATTAGTTATGATGAAAATGCGGATTCTATATCAGAAATGAATAATCATTATGAAGACCATCCGATAATCTACGTGTCAACAAGAAAATTTGAATCACATAATAATAGTTATCATGCGGGGGATCAAGTAACCATTGTCGGAGCCTTTGATTATTGGAAATCTGGTGAGTCACGGCATGATGTGGAGCAAAACGTTAATGGTGCAATTATTACAGCGATGAGAATTCTACAATAAGTTTCTATCTTAACTATTCTTGGATTTTCGAATACCCCGAATGCGGCGACCGCTTTGACGAAAACGACGTGCAGGGATAAAAGGAAAAAACACCCGTCCGTTCGGACGGGTGTTTTTGTTTGCCTTTTGCAGAACAGGGTGTGAGCTCTATTTATTACAATGAAAAATTGCTATATTTTTGTGCATATATACAATAATCATCTCGGAATTAAGGTGAATCACATTTCTAATTTATTCATTATCATTAACTATTGCGGAATTCGACCATATACTATATAATGAGAGAGGAATCGTGCTTTCTTCAGAGGGATGCACCGGCATGCGGCGGGAGATACTATGTGAGAAAATCCCTGCAGCGGTGAAACCCTCGTGTTTTGGAAAGGAAGGATACGGAATGCGCGACAAGAAAAAAGAGACTGTCCGTCTGGCGGAAAAGGCCTGCGCTCCGGTTACCCGCAAGGAACTTTCGGAACGCCTGTCCGCCAAGCTGCTGCACAACTTTTCGGTGCAGCCGCAGGATGCCACCAACGAAAACATATATAATGCGCTGGCGCTGGTACTGCGCGACCTGATGCGCAATAAGCGGCTGGAGTTTATTGCTAAAGCTAAGGAACAACAGTCCAAGCAGGTGTATTACCTGTGTATGGAATTCCTCATGGGTCGTTCGCTCAAGAACAGCCTGTATAATCTGGATCTGACCGAAACGGCGCAGGAGCTGCTGAAAAAGGAATACGGGGTGAAGCTCGATACGCTGTACGAGCTGGAGCCGGATGCCGGGCTCGGCAACGGTGGGCTTGGGCGGCTGGCTGCCTGCTTTCTCGACGGACTTGCTACCGCGTCGGTTCCGGCGATCGGGTATTCGCTGTTGTATGAGTACGGCATATTCCGCCAGAAGCTGGTAGACGGATGGCAGACCGAACTGCCGGACTACTGGCTGCCGGGTGGGGAGAGCTGGCTGCTGCCGCGACCGGAGCTGGCCAAGGAGGTCAAATTCGACGGCCGTATCGAGGAATCGTGGGACGGTGAGTATCATCATGTGGAGCATAAGGACGCCACGGTGGTGATTGCGCAGCCGTTTGATATGATGGTCGCCGGCAAGGACGGACGCGGGGTATCCACGCTGCGGCTGTGGCGGGCGACCGCGCCGGGGATGGATATGTCGCTGTTCAACCAGGGCGAATATATGCGGGCGATGGAGCAGAAGGCGATGGCGGAGGTCATCACCCAGGTGCTGTATCCGGCGGATAACCACCGGGAAGGCAAATCGCTGCGGCTGTCACAGCAGTATTTTCTTGTGTCGGCGTCGGTGCAGGATATTGTGCGCCGGCATCTGGAACAGTACGGCAGCCTCGACAGCCTGCCGGAGATGGCGGCGGTGCATGTCAACGACACCCATCCGACCCTCGCCATTCCGGAGCTGATGCGCATCATGCTCGACGAATGCGGCTATGGGTGGGACGATGCGTGGCGAATCGTCACCGGCACCTTTGCCTACACCAACCACACCGTCATGGCGGAAGCGCTCGAGTGCTGGCCGGAGGATCTGTTCCGTCAGCGGCTGCCCCGCATCTATCAGATTGTGCGGGAGATCAACAATCGCTTCAGTGCGCAGATGATGGCCGAAACCGGCGGCGATACCGAGAAGGTCAGCCGCATGGCGATCATCAGCTACGGTGTCATCAAGATGGCGAACCTTTGCGTTGCGGCGTGTCATGCGGTTAACGGTGTGTCCCGCCTGCACAGCGAGATTGTCAAGCACAGCGTGTTTCAGGACGCGTATTCGGTCATGCCGGAAAAATTCACCAATGTTACCAATGGCATTGCGCACCGCCGCTGGCTGTGCCAGGCGAATCCGGAGCTTGCGGCTTTTGTAAAAGCGCGTATCGGCGACGGCTTCGTGCTCGATGCCGCGCAGCTGGAGGGGTTAAAAAAATACGCCGAAGATCCGGCGTCGCTGGAAGAATTCATGGCGATCAAGCGCCGCAACAAGGAGCGGCTCGCCGCCTATATCCGGGAGATGAACGGCGTGACGGTGGACCCGGATTCGCTGTTCGATGTGCAGGTTAAGCGGCTGCACGAATATAAACGGCAGCATCTCAATGCGCTGCATATCCTGCACACCTACCTGACCCTTAAGGAAAACCCCAATATGGATTTTGTCCCGCGCACCTACCTGTTTGGTGCGAAATCCGCGCCGGGCTACTATCTCGCCAAAGAGATCATCCGGTTCATCTGCTGCCTTGCCAAGGAGATCGACAGCGACCCGGCGGCGAGGGATAAGCTGAAAGTGGTGTATCTCGAGGACTACCGGGTAACGCTGGCCGAGCTGCTGATGCCCGCTGCCGATATCAGCGAGCAGATTTCGCTCGCCGGCA
Organism: uncultured Oscillospiraceae bacterium; assembly: GCA_905198295.1. Lineage (GTDB taxonomy): Bacteria > Bacillota > Clostridia > Oscillospirales > Acutalibacteraceae > UMGS1591. The sequence continues at coordinate 13,328 of CAJKBW010000072.1, read as the reverse complement.
CCGAAGCGAGCGGAACCGGCAATATGAAGCTGATGATGAACGGCGCGCTGACGCTCGGCACCCTCGACGGCGCAAATGTGGAGATCACCGATGCAGTCGGGGCGGAGAACGTGTTCCTGTTCGGTATGAAGGCGGATGAGGTGGAAGCGCTTAAAAAGCAGGGCTACCACCCGCAGGCGCTGTATACCGGTGACCCGCATATCCACCGTGCGGTGGACGCGATGTTCAAGGGCTTTGGTGGGCGCACCTTTGGGGAAATCGCCGGCTCACTGACCGGCAATGACCCGTATATGGTACTTGCGGATTTTGAGGATTACTGCCGGGTGCAGAAATTGTCGGCGAAAACCTATCTCGATCGGAACAAGTGGGCACGCATGGCGCTGCTCAACACCGCGGCGAGCGGGATTTTTGCCGCCGACCGTGCCATTCAGGACTATTCCGACCGAATCTGGCACTGCCGTCCGGTCAAGGGCATGTAAGAAAACGCCGCCCCGGAGCCAAAACTCCGGGGCGGCGTTTTTTGCGGGGATAACGGATGGGATTATACTGTCTTTCCCATGAACCGCAGCGGTGTTTTGCCGAAGTTTACCGCCGCGACCGCCTGCAGGATCTCATCCCGGCGTGCTTCGGCATCCGGCAGATCGCAGACAATGTCATTGAGGTCATACGGTCCGTTGCGGAAATGGCCGACGCAGGCCGCACGGAATTCGCCGTCGATGAGCAGATACTGCAGCGGCTCATGGTCGTAGGGCAGCCCTTCGGTCAGCGCGGCGGCCCAGGCCTTCAGCGCCGGTTCATTGGATTTGTAAAGGAAATCGTTGCGGTGTATCGCGCAGACAAAATGCAGCGGTTCCGGCCGGCAGGCGTCCAGGATTTCGCGGTCGTCTGCCAGCATATAGCCGCCGTCCGCCGGCAGCAGGATGCCGTCTTCGGCCAGCGCGGCGATTGCCGCCCGGATTTCCTTTTCCGGCAGGCGGTAGAATGCTTTGGCCATCCCGGCGTCAAACACAACATGACGGAAAGCGAACCGCCGCAGCACGATTTTCAGCGCATCCTGCCGGGAATACCGGTTCAGGTCGGTGTCCGGGAACATTTCGGCAAACCGGTACCACCCTCGGTCCCATTCGCCGTCGTACTGATCCTCATAGATGAGAAAAGCTTCCTGCAGGCGATGCAGGGCGGGGGTGATCGCCTTGACCAGCAGCCCGGTGTCCTGCTTGATCTGCTGGATATTCAGCGGCCCCTCGCGTTCGATGCGTTCAAGAAGACGCAGCTGGATTTCGTTCGGCGCGTCCAGCGGTTTGCGGTACAGCGCGGCGAACAGCTCCAGATCCTCCGGAACAATCCAACCGAGATTGCCGCCCGCGAACCGCCCCTTGATCAGCTGCCGGTCAAGCTGCTGTCGGCGGTTGAATTCCAAATCGTCGAAATCAGGCCGCGGGGTAAGGGTCGGCGGTTGTCCGAAACCATTCCAGTAAACATTTTGGCCGGGCTGCATGTCCCTGTACACCTCCAGGTAGTCCTGTTCATTGGCTTTTATGGTGAAAAACTGCCGCTGCATGCGCAGAAACCGGATTTTTGCCTTGTCCATACATGCGCCTCCTTTAAGATAAGATAAATCAACGCTTGCAGCCCAGAACAAATTTCAGCGGTACATCCATACGTGCTGCTGTTTGTTCGGGCGTTAAGCCGCTGTCCAAAAACCGCCGGCAAACCGTCTTCATGTTTTCTCCCACTTCCAGAATATGCCGATCGGGGTCATAAAAGCGCACGGCGCGCTGCCCCCAGACGTGTTCCTTGACGGGGTGGACATAAGCAATATCCAAGGTTTGCAGGTGAGCGATAAACGCATCGAAATCGTCTTCCTCGAAATAGATTTCGGCGTTGTTCGCACCAAAATCCACCTCATCCGTCTCGATAAATCCACGCCAGGACGCGAGCGTCTGCAAACATAATCCGCCGGTCAGGGTCACATTCGCGCCAAAATCCAGCACCTTATGCAGCCCAAGCACCGTTTTATAAAATCTCACCGATTTTTCCATGTCGGTTACCACGAGCAGGGGATTCTTTACTTTCATAATGGCACCGCTTTCGTCTGCGTTATCGGGATAATTATAGCATATCCGGTGTTTTCTCTGCAACCGCAATCGGCAGGAGGCTTTTGCTTGCCTTTCCCGGGCAAAAGCGTGTATACTATATACAACGTGCAATCACAGCCGAAAGGATGATGTTCATGCCGGAGACAATCCGGGTGCTGATGCTCCCGTCCTGGTACCCGACCCCGGAAGCGCCGCTGCTCGGGACCTTTTATCGGGAGCAGGCGCAGGCAATGGCGGCGCGCGGTGCGCAGGTGACCGTGGCGTATGTCAATGTGGGAGACGATTTCCGCCCGTCTCATAACGGTATCACGTATACCTGCGACGACGGGGTGCATACCTATGTCTATAAGCGGCCGAACCTCACCCCGCGCTGGGAACGGGGCCGCTGCTTTCAGCGCACACGGATGCTCGAAAAGCTGTATCGCCGCATCGAGCGGGAGCAGGGCCGGCCGGATGTGGTGAACCTGCGCTCGTCGCTGCTGGGGTATGAGGCACTTTCGCTCTGTGAAGCGCATGACCTGCCGCTGTTTTTTATGGAGCATTCCTCCTTTGTCATCACCGAGCCGGACGGCAGCCCGATGCGGCGGCGCCTGTGCGCCGTGATGGAAAAGGCGGCGGTGAACGCCTGTGTGAGCACTGCGCTCAAACGGGTGATGGCGCCGTTCGGGGAAACACGGGTGATCCCGGATATGGTGGACACCGGCCGTTTCCGGCAGCTGCCAACGCCTACGCAAGACGAGGTGTTTGTGTTCCGCGCGATGGGGCAGCTGCGTCCGATCAAGGGTTACGACACCCTCATCCGGGCGTTCATCCGTCTCCGGGAACTGACCGACCGGCCGGTGCGGCTGGAGATCGCGGGCGTGGGCAGCCTGCGGGAGGATCTGCAAGGGCTTATCGACGCCGGCGGGGCGGGGGATGGCTGCCGTCTGGTGGGGGCCGTCCCGCGGGATGAGGTGCCCGCCTTTATGAATGGCTGCGGCTGCTTTGTCTGTTCGTCGCGCACCGAAACGCTGTCCTGCGTGCTCAATGAGGCGGCTGCCTGCGGCAAGCCGGTTATCAGCACCCGCTGCGGCGGGCCGGAGGATATTGTCACCGAAGAAACCGGCCTGCTCGTGCCGGTGGGCGATGTGGAGGCGCTGGCCGGCGCGATGCTGCGGATGCTGGATACGGCGGCGGATTACGATCCGCAGCGCATCCGGGAACTGACCGTTTCCCGCTTCGGGGTGGAGACGGTGTGCGCGCAGCTGCTTGCCGCCTGCCGTGAAGCGGCGCAGACCAAACGAAAGGACTGACAGCGGATGACCTTGCCTGAAACGCATACCCTTGCCGCGCACGAAAAGGACGGCGTCGTGTATTATACTTTCCCGGCCTTCGATGAAATCCCGTTTGTCCGGCATGGGTTTTCCACCCGGCTCGGCGGGGTAAGTGAGGGCATTTTTGCCAGCATGAACCTGTCGTTTACCCGCGGGGATGAGGACGAGCGGGTGCGGGAGAATTTCCGGCGCTTCTGCACGGCCATCGGGGTGCCCGCGGAGCGGACAGTGGTTTCCGCGCAGGAGCATCATACCAACCTGCACGTGTGCACCGAAGTGGACTGCGGACGCGGGGTGACCCGCGAGCGGGGCTATGCGGATATCGACGGCCTGCTGACCGATCGGACCGGGGTGGTGCTGTGTACCCAGTATGCCGACTGCGTGCCGCTGTTTTTCGTCGATCCGGTGCGCCGGGCGGTGGCGACGTCCCACGCGGGCTGGCGCGGCACCGTCGCGCGTATCGGCGCGGTGACGGTGGAGCGGATGTGTCGGGAATACGGCTGTAAGCGGGAGAATATCCTCGCCGCGGTCGGGCCGTCAATCGGCCCCTGCTGCTTTGAGGTGGACGCGCCGGTACAGCAGGCGTTTGCCGCGCTTGATGAGGCGGACGGCTGTATCCGCCCGGCGGGAGATAAGTTTTTTATCGATCTGTGGGCGGTCAACCGCCGGATTCTGGAGGCGGCTGGGGTGCCGGCGGCGCATATCACCGTCACCGACCTGTGTACCCGCTGTCATCCGAATGTGTTCTGGTCCCACCGCGCGACCGGTGGGCAGCGCGGCAGTCTCGCGGGCTTCATCGCGATGGTGTGAAATGGAGCAAAAATAAACAAAGGGAACCGGTTTTCGGCATTGTCGAAAACCGGTTCCCTTTCTCTTAGTCAAATGTTTTCAGCCTGCGCATGGAGGCTTTTAAACCGATTATAACATCGGTAATCAGCTTTAATTCCTGCTGGTTACAATCTCTAATCAATTCGCCCAGCCAGTTTTCATATACTGACCGAGCTTGCTTTATTTCGATACAAAGCAGTTCGTCGGCAGAGCAATCCAATGCGTTGATAATATCGATCGTTGTCTGCAAACTGGGTACGCTGTTGCCGGTTTCGATGTGGCTTATATGTGTAACGCCGACGCCCACGATTTCCGCGAGCTGTTCCTGTGTCATATTTTTCTTTTGCCGGGCTGTTCGTATCCGCATACCGATGTCTTTATAATCCACCATAAACAAATAACCCCCTGAAAGAAGGATACTTGTATTGTATGTGCAATTTGGTCATGTTATAATGACTTTAAAAGGCAATAGACTATATAGGCATATATCAAAGGTGAATTTATAGGGGGAAATGAAATGCCAAACTGTTTTTTTATCGGACATCGTGTAGCCCCGTCAGATTTATGCCCGTTGTTGGATGAAGCAGTGGAACGTCATATTGTGCAATTCGGCGTGACGCAATTTATTGTAGGGCACTATGGCGACTTTGACCGCTATGCGGCACAGGCTGTTAAAAAGGCCAAGAAATCGCATCCTGAAGTAATGCTTACCCTATTGCTTTCCTATCATCCGTTTGATCGGCCAGTGGCTGTGCCGGATGAATTTGACAATACCTGTTATCCTTTAGGTATGGAATATGTGCCTAAGCGAGCCGCCATAATTCGCGCGAATCAATATATCATAAAAACCAGTGATTATTTGATTGCCTATGACTGCGGTTTGGCAGGCAACACCAAAAATTTGGTGGTTCTGGCAAGACGGAGAGAGAAAAGAGGGATGCTCCATATCGAAAATCTTGCCGACAGGATCTAGAATGAGACATGTTCCCGCTCGGGTTACAACGCAAAAAGCCTGGCAGCGTTTTTTGCTGCCAGACTTTTCATTTGCCCGTATTTTGTACTGTGTCGTTATTTAATGACCTCGCCCATCGTGCCGGGTGCGGCGCAGGCGGCGTTGGATTCGTCGGTGTCGATATGCATCGCAAGCGCAAAATCGTCCCGCACGCGGATGACCACGTCGCCGAAGGTCAGCGCGCGGCCGTCGGAATCGATGCGCACGCTCACCGTCTGGCCATCCTTCACGTCAAACGCTTCCGCATCTGCAGGGGTCATGTGGATGTGGCGCTTGGCAGCGATGACGCCTTCCTTCAGCTCGATCTCACCCTTCGGGCCGACCAGCTTGCAGGCGCCGGAGCCGGCGATATCGCCGGATTCACGGATGGGGGCGTCCACCCCGATCGAACGGGCGTCGGTCAGCGACAGCTCCACCTGAGTGGCCTTGCGGACCGGGCCGAGGATGGTCACACCGGACAGGGTTTTCTTGCTGCCGACGACATCCACGCGCTCGACGCAGGCAAACTGACCGGGCTGGGAGAGCGCCTTTTTCGAGGTCAGCTGATAGCCTTCACCGAAAAGGATTTCGAGATCCTTCTGCGACAGATGCAGATGACGTGCGGAGGTTTCCACTAAGACTTGGTTGCTCATATTTTTCGTTCCTTTCTGTATCGGCGGGCAGGCCGCCGGCAAAAAATGCAAAAATCCTCTGTTATTGTACCTCGTCCGGATTGTTTTTTCAAGGGGAATTATGCTATACTACAACAAAGCCCCGCTGCGGCGGAAACAGGAGGATGACCGGATGGATACGGCAAAATGGACGGCGCTCGAAGAAAAATGCAGAGGCTGCACAGCCTGTGCGCTCGCGCAGACGCGGCACAACGTGGTGTTTGGGGTGGGCAATCCGCAGGCGGAGGTGCTGTTTGTCGGGGAAGGCCCCGGCGAAAACGAGGATCTGCAGGGCGAGCCGTTCGTCGGCCGCGGCGGCCAGCTGCTGGATAAAATGCTCGCGGCGGTGGGGCTGACCCGCCGGGAGAATATTTATATCGCAAACATTGTCAAATGCCGTCCGCCGAAAAACCGGGACCCGCTGCCGGAGGAGCAGGAGGCATGCATCGCCTATCTGCGGGAGCAGGTATCCCTCATCCGGCCGAAAATCATCGTCTGCCTCGGCCGTATCGCGGCCTGCCGCCTGATTGCCCCGGATTTCAAGGTGACCCGGCAGCACGGGCAATTCGTAACCAAACACGGCGTGCTGATGATGGGGACCTTCCATCCGGCGGCGCTGCTGCGCAACCCGGCACAGAAGCCGGACGGATTTGCCGACTTTCTGGCGCTGCGGGACAAAATAGAGGAAGTATGTGAAAACACCCGCCTGGTTTACCCGGAATAAAGCGGTGCTAAAAAATGCGGGCCGCTGGTTGCGGCCCGCAGACATTTTCCGGAAACAGCGCCGCCTTTTCAGCGGCGGCGCCGGTTTGCTGCCGGATGCACCGGGATGACCTTGCGAAATACCGCGAGGTGACGTTTGCTGAGCACCTTGTCGAGGTGCAGGCTGCCGAAAAACCAGCGTTCAAACTGCACCTTGTCCTCAATCTGATTGAGATAAATGTTGATCCCGTCGAGCCGGGCGTTCGGCCCGCCTGAATAGGTGCAGGCCTTGCCCGACGGCTCATGGGTGAGGATATAATCCACCCGGTTGCCGTGGGATTCCAGCGTTTTCAGCCCATGCAGCATCTCTTCTTCCGAGGGCATCTCCTCCTCCCACCAGGTGGCGGTTTCGGTGCGCAGGGAAGGGTCGGCGGTTTCGCCGCCGCCGAAGGCGAAATACGTTTCGTTTTCGATTTCGTAGATTTCGCCCCGCAGCAGATGCCGGATGTTGGCGCGTATCTCCTGCACCCGGCCTCCATTCCATTCGATGACCGGATAATCGCGCAGCAGGTCAAAATTTTCGTGGGTGCCGTCGAGGAACAGGATGGTGTACGGCAGCTGCGTGAGCTTTTTGAGTACCTTCTGTTCCGCGCGCCCGCCGCTCCACAGGAACCCGAAATCGCCGCAGACGATCAGGGTGTCGCCTCTTTTGAGCGGACGCATTTCCGGCGCGGAGAACCGGGAAAAATCGGCGTGCATATCGCCGGTGATATAAACCATGACGTGGATCAGCCCTTTCCAGCGGAGATGTTTGTGACAACGCGGGGAAAATATGGTATACTGAGATAAATACCGCCGGAAGAACCCCCGTCGGCCGCATCGGTGTTCTTTCCGTGGTGCGAATGGTTGGGACAGGCAAAACGCGGCTTCGCCGCCCCCTGCCGCAGGGAAACCTTTGTCGATTGCGGCGGATGCGGAAGCCTCTGCTGCTATTATACCAGAACATGGAGGATTGTCTATGCCAAAAAAAGGGGTTGTGTCGATTTTTCTGTCTCTGGCGGTGCTGGTGTCGCTGTTCGTGACGCCGCTGTCGGCGTCGGCGGCATACGCCCTGCCGGATACGGTGGCGCTGAGCGCCGACGCGGCCTATGTGGTCAGCCTGGGTGCATTGCAGGAAGATGATGTGGTGCTGTATGAAACGAACGCCGAAACCACCCAGCAGCCGGCGGCACTCGTGCGGCTGATGGCCGGTGCGTTGGCGTTTGAGCTGATCGAGGAGCAGGGGCTGAATCTGGAGAGCGACACCGGGGCCTACACGATGGCCTGCTGGCAGGACATCACCGGCACCGGGCTCGGTGTGATGAATATGGAAATCGAGGAGAGCTGGACGCTCAAGGACCTGGTGACCGCGACGCTGATCCTCGGCGCAGCGGACGCCTGCGTAACCCTTGCGGTGCGGCTGGCGGGCAGTCATCAGGCCTTTGTGCAGAAAATGAATGAGAAGGCGGCGCAGCTCGGCTGCGTCAACACGTCGTTTGCCAATGTGACCGGGCTCAACGCGCAGAATCAGTACACCTGTGCGGCCGATATGTACCGGATCATGCGCTACGCAATGGATTTCCCGCTGCTGGTGGAGTATTCGCGGCAGACGCTGTACACCGTCAATCCGGTCAGCGGTGGTTCGCCGCGCACCATGCCCAACACCAACGATATGCTGCGCTCGTCCACCGACAGCTATTATTCGCCGATGGTATTCGGCAAGGCGGGGGCGGCGGCGCTGGATGACCGGTCGATGGTTTCGGTGGCGCGGGACAGCGGCTATGAATATCTGGTGGTGGTGATGGGGTCCTCCGACGCCGCCGGGGATGCACCGGCTGTCGCCCATTACCGGGATACCTACCGCCTGTTCAAATGGGCGTTCAATAATTTTTCCTACCAGACGCTGCTGAGCAAAAACGAGCCGATCGCGCAGCTGAAGGTCAACCTTGCGTGGGACACCGATACCGTGTCGCTGATTCCGGAGCGGGAGCTGGCCACCGTGGTGGTCAACGGCCTGGAGAGCAGTGCGGTGCGGCAGGTGGTCACCCTTCAGCAGGAGACGGTGGATGCACCGGTCGAAAAGGGCAAAGTTTACGGCAAGGTGGAAATCTTTATCAATATGGATCAGAAAATCGGGGAGGTCAACCTCATCGCTGCCGATTCGGTGGAGGCGAGCCAGCTGCTGGTGTTCTGGGAGCGGGTGAAAAGCTTTCTGACTTCGCCCTGGTTCTGGGGCGGTCTGATTGTGCTGGTGGTACTGCTCATCGGGTATATTATTCTCAATGTGGTGCATAACCAGCGCCGCAAGCGCCGCCGGATGAAGCGGGTCAAGCGTTACCGGTAAAGAAAACGCCATCCCCGGGAAACCGGGGATGGCGCTGCGGTATAAAGGGAAGCGGCCTCTGTTTGAAAGGGCGGGGCCGGGTTTTAATACCCTGCCTCACCGGAGAGGGAACCGTCGTTTTCCACCCAGTCCTGTACATAGAGGGCGGTGAAATCGGTGGGGGAGTTGCGCACGACCACGCGGGCGATGCCGGCGTTGATGATCATGCGCTTGCACATCGAGCAGGAGTTGGCGTTGTGCACGATTTCGCCGGTTTTGGCATCCTTGCCTACAAGATAAAGGGTGGAGCCGATCATTTCGCTGCGCGCGGCGCTGATGATGGCGTTGGCTTCGGCATGCACCGAGCGGCACAGCTCATAGCGCTCGCCGCGGGGGATGTTCATTTTTTCGCGCAGGCAGAAACCGAGGTCGCTGCAGTTTTTGCGGCCGCGCGGCGCGCCGGTGTAGCCGGTGGACAGGATCTGGTCATTTTTGACGATGATGGCGCCGAAATTGCGCCGGATGCAGGTGCCGCGGCCGGCGACGGCCTGGGCGATGTCGAGGTAGTAGTTTTCTTTGTCGCGCCGTACCATGTGGAACATCCTCCCTTGCAGATTGTGTATGGTATAAGCATACCGCATTTTCTGCGGTAATGCAATGGGGTTCGGCAAAATTCGCCGTTTGGCGGCGTTTTGGAAAAACGTTTGGGCGCCGGACGGCGCGGCAGAAAGGAAGAGGATTATGCAGCCGGAAGTTGACCGGGACAAGCTGATTGCAGCCGCGTGTGCAGCACGGCAAAATGCCTACTGCCCGTATTCGGGATTTGCAGTGGGTGCGGCACTGCTCGCGGACAGCGGCCGGGTGTATGCCGGCGCCAACTGCGAGAGCGCCTCATACGGTGCGGCAATTTGCGCGGAGCGGGCAGCGCTGACGGCGGCGGTCACCGCCGGAGAACGCCGCTTTACGGCGCTTGCGGTTGCCGCAGGGGACAGTCCGACTCCACCGTGCGGCATCTGTCGGCAGCTGCTCGCGGAATTTGGGGATATGGCGGTGATCTGTGCGGATGCCATGGGCGAAAACAGTCGGGAATACGCCCTGTCCGCGCTGCTGCCGGAGGCGTTCACCGGCGCGTCGCTGCCCAAAAACGATTCAAATTGAGGTGCCTTATGGCTGAAGAAAACCGATTGACCGATATACGCACCGTGCGTGAGCTGCTCAGCCGGCACGGTTTTCATTTTTCTAAGGCGATGGGGCAGAATTTCCTCGTTAACCCCACCGTGTGTCCGCGCATGGCGGAGGCCTGCGGCGCATCGCCGGAAACCGGCGTTCTGGAGATCGGCCCCGGCATCGGGGTGCTGACCCGGGAGCTTGCGGCGCGCGCCGGACGGGTGGTGGCGGTGGAGCTGGATGAACGGCTGCTGCCGGTGCTCCGGGAAACCCTTGCCGGCCGGGAGAACATAGAGGTGGTACAGGGAGATATTCTTAAGCTTCCGCTTGATAGGCTGCTGGAAGAAAAATTCACCCGACCGGACGGCACCCGCATGCCGGTGGCAGTGTGCGCGAATCTGCCGTATTATATCACCTCGCCGATTATCATGCTGCTGCTGGAGAGCCGGCTGCCGTTCACCTCACTTACCGTCATGGTGCAGAAGGAGGCGGCTGACCGGCTGTGTGCGGCGCCCGGTACGCGGGAATGCGGAGCGGTCTCCCTCGCGGTGCAGTATTATGCCCGGGCTGAGAAGCTGTTCGGCGTATCGCGCGGCAGCTTCATGCCTGCACCGAACGTAGACAGCGCGGTGATCCGTTTGACGGTGCATGGACAGCCGCCGGTGGCTTGCCGGGATGAGGCGCTGCTGTTCCGGGTGATCCGCACGGCGTTCGGCCAGCGGCGCAAAACGCTGGCTAATGCGCTCGCTGGTGTATATACTAAAGAGAAGGCCGCCGCGGCGATGGAAGCGGCGGGGTTGTCCGCGTCGGCGCGGGCGGAGCAGCTGACGCTGGAGCAGTTTGCCTGTCTGGCGGATCAGCTGGCGGAATAGAAACGGTTTTCCGGAAGGGAGGACGGTGCATGCGTTGGGACTTATTTGCGATATTGATGCTGGTGCCGTGGGCGGCGACCTTTTTGGGATCGCTGACCGCGGTGAAGGTGTCTCTCAAAACGCCGCGGCGGCAGGGCGGCCTGCTGGGCTTTGCGGCCGGGGTCATGGTGGCGGCGGCGGTATGGTCGCTGACACTGCCGGCGTTTGAGGCCGCGGATCCCGGCTATAAGGGGGCGCTGGTGGTTACGGCGGGATTCCTGCTCGGCTGTGCAGGCATGCTGCTGCTGGACAAACTGGTGCCCCATCAGCATATGGACAAGGATAAGCCGGAGGGCCACGCGAGCCATATCTCCCGGCCGATGCTGTTGGTGCTGGCTGTCGCGCTTCACAATATCCCGGAGGGTATGGCACTCGGCGTGGTGATCGCGGCCGCTATGCAGGATGCGGGCATGAGCTGGACCGCCGCGTTGGTATTTGGCCTCGGCTTGGCGCTGCAGAATTTTCCGGAGGGCATGGCCGTGGTGCTGCCGCTGCGGCAGGCTGGGCGCAGTGCGAAAAGCTGCACCTGGCTCGGGTTTCTGGCAAGCCTTGCCGAACCCGCTGCGGCGCTGCTTGCGCTTGGGATGACTTCGGCGCTCATGGCAGCGGGCAGCGTGGTGATGCCCATCCTGCTTAGCATGGCGGCGGGGGCAATGGTGTTTATTACGGTCGAGGAGCTGATCCCGGAATCTCAGGCAGGCGATCACGGTCATGCCGCGACTTACGGTTTTCTGGCCGGCTTCTGGATCATGGCACTGCTGGGCGTACTCGGTGGATAGCGCGAGACATGCTGCGCGTACTCGTCGAGTTTGACCTCGCCGCGCGGACACCGTGCGCGGCGTTTCGCCCAAGGTGCGGAACCGAAAAACATCGTGGGCGGGAATGGGTTCCGGCCTTTGGCCGGCCTCAGTGGACTAGCTTCCATGCGGAGACATTCTGAAATTTACTTGCTTCTAGGAGGCGGGAACCGAATGGAAAAAATTGTGCAGCCCAATGGTTTGCGGATTCTGCTGTATCCCATTGAGGGCGCGCATTCGGCCTCGGTCGGGGTGTGGGTATATGCCGGATCGCGGTATGAAAATCCGGACAAACAGGGCATATCCCATTTTGTGGAGCATATGCTGTTTAAGGGAACAAAAACACGCACCGCCCGGCAGATTTCCGAGGAGATGGACAACCTCGGCGGCGGCATGAATGCCTATACGACCAAGGAATATACCCGCTTTTATGCGCAGACTCTGCCGGAAAATGCGGTCGGCGCGCTGGAACTGATCGGGGATATGCTGCTCAACTCCCGGATGGATCCGCATGAAACGGCGCTCGAACGCCGGGTAATCCTCGATGAAATGGCGATGTATGAAGACGAGGGTGAAGATTTGGCGCATGAGCTGTTGTGTGCAGGCGTGTGGCCGGAGTCGCCGCTCGGCCGCCCGATTATCGGCACCAAGGAAACGGTTGCAGCAATCGGGCCGGACGACCTGCTCGCCTATGTGCGGGAAAATTATACCCCCGAACGTCTGGTGGTGGTGATCGCCGGCCGCTTCGACCGCGCAGCGGTGCTGGATACGGCACAGCGGCTGTGGGGAGAATGCCCGCGCGGTACCGGGATTCCTGCGGCGGATGCGCCGGCTTTTACGCCCGGCCTCTTTCTTCGGCGCAAAAAATTCGAGCAGCTCAGTCTCGAATGGGCAGTGCCCGGCCTGCCGCTCGGCGATGAGGGCCGCTATGCGCTGATGCTGTTCAATTTTCTGCTCGGCGGCGGCGCTTCCTCGCGCCTGTTCCAGCGGGTGCGCGAGCAGCTCGGGCTGGTATATTCGATCTACAGCACCCATTACGCCAGCCGTGGCGCTGGTCTGATGACCGTCGGCGCCTCCATGACCGCCGCGAATCAGCAGCCGGTGCTCGATGAGGTGCGCCGCTGCCTCACAGAGCTGGCGGACGGTACTGGTGAGGAGGAATTCCGGCGCGCCAAGGTACAGGTCAAGGCATCCTTTATTCTCGGACTGGAAACGGTCGCTGCGCAGGCGTCCTATATCGGCCGCAGCGAACTGATGGAAAACCGTGTCCCGTCGGTCGATGAAGAAATCGCCCGCATCGATGCCGTGACCCCTGCTGAGGTGGATGCTCTGGCGGAAAGGCTGCTGACCGGCGGCGTGCAGGCGCTTTCCGGAGCGGGCCCGGTGGCTGCTAAAAAGGTTTATATTCCGTATATTTTGTACAAATAATTACGAATTTGAATAACACAATTTTATAGCCTCTTAGCAGAGGTTATAGTCTATCAATA
>CAJKBW010000071.1 GCA_905198295.1 uncultured Oscillospiraceae bacterium | reverse complement strand
TTGACCTTTCCACCAGGGGCTTTTTTATGCTGTCCGCACAATCTGGGGCTGTTCACGGCGGAGGGGGCGGTTATATTGCGGCGGGCTTCAGCTGCGCGGCACCATACTGGTTGGCGACTGGCCGAAATGGTTTTTAAACGCCCGGCTGAAGGAGTGGATTGAATCAAAGCCCAGCTTTTCCGCCACTTGGGTGACGGTGAAATGGGCGCCCAGCAGCTCGAGTGCTTTTTGGAACCGTACCTTCTGGTAGTACTGGTTGATGGACATCCCCATACAGGCGGAAAATACCTTGCAGGCATGGGAATAGGTGTAGCCAATATAATCGGTGATGTCGGTCAGTGACCGGATATCGTAAAAATGGTTGTTGATATAGTTGACAATATCGTGCACCAGCTCCTGATTGTTGAGCAGATATCGCTCCACCGGCTTGACCGGATGTTCCGGACCGAAAGTACGCAGGGTGTATACCAGCACCTGCTCGATGCATGAGCGGATAACCAGCTCCCGCTGGATATCGTCGTTGATCATTTCGTCGAATGCCATCTGGAAAATGTGGTTGATATCAAACCGATTGGCGCGCAGGGGGTCCCGAATAGAAAGAAGCTGGGTTTCGATGCCGGCATACCTCGGGTATTCCGGATCTTCCCGGTCAAAATTGAAGCCGAGATAATAAAATCGCATCGGATCGCTGTCGTCGGTGGTCATCGAATGCAGATTGCCGTACAGCGTCAGCAGCACATCGCCCTGCCTGAGGGGATATTCGCGGTTATTGACCCGCGCGGTTCCTCGGCCGGAGACGATGAAGCTGATTTCATGGCAGACCTGTACGTGTGGTTCCCCGGCGTAGCGGGCATTGGTGTAAATATCGCCGATTTGGTACAGGATAAACGGCCCGAGCTTGACCGGATCAAAATAAAACAGATTGTCAAAGTGAAATTTGGAGTTTTTGGTTTTCAATCCTTTTTCTCCTTTCCACTTATCTTATGGATCATTTATAGCACATTCTGATGCTTTTTACAAGGAAACACCCTGGTGGTCTCGTGGATCTGTTTTCTGCGGCAAAAAGTGCCGCGGGAGGGCGTCCTGTTCGGCTTGAAGAAGCAGCGGATATGAATGGGAAACAACGTCTGCCCGCGGCGATCGGGCATCGGCATGCGGGAGCGGCGGTTCTGTTATGGAAGGCCAACAACCTATCGTTTCTTGCTTTGCTGTTCAGGGGGACTGACGGCGGCATGCACGTTTCTGATGGGAGCCTTTCCGCTGCCGGGTGCGCTGGGGATCTTTCCCTTTGCCGTGTGGGCACCGTTGTGGATTGGGTGGGAAAGCGCTGCTGCGTGGGGGCTGCTTGCTCTGGGCGCAGCACAGGCGGCATGCCTGGGTGCCGGATGCGTCGGGCTATGGAGAAACAGCCGTCGGCTCACAGCAGCAGCGGTATTTGCCTATGGCAGCGATTGGCTCTGCGCCGCGGCGCTGTTGTTTGTTTCAGCAGCGCAGAATGGAATAACGGCCTTTGTTTTGGGCGGACAGGCGGTTTTGTACCTGCTCAGCGACGGTATATTTTTGCTGTTTTTGCTGCTGGCGGTATGTGGGGCCGGACGGCCCTGAAAACGCCGGCCGACCGCCTTTGCCAACGAAAGATAGGTGGGTAAAAAGCACAGCAATCCGTTCGGATTGCTGTGCTTTTTGTGCTTGTTTTTCCCCTCTGGAAAGGTTGGACAATACATCAAAATTTTAAATCGATTTAATAAAAAAGTCGAGGAAAAATATATGTGGAAAAAATGGATAAAATTACGCTTGACGTATTGTTAAATTAGTGCTATTATAAAATCAAAAGGCAAATATACATAAATAGACATACAATTATTGTGCTTTTACAAGCACCATTTAAAACGTTTTAAATATGAGGTGTACATATGAAAAAGCGGCAGGGCGGCGATACAGAGCTTCTGGTGTTTTACAGCTTTAACGGCAATATGGAGCATGATGAACTGGTGCGGCAGCTCCGGGAGCTGGCCGCCCAGGGGGTGACCGGTTTTTTTGTGCATGCGCGTGCTGGGCTGGAAATCGCCTATATGCAGGAGGAATGGTTTGCTTGCTTCCAGCTGTGTGTGGATACAGCGGAGGAACTGGGCATGTCGGTGTACATATACGATGAAAACGGATGGCCGAGCGGCTTTTGCGGAGGAGCAATTCCGGCGCTGGGGGAGGCATATCAGTACAAATATTTGGCATTCAGCCGCGGCGTGCCGCCCGGTGAGGCCGGCCATCGGGTGATTGCGGCCTATGCGTGTGAAGAGGGCGGCTGCCGCCGAATCTCGGATGGGGAGATCACTGATTCAAGCCTGGTGGCCTATTACGGTGTGGACGAGAACTATGTCGATCTGCTGTGCCGGGATACCGTAAAAGAATTTATCGCCCGTACACACGAGGTGTATAAGGAACGATTCGGGCGGTATTTCGGCAGCGTGATCAAGGGTGTGTTTACCGATGAGCCGCAGATGCGCTGTGACCACATCACCTGGAGCTTCAGCGCGCCGGCGTATTACCGGGAAACCTATGGTGAGGATCTGCTGGATGAACTGTGGAAGCTGAGCACGGCTTATTTTGACGAAGCCTTCAGCGACCGTTATATACGGATGCTGAACACCTTGTTCTGCCGGAACTTCAGCGGGCAGATTGGCGAGTGGTGTGCGGCAAACGGCCTGGCTTTTACCGGACATTATGGTGCGGAAGATGGCCTGCAGTCCCAGATCCTCTCCAACGGCGGCGTGATGCCGCATTATCTGGAGGAGCAGATTCCGGGCATCGACCATCTCGGCTGCCGGCTGGCTTCGCCGGTGCTGATGAAACAGGTGTCCAGCGCGGCGGAGATGCAGGGCAAACCTCTGAAAATCAGCGAGGTTTTCGGCTGTGCCGGATGGGATGTGCGCTTTGCCGAGCTGGCTTGGATTTGGGGCTGGCATGCGGCGTTCGGCATCAATCTGCCGTGCCTGCATCTGTCTGCCTTTTCGATCAAAGGCCGCCGCAAACGCGATTATCCGGCTTTTTATTCCTATCAGGAGCCGTGGTGGGAGGATTTCCACTATTTCGCCGAATGGATGTCGCGGGTGAATGCGTTTATCAGTCGTGGAAAAAGACGGCCCCAGGTGCTGGTGCTTTCCGATGTTGACGGCAGCCGCGGCTGTGCGCTGCCGGCTCATGGCGAGGGGCTGGCGATCAACGCGGCTTCCAACCAGTTCCGTTACCTGCTGAAGAACCTGATGGATAACCAGGTGGATTTTGATATCGGCGACGAAACGATTCTCACCCGGCTGGGCGCGCGGGCGGAAAACGGCTGTATACTGGCGGGAACGAACGAATATGCCTGCGTGATTGTGCCGGATATGCCTTCGGTGAGTTCTGCGATGTACCGTCTGCTCAAGGCGGTTATTGAACAGGGAGGCCGTGTGCTGTTTGTCAACCGACGGCCGGAGCGGCTGGATTTTGGTTCGCCAAAGACGCTGTTTACCTGTCTGGAGGGCGTAGTGGTGCGCAATCGCTGCGACCTTTGGAACAAGGCGTTCAAGACAATGGGCTTTCGCCGTACGGCCCAGCTAACCGGTCGCCTCGATCAGGCGTTCCCGGAAAACGTGGTTCTTCGCTGTGCCTTTGATGGGGAAACCCAGAATGTGCTGCTGTTCCATGCCGGCACCTCTGGAGAGTATAACGATATGCTGTTCACGGTGCCGTATGCAGCGCAGTTTGTGCTGGTGGATCCCACGGACGGAACCGAACAGCCGCTGGAATCGGTGTTCAACGGCCGAGCCACCAGCGCACGGCTGGATATCGCAGCGACCGAAACCAGGCTGATCCGGGTGACGGCCGCAGTCCGTGAGAAAAGCGCCGCACTGCCGGCGCGGAAACTGGACACTTGTCTGCCGGTCGGTGAGGCGGAGGTGGAGCTTCTGGCGCCGAACGTGCTGACCATCGACAAAGCAAGTTACAGCGTTAACGGCGCGCCGTATTCCGCGGTGAAACCGGTAATCCATCTGCTCGATGAAATTTACAGCGGAACCACCGACGGCGGCGCAATGCGCCTGCGGATGCGGTATACCTTCCGGTATGAGGGCGGAGACCGCGCCTCCATGCAGCTGGCGTTTGAAGACGACAGCGCGGTGGCGGCAGAGATCAATGGCGTTCCTGTCCCGCTGGAGCGCACGGGCTGGTACATCGACCGCTGTATCGGCTGCTATGCGATCGGTGCTCTGGTGCACGAGGGAGAAAACACCGTGGAGATTACCTATGCCGCCAAAGGCCGCGAGGTGGATTTCAAGCTGGGTGAAGTTTTTGAGTCGGTCAAAAACATCTTCTTTTATGCAGTGGAACCGGAAAACATATACATACTCGGCGATTTTGACGTGTGTCACGATGGGGAACAGGTCAGCCATATGTCGTGGTATGCGCTGGAACCGGATCGTTTTGTACTGCGTGCGCCGAGCCGGCGGGTTTATGCGGATATCACGGCACAGAACGCGTGGTTTTACCGGGGCGATGTGCGGTACACTTTCCGGCTGCCGCGGCAGTCAGAGGGAAAGCGTGTATTTCTGGAGGCCTTGTCGCCGGATTGTACCCTTGCCAAAGTACTGGTCAACGGACAGGAGACCGGCGTGATGATGACCCGGCCGTACCGGCTGGAAATCACCGGACGGCTGACCGAGGCGGAAAACCGGGTCGAGGTGATCGCCTGCGGACATAACCGCAATGCACTCGGCCCTCACCACCATGTAAAAGGCGTTACCAAATTTACCGGTGTCAGCACCTTTGAAGGGGTGCGCGGTTATGAAGACTTTGTATCGCCCGAAATTACCGGAGAGAGCACCTGGATGGATGAATATGCGGTGATCCCCTTTGGTATCGGGCCGCTGTCGCTGCGGATTATCGAATGAGAGGACGGTTGTCGGATGCGTGTGTTTCGAAGAAGCTGCAGCTGTATCGCCTTGGCCTTCTGGCTGGCTTTTTGTCCCGTGACGGGCGCCTGGGAGGCTAAGGCGGAAACCGGTGCCGGCGTCGAGGACAGCGCCGCTGCGTGGACAACAGACGAAACGAACGTGGTAGCGGCACAGCCGGAGGGCCAGAGTGCGCCGGTGGTGCTGGAGGAAGGCGGAAAGGCCGCCTATACCGTGGAGGTGCCGTCTGCCGGCACCTATGCCATACGTATCCGCTATACCGCGCAGGAAGGCAAGGGAGCCAACATCGGCTTCGGATTCGCGCTGGATGGGGAGTATCCTTATCCGGAAATGGCCAATCTGGAGCTGCCGCGGTTGTGGAAAAGCGTGTTCCTTGACGATTCGGTGGACAAAAACCAGCGCAAGCCCGCCGAGGAGGAGGTTGTGCAGGAAAACAGCGTCCTCCTTGCCGACAATTCCGGAAAATACAATGCTCCGTTCACCTTCCCGCTGTCCGCCGGCATCCACACGCTGACCATCGATGTGCAGACTGAAAAGGTCTCTGTTGAAGAGATTGCACTGGTGGAGACAAAGCCGCTCGGCAGCTATGCGGAGTATGCCGCCGCCCATACGGAGGCGACGGCATCTGAGCCGTTGACGATCGAGGCTGAACGGGCGTCGCTCAAATCCAATAAAAGCATCCTGCCGCTCAACGACCGAACCTCCCCAAAAACCACCCCCTACCATCACAGTAACGTCGTTTACAATTCCATCGGCGGGGACAGCTGGAAGATGCCGGGCCAGTGGATTGAATGGACGGTTCAGGTGGAAGAGGCCGGGCTGTATTGCCTCGATTTCCGCTTTAAACAAAGCTATAAGCTCAACGGCAGCGTTTACCGGAAATTGTATATCGACGGGGAAATCCCGTTTGCCGAGGCGCAGGCGCTGGAATTCCCCTATGCCAGCGGCTGGCAGAGCCAGCGGTTGGGGGACGATGACGGCAGCTATGCGTTTTACCTGAGCGAGGGTACCCATACGCTTCGTCTGGAGGTGACTACCGGCGAATACGCCGCGATCGTCGACCGGGTGGATGCACTGGTTACCCGCCTGAACGCGGTTTACCGGCAGGTGCTGATGATCACCGGCATTTCCCCCGACATGTACCGGGATTATGAGTTTGAAAAGCTGATCCCGGATACCCTCACAGAAATGGGCGTCATCGCCGATGAACTTCGGTCGGTCAGCGACGCGCTGGCGCAGATGTCCGAAAAATCCTCCGGCTCGGATGTGTCTGCGCTGCAGCGGCTGATCCAGCAGCTGGACAATATGGCACAGGACAGCACCACTATCCCCAAAAATTTCCAGAACAGTGATTTCCAGAATAATATCACCTCACTGGCCTCCTGGATCTACACTGAACGCACACAGCCTCTCGAACTGGATTCTCTCGTGCTCAGCCCGCCGGATACCGTTCCGGCTAAAGCGGGCGCGGGTTTTTGGAAGACCCTGTCCCACTATCTGGTGCAGTATGTGTACAGCTATGTAACCGACTACAACATGGTTTCCGAGGGACAGGCGGGCAACGAGACAATCACTGTATGGGTGCCCTCCGGCCGTGATCAGGCGCAGATCCTGCGTAATCTCACCTCCGACAGCGAGCTTGTGGATCAGGGCATCTCCGCGAATATCCAGCTGATTGCGGCAGGTTCCATCCTGCCGGCAGTGCTTGCCGGTACGGCGCCGGACGTGGTGCTCATGCAGGCGCAGCAGGATCCGGTGAATTTTGCCATCCGCAACGCGGTTACGGATCTCAGCAAATTTGCCGGCTTCGACGCAGCGGCACAGCGGTTCCACGAAAGCGCGCTTGAGCCGTTCCGGTATGACGGCGGAGTGTACGCCCTGCCGGAAACCCAGACCTTCCCGGTGCTGTTTGTACGTACGGATGTGCTCGACGAAATCGGCGTCACCGATGACGATCTGGAAACCTGGGACGATATTCTGATGGGGCTGCTGCCCAAACTGCAGGAATATCAGCTGAGTTTTGGTCTGCCGATGACCTTCAACAGCTACCTGACCATGCTGTATCAAAATGGGTCGTCTCTGTACAACGAGGAGAAGACCGGCAACCTGCTCAATTCGGCGGCCGGGGTACAGGCCTTCACCTTCTTCACCGAGATATATACCGATTATCGCCAGCCGACCGCCTTTGACTTTGCCAACCGGTTCCGCTCGGGCGAGATGCCGGTGGCGGTGTCCGACTACACCGCCCAGAACCAGCTGTCGGTTTTTGCACCGGAGATCAAGGGACAGTGGGAGATGCGGCCGCTGCCCGGCGTGCGTGACGGCGATACGATCAACCGCACGGTGGCTTCAACCGCTACGGGCTGTGTAATCATGCGGGCTTCTGAACATCAGGAGGCAGCATGGAAATTCCTCGACTGGTGGACCAGTACCCGTATCCAGACATTGTACGGCAATGAACTGGAGACGGTTATGGGCACCGCCGCGCGGTATAACAGCGCCAACCGCGAAGCGTTTGAGCAACTGCCCTGGGAGCCGGCGATGCTGCGCACCATCCTCGCCCAGTGGGAGGACGCCAAAGCGCTTCCGGAGATTCCGGGCGGCTATTATACCAGCCGCTATTTTGACTTTGCGACCCGTGACGTGATTACCAACGGCGAAAACCCGCGGGAAACCCTTGGGGAAATCGCAAAGGAGATCGACGCGGAGATCGCCAATAAGCTCGAAGAAATCAACCAATACGGCCGTAAGGCGCGGTGAGGGGAGGATCGCCATGAAGGAGAAAAGCCGGCTACGGCGTTTTTTCCGCCGATATGGAGCGGACTATGCGTTTGTGGCGCCGTACACCATTCTTTTCACCGTGTTTTCCATTGTGCCGGTCGTGATGTCGATGGGGCTGAGCCTGACCTACTTCAACGTGCTTGAGACGCCGGTGTTCAACGGAATTTCCAACTATCTGCGGTTGTTTCTGGACGACAAGCTGTTTCTGACGGCGGTGAAAAACACCCTGCTCATTTCGGTTATCACGGGACCGATCGGTTTTCTGCTGTCCTATATGCTCGCCTGGCTGATCAGCCAGTTCAACCCAAAGCTGCGCGCGTTTTTTACGCTGCTGTTTTACGCGCCGAGCATGTCTGGAAGCGTCTACCTGATCTGGCAGCTGATTCTGAGCAACGATTCCCACGGACTGCTCAACGGGTTCCTGATGTCGATGGGGTTCATTCAGACGCCGATCCTGTGGCTGCAGGACACCAAGTATATGCTCGGCGGCGCGATTGCGATGATCCTGTGGATGAGCCTGGGCACCAGCTTCCTGTCCTTTATCGCCGGTTTTATGAATGTGGATAAAACCCTGTATGAGGCGGGGGCGATCGACGGCATCCGCAACCGCGTGCAGGAGCTGTGGTTCATTACACTGCCGTCCATGCGGCCGCAGCTGATGTTCGGTGCGGTGATGAGCATCACCTCCTCGTTCGGCGTGGGTGACATCATCTCCGGCATTTATGGCTTCCCGAGTACCAACTATGCGCTGCACACCATGACCCATCATCTGCAGGATTATGGCAATATCCGGTTCGAGATGGGCTATGCGTCGGCGATTGCAACGGTTTTGTTCCTGATCATGTTCTTCACCAATAAGCTGGTGCAGAAGCTGATCGGCAAATTGGGCCGGTAACCGGCGGAAAGGGGGACATCGGTTTGGAACTTGTCCGGCATACCGCCGATGCGGAAAAAAGGCTGCGGCGTAAAAAAGGTACCAGCGGAAGGCATCGCTCCAGCGCGCCGGTGCTGGTCATCACGCTGATTCTGAGTGTATTTATGGCGATTCCCTTCGTGCTGATCATCGGCAACTCCTTCAAGCCGCTCGATGAGTTGTGGCGGTTTCCGCCCACGCTGATCCCGCGCTCCTTCACTCTGCAGAACTATGCGGATATCCTGAACATCCTGTCGTCGTCCTGGGTGCCGTTTCTGCGCTACTTTGCCAATACCGTGATGATTACAGCGGCGGGCACCTTCGGGCATCTGATTTTTGCGTCGATGTGTGCCTATCCGCTGGCCAAGCGCCGGTTTCCCGGCAGCCGCCTGCTGTTCGGGCTGATTGTCGCCACCCTGATGTTCAACGCCAATGTCACGGCCATTCCGAACTATCTCACTATGTCCAAGCTCGGGCTGATCAACACCTCCTGGTCGCTGATCCTGCCGGCGGTGTCTTCCTCCCTTGGTCTGTATCTGATGAAGCAGTTCATGGAGCAGATCCCGGATTCCCTGCTCGAGGCGGCGCGTATCGACGGCGCCGGCCAGTGGAATACCTTCTGGAAAATCGTGATGCCGAATGTACGCCCGGCCTGGCTCACCCTGATTCTCCTGTCGGTGCAGAACCTCTGGAACGTGGGCACCACCAACTTCATATTTGACGAGCAGAAAAAGACGCTCGCGTATGCGCTCAGCCAGATCACCGCCTCCGGTCTTGCCCGGGCGGGGGTCAGTGCCGCCGTCTCGGTGCTTATGCTGCTCGTGCCGGTGACCATCTTCATCATCACCCAGAGCAACATCATCGAAACCATGTCAACGTCAGGCATGAAGGAGTAGACGGATTATCCGAGGCGAGGCAGGCTGCCCCGCCGCCTGATCAAACGGACGGGAGGAATACGCGTGAGCAGTCCTTTTAAACGGCGGCGACCCGGAAAATTCGCCGCTGCCGTGCTGGTTGTGCTTCTGATGCTTTCAGCCGGCTTTTCGGCGCTGGCGTTCAACGGTGACGCGGTCAACAACGGCGCGATGTCTTATATTTACCGCTATTATTACTATGAACCGGTTGCGGTGCCGGCCGCCTATACGCAGCAGCGTGTGCTCGACGGCGACGCGCTGGGGGTAGGCAGCTTCAAGGATCTGTCGGATATTTATTACAATCTGGAGGACCGGATCTACCTGACCGATACCGGCAATAACCGGATCGTGGTGCTGGATGCACAATTCCGGCCGGTCACCGAATACAGGGAGATGGCTTTTGAAGGGGAAATCCTTACCTTTAACCAGCCGTCGTGCGTGTCAGCGGCGGACGGTTTTGTATACGTGGCCGACTACGGCAACGGCAGGATTGTGGTAATTGACGAGACAACCGATGCCGTGGTCCGGGTGCTTAACCGGCCGGAAATTTCGGTGCTGGAGGAGGACTATACCTATCGCCCGAAAAAAATTTCCGTCAGCTATGACGGCCGTGTGTATGTGGTGGCGGAGGGGATCAATCAGGGATTGATCCAGCTCGGCAGCGACGGCCGCTTCATGAACTTTGTCGGCGCGCCGCGGGTGGATGTAAGCATCCTCGAGCGTATCCAGCGGTTCTTTGCTACAGATGAAGAGAAAAAGCAGCTGGATAAATTTGTTCCCACCGAATACAACTCGGTTTATGTGGACAGCCGGGGATTCATCTATACCACCTCCCAGTCCACCAATGTGCCCTCCATCGCGCGGCTCAACAGTCAGGGCACCAATGTGCTCAAAGGTGAGTATGAACCGGATGGCGACGCAAGCTATACCGATCCCGACGGCAACCAAATGCAGTCTCTGATGACCGATATCGTCGCTACGGAAAACGGTGGCTATATCGCGCTCGACAGCCGCAACGGCCGCATCTTTGTCTATGACGATCAGGCGAACCTGCTGCATGTTACCGGCTTTATCGGCTCAGTAAAAGGCTCGTTCTATGCGCCGTCGGCCATTGAACAGATCGGCGGCAGTCTGGTGGTCACCGACCGGTCGAAAAACAACGTCACGATTCTCGCACCAACCGCGTTTACCCGGACGGTGGATGAAGCGGTGCAGACCATGAACGACGGCGAATACGAACGGTCGCTGACGCTGTGGGAGGATGTGCTCAGCCAGTGTAGCAACTATGACTATGCCCGCATCGCGATTGCGCGCATCCATATTCAGCTGGGAAACTACGAGGATGCCGCGTCGCTGATGAAGATCGGGGAAAAGCGGTATTATTCGGATATCTTTGAATACCGCCGCGACAACTGGATACGGCAGAATATCCTCTGGCTGCTCGGCGCCGCCGCTGTGCTGGCGGCAGTGATTGTAACGGTGCGGCTGCTGGTGAAGAAGCGGCGGACGGCTGCGGCGGGTGCACCAAACCCGCTGGTGCAGGAGCTGCGGTACGGTACCCATGTGATTTTCCATCCTTTCGACGGCTTCTGGGATCTCAAGCGGGAAAAACGCGGGTCGGTCCGGGCGGGTGGTATCCTGTTTGCTGCTTTCCTGCTGTGCTATGCGATCCAGCGGCAGTTTACCGGCTATCTGTTCAACAGCGATCCGCTTGGTGAGAAGAGCGTGTTCCTAGATGTGATCACGGTGGTGGTTCTCTTTGCCCTGTGGTGCATCGCCAACTGGTGCTTTACTACACTGATGGACGGCGAAGGCACACTCGCGGACATTTTCGTTTCTTCCGCGTATGCACTGGTGCCGTATATCCTTGCCTTCCCGTTGATGATGTTCCTGTCCTACTTCCTCTCGGTGAACGAGGCGGATTTCTATGGGGTGCTGTCCGCGATTGTGGTCATCTGGGTGGCGCTGCTGCTGTTCTTCGGCATGATGGTCACCCACGACTATTCGCTGCGCAAGGCGGTGCTTTCACTGGTGCTGACGGTGGTCGGTATTCTTCTGGTGATTTTCCTTGGCTTCCTGTTCATCAACCTGATTCAGCAGTGCTGGGTGTTTATTTCCCGGATTTATCAGGAGCTGGCATTCCGTCTGTATTAAAACGAGGTGATCGATTTGAAACGGCTGATAGCCATCATAGCCTGCGCCGCGGTTGCCTTGGTTGCCGTCGGGGCCTTCCTGTCGGAATACCGTTTCGGCTATCCTTACCGGCAGGCGTTTGCCGATGCTTATACGGAAGAGTTCCGTTCAGCGGACGACAGCGACTGGGAGACGGTTACGCAGGAGGAAGTAACCCTTACCAACGGCAGCATGACGCTGACGATGGATACGGCGACCACCCATTTTACGGTGGCGGACGCCGCCACCGGGCAGCGATTCAGCTCTTATCCCGAGGAGGAACTGAATCCCGTCACCACTGAGGACGGCATTCGGCTCAAGTCCAACGTGGCGCTGCAGTATCATACCGAAAAGGATGAAATCAAATACATGTCCGCCTATGTGGACAGTGTGCAGAGCGGCACCTACCGGATCGTCCGCCAGGACAATGTGCTGCGGGTGTATTACACGATGGGCTTTGACCCGGAGAGCATTTTCCTGCCGATGGTGTTCACCGAGGAGGTGTTTGAGCAGCGGATCAAGGCAAATCTGAACGGCTCGCAGAACCGACAGCTTGCCAAGCACTATGCGCTGTATTCGCCGGAGAACAAGGGCGATGATTTTGCGGATAAGCTGAAGGATTATCCTGCACTCGAGCATCAGGCGCTGTATATTTACACGTCGTCCTACGATATGGTGACTGTCAAGAGCGTGGCATCGCTGATGCAGAAGGCGGGCTACACCGCCGAGGAATATGAAAGCGATACTGCCGATCTTGAGGTGGAAAGCAGCGGGCTGATGCCGGCGGGTTTTGTGATCCCGCTGGAGCTGGAACTGACCGAGACCGGCCTGTCTGCCAGAGTGCTGATGGACCGGGTGGAAACCTCCAACGAATCCGATCAGCTGGTCGAGATATATCTGCTGGAGTTTTTCGGCGCTGCGGAACAGAATGAGGGGTATTTCCTGGTGCCGGACGGCTCCGGCGCGCGCATCGATCTGGATGCAGCGATCGCCTCCGACTATATCCAAAGCCTGTATGCGCCGAATCCCGCGATACCGGATGAGCAGCAGGCCCAGCTGACCCAGCTCGCGCATCTTCCGTTGTTCGGCTATGCGGACGGGAAAGCATCCGGTTATGCTGCGCTGGTGAGCGGGGCGCGGGCCTCCTGTGAGCTGACCGCGCGCGTGAAAAACAACGTGAACGTGGTCAGCAACATTTACGCGGGCTTTACTGTCTGCGACAACGAGGAAAGCACCATCGGTGCCGATCGGGGTCTGCCGGTTGATTACATGTATGCCCGCCGATGGCTAACCGAGAATCCGGAGATCAACTACGTGTTTCTGCGGGATACCTTCGACAGCGATGAAATCGCTGCGGTATATCGTGAGACGCTCGGCGATGCGCACGCCGAGGAGGCCGATGCCCCGGTATATTTGGATTTTCTATGTTCGGCGCGAGTGAACAAGAGTCTGCTCGGCATGCCCTATGAAAAGCGGGAAACACTGTCCACCCTCAGCGAGATCCGGGAGGTGGTCGTCAGGCTGCAGGAGGCCGGGATCACCAACCTGCGGGTGCGGCTGTCGGGTTTGGCGGGCAGCGGGGTACAGAACAGCGCTGTGACCGATCTGAAGTGGGATAAAAAGCTGGGCACCCGTGAGGATTTTCAGGCGCTTAAGGAGACGCTGGCAGCGGCCGGCGGCCGGCTGATAATTGATCTGCCGATTGCGCTGGTCTACCGGGAGCGGGTGTTTGATGCCTACCCGGTGAACACCTTCACCGCCCGCCGTCTTAACGACACAATGGCCGCCACGCATGCTTATGATCTGGTATCCCTGAAATACCAGGAAAGCGACGAAGCCTATGTGGTCAGCCCCGGTGTTTATCTGGATACAGCGCAGCGGCTGATCGAATGCTATGAACAGGATGACCTGTTTGACGGGGTGGGCTTTTCCTGGAGCGATGCCGGTTCGATTCTGCCGGCAGATTACAGCAAAAAGAGCTTTTACGACCGCAACATGACCGTGCGCATGATGCAGCAGTCCATGACGGCGCTCGCCGAGGCGTCCGGCAGCCTTATGCTTGACCGCGGGGCGGATTATATGCTGCCGTATGCCGGCGATATGGTCAACGTCCCGCTGTACAGCTCCGGGTATCTGTGCGAAACCAGGGACCATCCCCTGTATGCAATGATTCTCAAGGGCAGATGCAGCTTTGCGGGCAGCGCACTCAACCTCTCAAGCGATTATGCGCGGGATCTGGCGGCTTCGGCAGCGGTTGGCGCGGGGCAGTATTACCTGTTTATCACCCGCGATGATGCGCTGCTGCAGAAAGCGGGACTGGGGGAGGAATATTATTCTCTGCATACCAGCCATACCATCGACCGGCTGATCGCGGATTACGCGGCTTATAATGCGGTGTTTCGGCAGACGGCCGGCAGTGGGATCCGTTCGGCAGACTATCTGGATTCGGGGATTCTGCAGGTGGTTTACGACAACGGCGTGACCGTGACGGCGAACCTGTCCGCAGCGGATTACACGGGGGACGGCCTGACGCTCGCGCGCGGTGCCTATACCGTCATCGGATAGCGGCGGAGAAAGGAAGGAAGCATATCGTGGCTAAGTCGAAAAAGCACTATTCGCTGGAAAAGCGGAAAGCCCGTATGGGCTATGTGTATATGGCGCCGCTGCTGTTCGGCCTGCTGGTGCTGTTTATCCCGAATATGATCTCCACCGTGCGATTCACGCTGTTTGACATCGAGCTGGGCACCGGCAGTCTGCGGCTCGAATATATCGGTGCGGCAAACTACATACGGGCCTTCACGGCGGATATCCGGTTTAAGACCTATCTGGTGGAGACGGTCGGCAGTCTCGTCACCCAGATTCCGGTCATCGTCATTTTCAGCCTGTTTATCGCGGTGGTGCTCAACCAGAAATTCCGCGGCAGAGTGGTGGTCCGCACCATTTTCTTCCTGCCGGTTATTCTCGCCACCGGCATTCTGCTTTCGGCCGAAAGCACGCTGGAATCTGCCGGCACCGCCATCGGCACCAGTGATACCGGCGCACTCGCGGGCGGGCAGGACCTGCTGGGCAACATCACCGCCATGCTTTCTTCCATCGGCTTTGGAGAGACACTGACGGATATCGTGGTCGGCGCGGCGAACGGGATTTACAGCGTGGTCATTTCCTCGGGTATCCAGATCTTTATTTTCCTGGCCACCCTTCAGGAGGTGCCTTCGTCACTGTATGAAGCAGCGCGGGTGGAGGGCTGCGACGGCTGGCAGAGCTTCTGGAAAATCACTTTTCCGGCAATTGTGCCGGCGATCGTCATCTGCCTGATCTATACGGCCATCGACACCTTCACCAAGGCGGGCAGTTCGCTGGATTCCTATCTGCAGGAGCAGACCTCCTCGCAGTATGGCTACGGCATCACCATGTCTCTGCTGTACTTCTGCTGCATTGCGCTGTTGGTGGGAGCGGTAGCCCTGGTGATCCGGCTGCTGACCGCCGAACGCAGGGGAAGGAGGTGACCGGCGGATGGACAGAAAACGCACGCTGACCAAATACAGTTTGCTGCTGTGGAAAATTTTCCGTACGGTGCTGCTTATCGGCCTGTCGTTCATTATTCTGCAGCCGTTTGTGGTCAAAACTCTTATGGCCTGCATGGCGCCAGAGGATCTGATGGATTCGTCTGTTTCGCTCGTCCCGAAGCATTTTTCCGCTTATTACTGGCAGATTGCATGGGATACGCTGGATATAGGCAGCGGCATCTGGCCGACGCTGCTGGTCTCACTGATTACCGGCATACTCCAGCTGATATCCTCCTCCATGGTGGGCTACGGCCTGGCGCGGGTGAAGTTCAAAGGGCGCGGCGTGTTTTTTGCGTTGATCTTCATCATCATGCTGGTGCCGCCGCAGACCTATTCGATGGCTCAGTACCTGCGTTTTGTGGACTTCGGCGTCGGGCCGCTGAGCGTGAGCCTCACGAACTCGTTTATTCCGCAGTTTATGATGTCCATCGGCGGTCTGGGTCTTAAGCAGGGACTGTATATTTATCTGTTTTATGTGATCTTCCGCGGGCTTCCCAAGGAGCTTGAGGACGCGGCCAACATTGACGGTCTGGGCTCATTCGGCACCTTTGTGCGGGTGATGATCCCCAATGCCAAAAATATCTTTCTGACCGTGTTCCTTTTCTCGTTTTGCTGGCAGTGGACCGACGTCAGTTATACGAATACCTATTTCACCGACCGTCCGCTGCTCGCGTCACGCATTCTGGATATTACTGTACGTGTAGGTATCACCTACGATAATAAAGGTACAGGTATTGCACGCAACGCGGCGTGCCTGATCATAATGGTTCCCCTGATCCTTATTTTTATCTTTGGGCAGAAGAAAATCACGCAGAGCATCACTACATCCGGGCAGGCAAACTAAACGCAGAAAACAGAAAGGAAGGTACCTATGAAAAAATGCAGTCTTCTCTTGGCAATCCTGATGACGCTGACCCTGCTGGCCGGCTGTTCGGACGGAAAGGAGGCCTCATCCGGCGGCGCGGCGCCCAGC
>CAJKBW010000070.1 GCA_905198295.1 uncultured Oscillospiraceae bacterium | reverse complement strand
TGACCGGCATTTCGCAGCGAGCTGCGAAATCGCGGTTTTTCCGGTCGGTCGGGTGCGGGCCTTACGGCCCGCGTTTCGGGACTTTCGGCCCGAAACCGGATTTTTCCCGCAGGAGTATTTGCCGTTCAGAATAACCGGCATCTCGCGGGGAAACGCGAAATCGCGGTTTTTCATCGGAGTGGATGCAGGCTGGACAGGACGGCTCGAAACCGGTTTTTGTGTTGCATTGCTGCGGCTGAACGATCGTTTTTTCTGGGGACAAATTTAGCTTTTCGTCTGCCGGCGGCACAACGGCTTTCCGGCTGCACAAGAGTGCGGTGGGCGAAAGGACACATGGTGTTTTTTGCGGCAGGGACCCTCTCTGCCGATACATACTCTCCGTGATACGGAGAGAGGGGATCACTTTACATGAAGAGGAGTGGTGTCAGTATGGCGCCCAAAAAGCGGTCATCCGCAGCATCGAAGAAGGGGGGCGCATCCCGCGGGAAGAAACCGGCGTCTTCCGTTGCCTCGGCACGCAGTCGGGCCGCGCAGGCGGCCAGCGCCCGGCATCAGACGGCGGCGATTCTGCTGTTTGCCGGTGCGGTGCTGCTGCTTTGCCTGGTGCTGATTCCGGGAGCGAGCCTGTGGGGGCTTCTGCACAAGTTTGTGCTTGGGCTTTTCGGTATCTGTGCGTTTATCCTGCCGGTGCTGATGATTTACATCGCCGTGATTGCCGCGATGGAGCGGCCGGTGGGCAGCGTCAGCGGCAAGCTATGGCAGGGGGTTCTGCTGCTGTTGATGATCGGCAGTGCGCTGCAGATTTTCTGGGTGGATATCCCGGATGAGCCGGGGTACGGGTGGTTCAGTTCGATCGGCCGCGCCTATACCGCTGGTATGGAGCTGCAGGGCGGCGGCGTGGCAGGTGCTCTGCTCGGCTATCCGCTGGAGTACTTTTTCACCGATATCGGTGCCAAAATCATCATTTGTCTGCTGATTTTTGTGTTTTTGATGTTGGTGACCGGAACGACCATTCTCACCCTGTTCCGTACGGCCTGGAAGCCGGTGGAAAAAACCAAGGCATCCATTGAGCAGGTGATGGTGGCTTCAGCGGAAAAGCGGCAGAGGCCTAAAAAGATTGATGTGGATATCGGCGAAGGCTACGTCGAGCAAGAGCCGCCGGCGGTGGACAAAAAGAGTAAAAAGGCAGCTATACCGACGGAGGAAGCGCCGGAGGCGCTGACCGCGCTGGAGCGGGCGGCGCAGGAGCTTAAGGAGCAGGAAGAACGCCCGCCGCTGCATGTGGACGATCTGGTTGCCGCCAAGAAGCCGGCGTCGGAACAAAAAACGGATGACAGCGGTTTTGAACCGCCGGCCGAAGAAAAAAAGCCGGCTTATATGGGCGAGGACGATTACCGTTATCCGCCGATTTCGCTGCTGGATGAGGCATCGCCGCGCGACGAAGCCGATTCCGGCCAGGAACAGAAGCATACGGCGCAGCTGCTGGTCAGCACCCTCAAGGAATTCGGGGTGGAAACCAAGATTCTGGATGTCTCCTGCGGTCCTGCGGTGACGCGGTATGAGCTGCAGCCGAGTGCCGGGGTCAAGATCAGCCGGATTACCGGTTTGGCTGACGATATTGCGCTGCGGCTGGCAGCGACCGGGGTGCGCATCGAGGCGCCGATTCCCAACAAGGCGGCGGTCGGCATCGAGGTGCCCAACCGTAACCGCAGTTCGATATGTCTGCGGGAACTGATTGATTCTACCGAATTCAGTCTGGCTAAAAGCAAGCTGACGGTGGCACTGGGCAAGGATATCGCCGGCAATATCGTTTTGGCGGATCTCGCCAAGATGCCTCATCTGCTTATCGCGGGCACCACCGGTTCCGGTAAATCGGTGTGCACCAATTCCATGATCCAGAGCGTTCTTTACCGTGCGTCACCGAAAGAGGTGCGCATGCTGCTGATCGATCCGAAACAGGTGGAGTTTGGTATTTACAACGGGATTCCGCATCTGCTGGTGCCGGTGGTCACCGATCCGCGCAAAGCGGCCGGCGCGCTCGGCTGGGCGGTGACCGAGATGCTGCGCCGGTACAAGGTGTTCGCGGAAAACAATGTGCGCGACCTGACGTCCTATAACGCAGCGGCTGCCAAAAGTGATACCCTGCAGCCGATGCCGCTGATCCTGATTATCATCGATGAGCTGGCCGACCTGATGATGGCGGCGGCCAGCGAGGTGGAGGATGCGATCATCCGCCTCGCGCAGATGGCGCGTGCTGCGGGTATGCACCTGGTCATTGCCACCCAGCGCCCGTCGGTCGATGTGATTACCGGCCTGATCAAGGCCAATATCCCATCACGGCTTGCGCTGACGGTGGCTTCGCAGGTGGACTCCCGCACCATTCTGGATACCGGCGGGGCGGAAAAGCTGCTCGGCAAGGGTGATATGCTGTTCATGCCGGTGGGCGTTTCCAAGCCGATGCGTGTGCAGGGGTGTTTTGTCAGCAACCGCGAGGTGGAATCGGTGGTCGATTTCCTCAAGGGAACCGAAAAGCACGAGTACGACGAAACCATTATCGAGGAGATCAACCGTCAGGCAGCAGCCAGCGAAAAATCCTCTTCCAAATCCGTTGGCGGGGACGACGGGGAGTTGGACAGCGATGAGATGCTGCCGCAGGCTATTGAACTGGTGGTCGAGGCTGGGGAGGCCTCCACCTCCATGCTGCAGCGCCGTCTGCGGGTCGGCTATGCCCGGGCGGGCCGGCTGATCGACGAGATGGAACAGCGCGGCATCATCGGGCCGAGCGAGGGCAGCAAGTCCCGCCGGGTGCTGATGACCCGGCAGCAGTGGATGGAAATGAATTTGAATCAGCCCGAAGAATAGCGAATATACTACATACAAGCCATTGACATTATCAATGGCTTGTGATTTTTCGGCGGTCTGTCCGCCGGTAAAGGGGCTGAAATCTTATGGATCTCAAACAGCGCAGCGCGGGTGTACTGATGAACATTTCTTCCCTGCCGGGACCGTACGGTGTCGGAGGGTTCGGAGAAGAGGCTCGCCGGTTTGCGGATACCCTCGCCGGCATGGGTTTCCGGTTTTGGCAGGTGCTGCCGTTCAATCCGGTGGATATGGGCAATTCGCCGTATTCGAGCGTGAGCGCGTTTGCCGGAAATCCCCTGTATATCGACCCGCGCGCCCTGCTGCGCAGCGGCCTGATTACCGGGCAGGAGGAAAAAGCGTGCCGTTATTCCGGCAGCCCCTATACAGCGGATTATGCTTTTGCCGCAGAAAAGAAAGAGGCGATTCTGCGTGCGGCCTATGCACGGTGCGGTGCACAGCAGCGGGAAAAGGGCGCCGCTTTTGCGGCAGAAAACCCGTGGGTGGAGCCGTATGCGCTGTTTATGGCAGCGAAGGAACGGCAGAACGGTGCGCCCTGGTGGGAGTGGCCGGATGAACTGGCGGATTATGCCGGCTGCCGCAAGCAGGCGGCGCTGCGGGCTGCAGCGGACTATCATGTGTTTGTCCAGCGGCTCTTTTCCGAGGAATGGGAGCAGCTGAAAGCCTATATCAACGGCAAAGGCATCGGTGTTATCGGCGACATGCCGATGTATGTATCGATGGACAGCTGCGATGTCTGGAGCCACAGGGAACGGTTTGACCTTGACCCTCGGACCGGGCGTCCCTGCCGTGTCGCGGGGGTGCCTCCGGATTATTTTTCGGCGGACGGCCAGCTTTGGGGCAATCCGCTGTACAACTGGCCGGCCATGGAGCGGGATGGCTTTGCGTGGTGGTGTGCACGCATCGGTGCGGCGCTCAGCCGTTTTGACGTGGTGCGCATCGACCATTTCCGGGCATTTGCCTCGTACTGGGCGGTGCCGGCGGACGCCGAAACCGCGAAAGCGGGCTCGTGGCTGCCGGGGCCTGGACAGGCGCTGTTTGACGCGGCAGCGCGGCAGTTTCCGTCTCTGCCGATTATCGCGGAGGATCTCGGTGTATTCGGCGAGGACGTCGAAGGGCTGCTGAAATCTACCGGTTTCCCCGGCATGCGGGTGGTGCAGTTCGGCTTTGCGCCGGACAGCGACAGCACCCATCTGCCGCACAACTATCTTTCCAATACCGTCGCTTATGTGGGAACACACGACAACAATACACTGCTCGGCTGGCTGTGGGAAGCCTCTCCCGCCGAAAGAGCTTTTGCGCTGCGCTACTGCGGCTATGACGGCACCGACTGGGGGCAGGGGGGCTACCGAAGCCCGGCCTGCCGGAAGGTGATCGAAACGGTCTGGCGGTCCGCCGCGCGCACAGCGGTGATCGCGTTTCAGGATATGTGCGGCTTCGGCAGCGACGCGAGGATGAACATCCCCGGACAGCCCGAAAGCAACTGGCGGTTCCGCACCACCGAAGATACCATCGCGCAGATGGACCAGGCGTATTTTGCCGATATCAACCGTCTTTTCCGCCGGGTCTGAGAAAACCGGCAGATGCAGTTCGTCAAGTAAGGAGTCAGGCCTATGCCTTTTTTACCGATTACCCCGGCTGAAATGCAGCAGCGCGGCTGGAGCGAGCCGGATATTGTGGTGGTCACCGGCGATGCCTATGTCGATCATCCCAGCTTTGGGGCGGCGATCATCTCCCGTGTGCTGGAAGCGGAAGGGTTTCGCGTGTGCGTCCTGCCGCAGCCGCAGTCGGCAGAGGATATGCGGCGGTTCGGGACGCCCAGGCTGGGCTTCTTCGTCGGCAGCGGCAATATCGATTCGATGGTGGCGCACTATACGGCGGCCAAACGCCGCCGCAGCGACGATGCCTACACCCCCGGCGGCAAAGCCGGCCGCCGGCCCGACAGGGCGGCGATCGTTTACTGCCGCTGGGTGCGGCAGTGTTATCCCGATATCCCGATTGTGCTCGGCGGGCTGGAGGCGTCGCTGCGCCGCTTTGCCCATTACGATTACTGGGATGACAGGGTGCGTCCTTCCATCCTCATCGACAGCGGCGCGGATATCCTGGTGTTCGGCATGGGGGAGCAGCAGAACGCCGAAATCGCCCGCCGGCTTGCGGCCGGCGAACCGGTGAAAAACATAACCGACGTGCGCGGCACGGTGACGGCGGTGCCGGTCCGGGAGTATGCGCCCCGTCCCTGTGCCGAGTGCCCTTCGCTGGAAAAGGTCAGCGCGCCGACGCCGGAAGGGAAAAAGCAGTACGCTCTGTCCTGCCGCATTCAGCAGGACGAGCAGGATGCGGTGCGCGGCAAAACGGTGATTCAGCGGCACGGTGGTGTGATCGTGGTGCAGAACCCGCCGATGCCGCTGCTCGACGGTGAAGCGCTCGACCGGATTTACGAGCTGCCGTATATGCGGCAGTATCATCCGTCGTATGAAGCACTCGGCGGTGTGCCGGGGCTCGAAGAGGTGCAGTTTTCCCTCGTGCACAACCGCGGCTGCTTCGGCGCGTGCAACTTCTGTTCCCTGGCGTATCATCAGGGACGGCAGATCGCCTGCCGCACGGCGGATTCGGTGATCCGCGAGGCACAGACGCTGATCCGGATGCCGGGCTTCAAGGGATACATACACGATGTCGGCGGCCCGACCGCCAATTTCCGCCGCCCCTCCTGCAAAGGACAGCTGACCCGCGGGCTGTGCAAGGGCAAAAAATGTCTGGCGCCCACGGTCTGCCCTGCGCTCGAGGCAGATCATACGGAATATCTCGATTTGCTGCGCCGGCTGCGTGCACTGCCGGGCGTCAAGCGGGTGTTTATCCGTTCGGGCATTCGTTTCGACTACCTGCTGGCGGATGACGACGATACTTTTTTCAAGGAGCTGGTCAAGTATCATGTCAGTGGTCAGCTCAAGGTGGCGCCGGAGCACTGCTCGAATCAGGTGCTCCGCTGCATGGGCAAGCCGCCGGTCGATACTTACCGCCGGTTTCAAAAGCGGTTTTATGAGCTGACCAAAAGCGTCGGCAAAAAGCAGTATCTCGTGCCGTATCTGATGTCCTCCCATCCGGGCAGCACCATGAAGGATGCGATTGAGCTGGCGCTGTTCCTGAAAAAGGAGGGGCTGCACCCGGAGCAGGTACAGGATTTTTATCCCACACCGGGGACGATTTCGACCTGCATGTTTTATACCGGCCTTGATCCCTATACGATGAAGCCGGTGTATGTGCCGCGCACGCCCCGGGAAAAGGCGGAGCAGCGGGCGCTGCTCCAGTATTTCCGGCCGGAAAACCGCCGGAAGGTGCTGGATGCGCTGCGGGCGGCCGGACGCACCGACCTGATCGGCACCGGTCCGGACTGTCTTGTACCGCCAGAACCGCGGACAAGCCGGCCTGCGGATAAACCAGGGAAGGGGAAGAACAGCCGTACAGCCGCTTCCC
The DNA here is from genome assembly GCA_905198295.1 of uncultured Oscillospiraceae bacterium. Lineage (GTDB taxonomy): Bacteria > Bacillota > Clostridia > Oscillospirales > Acutalibacteraceae > UMGS1591. Next base: position 10,141 of record CAJKBW010000070.1, on the reverse strand, counting down.
GAGGTGCCCGGCAGCCGAAATCCCGCGGCGGAAAAAAGTAAGACGCCGCAGAGGATGCCGAACCATAAAGGAGGATTTCCTATGCTGCATTTTGAGGTGCTCGACGGGGAATTCACCGTCTGTAAACCGGAAAACCCGGCAGATATCCGTCTTTCCCCTTTCTGCTTTCTTGCCATAACCGACCGGGAGTTTTCTCTCGTTTGTCCGACCCCGCAGGTGCCGGAACGGACGAGAGCGCGTGAGGATGGCTGGAGGGCTTTCCGTGTTGCCGGCACACTGGATTTTTCCCTGACCGGCATTCTGGCAGGGATTACGGCGGTGTTGGCCGAACGGAAAATCGGCGTATTTGCGGTATCGTCCTTTGACACGGATTACCTTCTTGTCAGGACGGGTGACCTGGAGCGGGCACTTGCGGCATTTCGGGAGAGCGGGTTTGCGGATTTTGCTTTCCTTCCGGGTACGGATTTGCTATAATATTTTCAGCCAAACAGGATGTTTGCGCTGCAAAGATGAAAACTTCTTTGGCCGCGGACAGGGCGGCCGTATATTACCATCCGGAGAGGACGATGTCTTGTGAAAATTGCTGAACTGCTCGCCGAAAAGCCGGTTACCCTCTCGTTTGAGGTGTTCCCGCCGAAAACCGACGCTGCCTTTGAGCCGATTCAGGCGGCCGTACACGAGATCGCGCGGCTCAAGCCGGATTTCATGAGCGTCACCTATGGCGCGGGCGGCGGCACATCGGACTTTACGGTGCGGCTCGCTTCCGAACTGCAGGATACCTGTGGGGTGACGGCGCTGGCACATCTGACCTGCGTCTCCTCCTCGCAGGCGCATGTCGGCCGGGTGCTGGGCGAACTGAAGGCGCACGGGATCCAGAATGTGCTGGCGCTGCGGGGAGATATCCCGGAGGGGATGGACCGCTCGAACGCGGTGTATCAGTACGCTTATCAGCTGATTGAGGAAATCCACGCGGCGGGCGATTTCTGCGTCGGTGCGGCCTGCTATCCGGAGGGGCATGTGGAGTGCGCCCACAAGGAAGAAGACATCCTGCACCTCAAGCGCAAGGTGGAAAGCGGCTGCGATTTTCTGACCACCCAGATGTTTTTTGACAACAGTGTGCTGTACAGCTTTCTGTACCGCATTTTGGCTAAAGATATCCATGTGCCGGTGATCGCGGGGGTTATGCCGGTGACCAACGGCAAGCAGATCGCACGCATCTGTTCGCTGTCCGGAACCACGCTGCCCGCACGGTTCCGCTCCATTTTAGATCGTTTCGGGGATAATCCTGCTGCAATGAAGCAGGCGGGGGTCGCGTATGCCACCGAACAGATTATCGACCTGATCGCCAACGGCGTGCGCGGGATCCATGTGTACACGATGAATAAGCCGGATATCGCGGAAAGCATTCTGCATAACCTGTCTTCGATCCTTGGCCGATGACTGGGGAAACGCTGCTGGAAACGACCCTGCGCTATGCCGGTGCCAGAGGGACAGCGGATGTGCGGCTGCGGCATATGGCGGAAGAATGTCTGCGGGAAATGCAGGAGGGCTGCGCGCCGGCATGGCGTTGGCGGATGTATCCGGCTGCGGCGGGCAGGGACGGCGTCTGCCGTCTGGACGACTGGATGGTGCGGTCGGACAGGCTGGCGGCGGGGCTTGCGGGCTGTGACCGGGCAGTCCTGTTTGCGGCGACCCTCGGTGCGGCAGCTGACCGGATGCTGCTGCGGCAGGAGGCTGCGGATATGGGGCGCGCGGTTGTGCTGCAGGCGGCAGCCGCCGCCTTTCTGGAGCATTACAGCGACGGCTGTATGGCCTCCCTGCGCCGGAGAGCGGCGGAAGATGGGTATTATCTGCGCGCGCGGATCAGCCCCGGCGACGGGGACTTTGGTCTGGAACAGCAGCGCCCGCTGCTGAACCGGCTGGATGCCGGGCGGCGTATCGGCGTCACCCTGACCGACGCGCTGATGCTGCTGCCGACAAAAACGGTTACGGCCGTTATCGGTCTGACGAGGGAAGCCGAGGCGGCTTGCACGGATTCGTCCTGTTCGGACTGCGATAAAGCCGATTGTCCGTTTCGCTATTAAGGAAAAGAAAGAGGAAAACGCATGAAATTTGCCGATCTGTGGGGGAAGCGTCTGGTATTCTTTGATGGTGCGATGGGCACCATGCTGCAGCAGGCGGGGCTGAAAGGCGGCGAACTGCCGGAGCTGTGGAATTGGGAAAAGCCGGAGGTGGTGGAGGAAATCCACCGCCGCTACCGCGAGGCCGGCTGCGATATCCTCAAAACCAATACGTTTGGCGCCAACCGCTTTAAACTCGCCGGTTCCGGGCACACAGTGGAGGAAATCGTGTGCCGCGCGGTAGAACTGGCGCGGCGCGCGGCGGGCGGAGACGGGCTCGTGGCGCTGGATATCGGACCGACCGGCAAGCTCCTGCAGCCGCTCGGCGATCTGGCCTTCGAGGAGGCGTATCAGGCGTTCCGGGAGATGGCACAGGCGGGCGAAAAGGCGGGTGCCGACTGCATCCTGATCGAGACCTTCAGCGATACCTACGAGGTTAAGGCGGCGGTGCTGGCGGCAAAGGAAAGCACCACTTTGCCGGTGATCGCCACAATGATTTTCGACGAGCGCGGCAAGCTGCTGACCGGCGGGGATATTCCGGCGGCTGCGGCGCTGCTGGAGGGGCTTGGCGTGGATGCGCTCGGCTTCAACTGCGGCGCCGGACCGGAGCAGATGAAGGCCCTGCTGCCGCAGCTGCTCGACTGCTGTGCACTGCCGGTGGTGGTCAATCCGAATGCCGGCCTGCCCCGCAGCGAGGAAGGGCGCACAGTTTTCGATGTGGATCCCGCGGCTTTTGCCGCCTCCATGCGGGAGCTGGCCGGCATGGGACTGTGGGCGGCCGGCGGCTGCTGCGGCACCACCCCGGCGCACCTGGCGGCGATGATCGACGCCTGCCGGGAGCTGCCGCTGATCCGGCGTGAGGACGGCGGGAAAACGTTGGTTTCCTCCTATGCACACGCGGTGGAAATCGGTTCGGTGGAACCGGTGATTATCGGTGAACGCATCAACCCGACCGGAAAATCCCGCTTCAAGCAGGCGCTGCGGGAGGGGGATATGGACTATATCCTGCGCGAAGGCATTGCGCAGCAGAAAAACGGCGCGCATATTCTGGATGTCAACGTCGGCCTGCCCGAGATCGACGAACCCGCCCTGATGGAGCGGGTGGTTTGCCGCCTGCAGGGTGTGACCGACCTGCCGCTGCAGATCGATACCTCCGACCCGCAGGCGATGGAGCGCGCGCTTCGGGCATATAACGGCAAGCCGCTGATCAATTCGGCCAACGGCAAGGCGGAGTCGATGCGCACCGTGTTCCCGCTGGCCAAAAAATACGGCGGTGTGGTGGTGTGCCTGACGCTGGACGAGGCCGGTATTCCGGAAACAGCGCAGGGACGGCTGGCGGTCGCCCGCAAAATGGTGGAAACGGCGGCGCAGTACGGCATAGCCAAAAAGGATCTGCTGATCGATGTACTAACCATGACGGTTAGCACCGGACAGGATGCGGCGAAGGTCACGCTTGAGGCGCTGCGGCTGATCCGGCAGGAGCTCGGCGTGCATACAGTGCTCGGCGTGTCCAACGTGTCGTTCGGCCTGCCGCAGCGTGAAGTGGTCAATGCAGCGTTTTACACCCTGGCGCTGCACAGCGGACTGGATGCGGCGATCCTCAACCCCAACAGCACCGGTATGATGAACGCCTATGCGGTTTATCGTGCGCTGATGGGACTGGATGCAGGATGTGCGGCGTATATTGAGCGGATGGCGGCACTGCCGGCACCGGCGCCGGCAGCAGCGTCACCGGCAGCAGGCGAAAAGTCGGTTGCCGGAGACAGGCCGCCCGCAAGGGATACCGGACTGCGGGAAGCGGTGCGGCGCGGTCTGAAGGAACGCGCGGCCGCGTCGGCAACCGAGGAGCTTACCCGTAAAGAACCGATGGCGGTTATTGAACAGGAGCTCATGCCGGCGCTCGATGAGGTGGGCAAGGCGTTTGAAGCCGGCACCCTGTTTCTGCCGCAGCTGCTCATGAGCGCGGAAGCGGCCAAGGCGGCTTTTGAAGTGCTGCGGGAGCATATGAGCCGCACCGGCGGTCAGCCGGAAAAGAAGCAGAAGGTGATTCTGGCCACCGTCAAGGGGGATATTCATGATATCGGGAAAAATATCGTGAAGGTACTGATGGAAAACTACGGTTATGATGTGATCGATCTGGGGAAGGATGTGGATCCTCAGGTGGTGGCGGATACCGCTGTGGCGCAGGATGTCCGGCTGGTGGGGCTGAGCGCGCTGATGACCACCACGGTATCGAGTATGGCCGAAACGATCGCTTTGCTGCGCCGGGTCAAGCCGGAATGCCGGATAGTGGTCGGCGGTGCCGTGATGACGCAGGCCTATGCCGACCAGATCGGGGCGGACTGCTATTCCCCCGATGCGATGGCCACGGTGCATTATGCGCAGCGACTGTTCGGCGAATAAAGGCGTCTATCAGACGATGAACGCGGGCAGGCGGGGATGAGTTGTCCCCGCCTGTGTAATTATTGAAGCGGAAAGGAGCAGATAAAGCGATGCTGGAAGGGTTTGCACCGGTTGCGGCAGCGGATGCCGAGGTGCTGCTGCTGGGAACGATGCCGTCGGTGGCATCGCTGCAAAAGGGACAGTATTACGGTTTCGGGCGCAATGCGTTTTGGCCGTTGCTTTATGCGCTGTGGGACGCGGGGGAGCCGCCGGCAGATTATGCGCTGCGGCTGAAGTTTGTGCTTTCACACCGGCTGGCGCTTTGGGATGTGCTGCGTACCTGCGAGCGGAAGGGAAGCGCGGACGCGTCAATCCGTGCGCCGCAGGCCAACGATTTTGCCGCCTTCGCCGCGGCACACCCGCATATCCGCCGGGTGTTTTTCAATTCCTCCGGCGCGGCGGCGCTGTACCGTCGTCTGGTGGTTCCCGATCCCTTTGCGCACTGTCCCCAAATCACACTGCCGTCTTCCTCACCGGCCAGGGCGATGCGGTTTGAGGACAAGCTGCGGCTGTGGCTTGTGCTGCGGGAAGCGCTGGAAAAACAGCCGGAAAGGGAAAACGGCTCTTTTTCGCCGTAAGCCCTTGCACTGGATGCGGGTAAAGTGGTATGATAAGACTAATAATTTCTGGAAAAGAGAGGGTCTGTGCGATGTACGAGAATTTGATGGATACGATCGGCTTTGTCAAGAATGTGGACGAGCAGGTCGGTGTGGCGATGGAACGGGAGCTGATGCGCCAGCGCCGCAATCTGGAGCTGATCGCGTCGGAGAATATTGTTTCCCCGGCGGTTATGGCGGCAATGGGCAGTGTGCTGACCAACAAATATGCCGAGGGCTATCCGGGCAAGCGCTATTACGGCGGCTGCCAGGAGGTCGATGTGGTGGAGAACATTGCCCGTGAGCGTGCGTGCAGGCTGTTTGGTGCAGAGCATGCCAATGTACAGCCGCATTCCGGTGCGCAGGCTAATCAGGCGGCGTATTTTGCCCTCATCGAGCCGGGCGATACGGTGCTGGGCATGAACCTGGCGCATGGCGGCCATCTGACTCACGGTTCGCCGGTCAATTTCTCCGGCAAGCTGTATAATTTTGTGCCCTACGGCGTGGACGAGGAGACCGGCTTCATCGATTACGATAAGGTACGCGCGCTGGCGCTCGAACATAAGCCGAAGCTGATTGTCGCCGGTGCGAGCGCGTATCCGCGGGAGATCAAATTTGACCGTCTGCGGGAGATCGCTGACGAGTGCGGCGCGCTGCTGATGGTGGATATGGCGCATATCGCCGGTCTGGTGGCGACCGGCAACCATATGAATCCGGTGCCGTACTGCGACGTGGTGACCACCACCACCCATAAAACGCTGCGCGGCCCGCGCGGCGGCATGATCCTGTGCAAGGAGCAGTACGCCAAGGCCATCGACAAGTCTGTGTTCCCGGGGTCGCAGGGCGGCCCGCTGATGCATGTGATCGCGGCAAAAGCGGTCTGCTTCGGTGAGGCCCTTACCCCGGCGTTCAAGGCGTATCAGGATCAGATTGTCAAGAATGCGGCGGCGCTGGCGCAGGGCCTGCTGTCCCGCGGACTGAAGCTGGTTTCCGGCGGCACCGACAATCACCTGATGCTGATGGACCTGCGTGAGACCGGCATCACCGGCAAGGAACTGGAGCATCGGCTTGACGAGGTATACATTACTGTCAATAAAAACACCATCCCGAACGAGCCGCTGTCGCCGTTTGTCACTTCGGGCATCCGCATCGGAACCCCGGCGGTCACCTCGCGCGGCCTTAAGGAAGAAGACATGGAGGTCATCGCCTCCTGCATTGCCGACGTTGTCGCCGACTTTGATGGTAAAGCCGACGCTGTGCGCGAGCGGGTGAATGCGCTGTGCGCCAAATATCCGCTGTATTAAGGGGGAGCATATGGCGCAGTTTGACGGTACGGTTTATTCGGCCTCGCTCGGCATGATGACCGCAATTGCGGTGTCGCTGCCGGCGGAAGGCAGGGAACAGCCGGGCGGGCTGCCGGTGCTGTATCTGCTGCACGGCCTGAGCGATAACCATTCCTGCTGGCTGCGGCGCACGGCGGTGGACCGCTATGCGGAGGAGTATGGGATAGCTGTCGTGATGCCGGAGGTACAGCGCAGCTTCTACTGCGATATGGCGCACGGACCGGCATACTTCACCTATATTGCCGACGAATTGCCGCAGATTTGTCAGCGCCTGTTCCGGCTGTCGGACAAGCGGGAGGACACGTTTATTGCCGGCAACTCGATGGGCGGTTACGGTGCGCTGAAAGCCGCGCTGTCGCGGCCGGAACGGTTTGCGGCCGCTGCTGTCTTTTCGAGTGCTGCGGATGTGCGCTGCCGGCCGATTCTGGATACGGCGGAAGGCTATGCGATTCATGGCGGGGAACTGCGGGACAGGGATGACCTGTTCTATCTGGCGGAGAAAGCGGCCCGGCAGCCGGACGGCTGTCCGCGGCTGTATATGACCTGCGGACTGGCGGATTTCCTGTATGAGGACAACCAGAAATTCCGCGCACACGTACAGACGCTTGGCCTGCCGTTGACCTATGAAGAGTGGGAGGGCGGCCACACCTGGGATTTTTGGGATGCTTCTGTCCGGAGGGCAATGGCGTTTTTTATGCCGCCGGAGAATAAGGAGGATGCCCGATGACGTCACCGCTGGCGGACAGGATGCGTCCGGAAACGCTCGACGATATCGTGGGACAGCGGCACCTGCTCGCTCCGGGTAAGGCGCTGCGCACGATCATCGAGTCGGGGCATATCCCGAACCTGATTTTTTATGGGCCGTCCGGGGTAGGAAAAACCACGCTGGCGCGGATTATCGCCAAGCGCTCGGACATGCGGCTGCATAAACTCAACGGCACCACCGCTTCCATTGCGGATATCAAAGCGGTGGTGGAGGAAACCGGCACGCTCGCGGGCGTGGGCGGTATCCTGCTGTACCTGGACGAGATTCAGTATTTTAATAAAAAGCAGCAGCAGGTGCTGCTGGAGTATATCGAAAACGGGCAGATTACGTTGATTGCCTCCACGACAGAAAATCCCTATTTTTACGTGTACGGCGCGATCCTCAGCCGTTCGACGGTTTTTGAATTCAAAGCGGTGGAGCCAGCTGAGGTAGAACGCGCGGTGGAGCGGGGGTTCCATTTTCTTGAGGAAGAGCAGGGGACGCCGATTGCTCTGGAGGACGGGGTGGTGCAGCGCATCGCTTTCGCCTGTGGCGGAGATGTGCGCAAAGCCATCAATGCGGTGGAGCTGTGTGCGCTGGCAGCGGCGCCGGATGCGCAGGGCGCGCGGCAGGTGACGCTGCAAATTGCCGAGCAGCTCGCCCAGCGCAGTGCGCTGCGGTATGACAAGGAAGGCGACGAGCATTACGACATTGTTTCCGCCTATCAGAAGTCCATGCGGGGGTCCGACCCGAATGCGGCGCTGCATTATCTGGCGCGTCTGCTTGAAGCGGGAGATCTGCCCTCGGCGTGCCGCCGGCTGATGGTTTGTGCGTGCGAGGATGTGGGTTTGGCGTATCCGATGATTATCCCGATTGTCAAGGCAGCGGTGGATGCCGCTTTGCAGGTGGGGCTGCCGGAAGCGCGCATCCCGTTGGCGGATGCGGTGGTTCTGGTCAGTCAGGCGCCGAAATCCAATGCGGCCTACGTAGCCGTGGATAAGGCGCTTGAGGATATCCGTGCAGGCCGCTCCGGCCCGATACCGCGCACATTGCAGAACAAACATTTTGACGGCGAGGATAACCCCAACAAGGGACAGTTTTAGCAAGACCCGCACGAGTTCCCGGGACACTGGCTGCCGCAGCAGTACCTGCCGGATGCCATCCGGGATGCGGTGTATTATGTGCCTGGAGACAACAAAAATGAACAGGCATATGCCGCGTATTGGAAGGAAATCCGCGGCAGACACAAATAAGCTGCGCAGCGCCGGCCTGCGGCATATGGCCGGCCTGCGGAAAACAGGAAGGGGCAGACGGGTGTGACAAAAGAACAAATCTGTATTCTGATTGCGATGGTCTTGTATATGCTGGCGGTGCTGGCAATCGGACTGTGGTGCGCGCGGCGCAACAGGACCAGCGATGATTTTTATCTGGGCGGACGGAAGCTTGGGCCTTTGGTTACTGCCATGAGCGCCGAGGCTTCGGATATGAGTAGCTGGCTTCTCATGGGCTTGCCGGGACTTGCCTATCTGACCGGCATCGCCGATGCTGGTTGGACGGCGATCGGCCTGGCGGTAGGGACCTATATCAACTGGCTGGTGGTGGCCAAGCGGCTGCGGCGGTATACGGTGGTGGCCAACAATTCCATCACCCTGCCGGACTTTTTCTCCAATCGGTTCGGAGATAAAAAGCGGATACTGATGTGCATATCCGCGGTGGTTATTCTGGTGTTTTTCATTCCTTATACGGCTTCCGGCTTCGTCGCCTGCGGCAAGCTGTTCAGCAGCCTGTTCGGGGTCGATTACGTGTGGGCGATGCTCATTAGCGCGGCGGTGATTGTGGCGTATACCGCGATCGGCGGTTTCCTGGCGGCAAGCACCACCGACCTCATGCAGGGGCTGCTGATGTCGGCGGCGCTGGTGGTGATCCTGATTTTCGGCGTGACCACTGCCGGCGGCTTCGGCGCGGTGGCGGAAAATGCCAGAAGCCTTCCCGGCTATCTGAGCATGTTCAAGACGCATGTGGCAACCACCGGGGAAAGCGCGCCGTACAGCGGTTTGCAGATCGCTACCATGCTGGCATGGGGACTCGGCTATTTCGGTATGCCGCATGTGCTGCTGCGGTTTATGGCCATCAAAAAGGAAGGGCAGCTGAAGACCTCGCGGCGCATCGCGATCGTGTGGGTATTGATTTCGCTGAGTGTTGCGGTGATTATCGGCGTTGTGGGCGCAGCGGCGATGCCGGAGCTGGTGGATCGTGCCGCGGTGCAGTCCGGAGCAGTATCTGAAGCGGCCGCCAAGTCCACGGCGGAAACGATTTTCATCGCGCTGGCGACGGCACTCGGCAATCACGGTGTGATCCTGGCACTGTTCGCGGGGGTAGTGCTTGCGGGTATCCTTGCGGCGACCATGTCCACTGCGGATTCCCAGCTTCTGGCAGCTTCCTCGAGTGTGGCGCAGAACTTCTTTAAAGGGATCATCCACAAAAAGGCGAGCGAAAAGCTGGTTATGTGGGTGGCGCGGGGCACCGTTATTGTGGTGGCGGTTATCGGTGCACTGCTTGCACTGAATCCGGATTCTTCGGTGTTCGACATCGTTTCGTTTGCCTGGGCAGGCTTTGGTGCAGCGTTCGGTCCGGTAATTCTGTTTGCCCTGTTTTGGAAGCGCACGAATTTCCCCGGCGCCTTTGCCGGCATGGTGACCGGCGGCGCGATGGTGTTTATCTGGAAATTCGGCATCAGCCGGCTTGGCGGTATATTCGCCTTCTATGAGCTGCTGCCTGCCTTTATACTGGCCTGTGTGGCGATTGTGGTGGTCAGTCTGCTGACCAAGGCACCGTCGAAGGAAATTGTGGAACAGTTTGAACGGGCGGCATCCAAGGAACCGCTTGAGTGAAAAA
>CAJKBW010000069.1 GCA_905198295.1 uncultured Oscillospiraceae bacterium | reverse complement strand
TAATACTCTCACATTTTTTGAGACATACTCATTTAAATTTGCGACTGCAAGAATTGGTTGATTGATTTTTTGTTTCATATAAGCTAACGGATGTTGTGTTAAATACACACCTAACGCTTTCTTTTCTAATTCTAAACGCACCATTTTATTTTCTTTAATAATTTCTAAAATAGGTGGTTCATCAATACCAATCATATTTTTTAAATGTGCATACTCTGTAATCTTTTCTAAATTAGCTTTTAAAGTCGCACGATTAAGTCCAAATTCATCAAAAGCACCCGCATCAATCAAACTTTCTAACATTAAACTCGTGATTTTCTTTCCTTCCATTCGCGAAACAAAATCAAAAATATCTTTAAACAAGCCATTCTTTTGTCTTTCTTCAACAATTGCTAGATAACCTGCCTGTCCTACATTTTTAATAGCTAATAAAGAAAAACGTAAATCACCTTCTACTTGTTTAAAATAATGTTCAGAATAATTAATGGATGGCGGTAAAATTCTAATTTGATATTTTTTAGCTTCTGCAATATATTCCATTTTATGAACATCACTATTTTGTTCATTAGAAAGAATTGCTCCATAAAAAGATAAGGGATAATTAGCTTTTAAATACGCAAGTTGATAACCAATTAAACCATAGGCAATTGCATGAGCTTTATTAAAGCCATAATCTGCAAACTTTTCAATTAATCCAAAGATATATTCTGCCTGATTTTTTTCATAACCATTTTTTAAAGCACCACTTATAAATTCCTCTTTCATTGATTCCATTAACCCAAGTGTCTTATACACAATTTCCTCGGCGTTTTCTTGCATTTTTATTTCGGCGTTGACAGCGCGGACTTTACCTACCAGGGCGGGAAAAAGCTGGCCCAGACCACTGCCCGGAAGCTACGGGAGAAACGGGAGGTTTCCCGTGTCCTTCAAGAAGCCAAAGGCGTTGCTGATCAGGCGAAAAAGGCCGCACAGATCAAGACCAAAAACGCTATGGTAAAGGGCAGCGTCAAGAGCAAACCTGCCAAGACGGTGAAAACCGCCAGCCGATCCGTGAAAGGCGTAAAGCAGAGCGCCAAGGGTATCAAGACCGCCCAGCATTCGGCAAAAACGGCACAGCAGGCGGCCAAGGCCGCGCAGAAAACAGCAGCAGGCATGAAGCAATCTGCGATTGCTTCTGCAAAAGCAGCAAAGGCTGCGGCCCAAGCTGCCAGATCCGCCGCGAAAGCGGCCGCCACCGGAGCCAAGGTTGCCGTGAAAGCGACCGTCACCGCTGTAAAGGCTGCCATTGCGGCAGTGAAAGGATTGACTTCTGTTATCGCCGCCGGGGGCTGGGTGGCTGTAGTGGTGATCCTTTTAATTTGTATTATTGCCATGTTACTTGGTTCCGTTTTCGGTATCTTTTTTAGCGGTGAGGATACCGGAAGTGGACAGACCATACGAGATGCCATCACAGAAATTCAGGCGAACTATCAGAATATGATAGAGGAAATCGAAAGGCAGAACACTCATGACGTTGTGGAGGTTTCCGGCGCACAGATAGACTGGCCGGAAATACTGGCGGTTTATGCGGTCAGAACCGCCAGCACGCAGGAAGTTGCCACGATGGATGAAAACAAAAAGACCGTTCTAAAAGCAATGTTTGGGATGCGCATGCTATCACATACCACATAGAACCGCGAGAGACAGTCTTCAGCAAGCTCACCGGGTATCCACCGTTAACGGGCGACTGTCGACTATCAACGCTTATTTGGATGTCTGCGGCTTATCCGTTTACAAGGTCAAGCTGCTCAAGAGCCAACGCCGCGCCTTTCTCGACGAAGCAAGGGAACTGTCGGAGAGCGAGGCGATTCCGAACAGGTGCTGGATCAACCGCCATTATAGCAAAGAAGTCGCCTCTTGTCAGGCGACTTCTTTGACAGGCTGAAGCAGAAAAACTTGAACCCTTAGCACGCGGTTTTGTCGGATGTGGGAAAGGCATTCCTGAATATACAAAGGCCAAATATCTGTGCAGTTGAGCGGTTCTGAAATAATGTTTTGATGATATTTAAAATTTTCCGAAGCCTCAATAGCTACAGTAACAGATGTCACACCACAAACGTCATTTCACGCCTTTTTTCTGGGGACAGGAGGCAGAGCTTATTCTGATCAATACAACGGTCCAAGCTCCTTACATGCCTGGAACAGTCCGTCTTCAATGGAGTTGGCGGCGAAGGAGGGCCAGGCGTGCGGAATGAAAAGGTCGTTTTCCGCCAGGTTGTGCATGACGACCGGAATGCGCAGCATGGAGGCGAGTGTGACAAGATCCGCACCGATATGGCCATAGCAGAAGGCGGCGTGGTTGGCGCCCCATCGGGTCATGACGGTATACACGTCCCGAAACGCCCCCTCGCCGGTTACTCTCGGCACAAACCAGGTGGAGGGCCAGGTGGGATCGGTGCGATCCAGCAAAATTTTATTCATAGCCGGGGGCAGGACAACCGTGCTGCCCTCGGCTATCTGTAGGGTCGGACCAACGCCGTCGACGATGTTCAGCCGCGCCATGGTGACCGGCATGACGGCCTGTGTAGAGAACTGGGAGGAGAATCCGCCGCCTCGGAAAGACTTTAGGGAAGCCGGCGCCCAGCGAGTTGCTTTTAAGCATGCGGAAATATCGGTTGTTGTCAGTTCCCACCAAGGTTTCATTACACCGTTACCCTGCTCATCCTTTTGTGCACCTGTTGCGTCAAGAGCTGCCGCGCCCGAATTGATTAGATGGATAAATCCCCCTGCGGCCTCCCCCTGCGGTATTTGACCTGTTACCCGTTTGACGGCGTCCGGGCTCCAATAGGTGCGAACGTCGGCAAAAATGGCAGAACGCTGTGTCAACAGGTTTTCAAACAGCATGACGGCAGCATTGCAGGTATCGTTTTCGGTGGCCAGGATAAGCGGCGGCCGTTTGCCGTTCCAGTCGAATCCGGAATTGAGGATGGCCTCGGCAAAATCGCCGTTCGGCAGCCAGTCCGTCCAAGCGCGCTGACCCTGAAATCCGGCCGCAATGGCGTTTTTCCCCAGTGCCTCCTCCTGATAGCCCATTGCTGCCAGCTTAGGATTCCCCTGCAGGATATCACGGAAAATTAGTGTCATTTTCAGGACGAATTTCCATTCCTCCGCCTTTCTTTCCGACGAATGTCTGGTTTCTGGCGGATTGTTGTCATCGCCCTCCGGGCAGTTCTGCCTGACCCAGGCGAGCGCTTTTTCAAGCTCCTCGCGGTCATAGATTTCCAGATGTATGCGGCGCAGCACTTCGGTCAGATCCACCCATTCGGGACGCAGCCCCAGATAGCGGGTAAAAAAGCGCATATCCATGTAGGAGCCGACAATCCCCATGCTGACGCCGCCGAGATTTACGTATGCACGGTTGCGCATGCAGCCGGCCGCCACGGCGCAGCGTGCAAAGCGCAGAATTTTTTCCTGCACGTCGGTGGGAATGATCCGATCGTCCTTTTCCTGTACATCACGGCCGTAAATGCTGTAGGCCGGAAGGCCGATCTGCGCATGGGCTGCCATGGCGGCGGCCAGATACACGGCACCCGGTGCTTCGGTTGCGTTGAAGCCCCAGATCGCCTTGAAGGTCAGCGGGTCGTTGTCCAGGGTTTCCATACCGTAGCACCAGCATGGGGTAACCGATAAGGTGCCGACAACGTTTTGCGCCGCGAAGAATTCCTGACATTGTGCCGCCTCTGTGCCGCCGCCGATAACCACGGGAGAGATCACGCATTCAACCGGAGAGCCGTCGGTATAGCGCAACTGGGAGCGAATGAGCTCGGCCGCTGTTTCGGCCAGCTGTCTGGTTTGTTCCTCGTAGGATTCCCGCATACCGAAGCGGCGTCCGTCAATAACCGGACGGATGCCGATTTTGGGATAATTCATAGGGATATTCATTCCTTTCTTGCTATCCTGATTACTTTTTCCATACGCCGCCCGGCGTTTTGGCTGTCTGATAGAGGGCAACGTGTGAAAGCGATCCGGAAATACCGTTCCGGCCGCTGATATCCGCGCCTATCACGAGGTCGTTCGAGGAGGTGCTTTTTAAAGCGCCTGAAACGAGAGCGGATTTTACCGGCTTGCCGTCTACGTAATAAATCAGGGTACCGTCCGAACAGGATACCATCAAATGATGCCACTGATCGTCTGCAATGTTCGCCCCGCTGCTGGGAATATCCATGCCGTCGGCGCTGAGAAGCAGCGCACCGTTCTCATCCGTCATGAGCCTCCAGTAGACAGTCGCATTCATGGGCTCGGGATAGAAAAGATACCAGTCGTCTACCTTTATGGTTCCCGGCTTATGCATCTGAAACACGATTCGCGCGTCCTTGACCTGGGTGAGATCCGCTCTTCCTGTCCGGATGGACGAGGGGTCAATAATCAGATCCGTCCAGCCGTTCTGCAGGGCGGCGGTCTGGAGGGTAATCCGGATTTCGCCGCCGGAGGTGATAAGGATCAGCGTGCCGCCCTTAACAGCCGATGCATCCTCCGTAAAGAGGGAAATGTGCATGGATGCCTTGTTTTCCCGCGACAGCAGGGCGCTTAAATCCATATAGGGGATACGGAAATCTACCCAAATATCCTCGCCGGTGGTGGAGGTCAGCGCATAGCAGCCGGTACCCTGCGCAGGATTTTCGGTGCTGAGGCCGACGTGGTTTTCGGTTACACAGCTGACGCCGCCATAGCTGTCGAAGTCCTTTATCATAAATTTGCCGTAGCCGTTTTCCGTTTGAACAAGCGATTCCTCCCCGCAGGACAGGATGACACTGCCTTTAGAGGTGGTTTTCACTTGGGCAGATATGGTAAAGGCATCGGAAAGCCGGACAGAGGGGTTTTGTACCACACCGTAGGAATTTCCGGTGAATTTCGGCACGCTGCCGAAGACGGCATCCTTTTCGGCTGTCACCTGAAACCAAGCGCCGTCTGTACCGATCCCCGGCAGGGCGCTTTTCATCGCCGCGCCGTTGTCAAAGGAATCGCCGCTCAATTGCCAAGCGCCCTTGGCGTCTTGCAGCGTGTCCGGCACTTCAAAGCGCACCTTCGGGGTCAGCCCCAGGGAATCCGTCAGTAACGTATAGTCCACAACCGCCTTAGCCAATTCCTCCGAGGGGCTGCTGTAAGGTTGCTGCATGTGATAGGTGGGATCGAAAACAGTAAAACCTTCGTTGTAATCCCAATAGGTCCAGCCAATGTCATAGGCCTCCCAGGCAAGTCGCATGTCTTTAATTAGCTGTCGGCGCGTTTTGTCGGAAACGCCCGGTCCGACGGCATTGAAACGCACTTGCGTGAATTCACCGTCGAAAACGCCAAATTCCACAACCATTAGATGTATGTTGCCGCCGTATTTCTGCCGCCAATCGTCCAGACTCTTGGCGCGCAGCATATGCCAGTTCGCGTTATACAGGGAGTCGTACAGGTTGTTTCGGTTCATATCCCCGGCATCCATTTTGCCTTGAACATACTGGGTAAGTGCGTAGCGTGCCTCCGCTTTCATTTCTTTGGGCACCAGCCGAATACATTCCTCAATAGCGCTCGTATAATCAACGCCCTCCTCAATGGGGTACGGGACATTTCCAATATAATTCCAAAAATCGTCATTTTTCCCAATCTGAGACGAGTAGGCGTTGGACCAGCCGGGCGTGACGGGATCGTAGGTGGTGAAGGAGTAAATCAGGTTGCTGTCTGTGGCTGGCGACATCTTTTTGATCCACTCGATATTTCCCGTGTGATCGGTGCTGGTGACGAGGGTGTGATCGGGGAGGACATTGCGCACCGCCGCGTACATGCGATCGGACATCCAACTCCAGGATACCGAATCGTTATTGCCATACGGCTCGGTCATCAACTGGAGAGCCACATGATCGGGAGACCATTTCTGCTCGGCGATATATTGTCCAAGCTCTCCATACCATTTGCACAGAATTTCAAAGTTTTTCAAAACGCCTAGATATTTGGTCTTGAATTCCGCGCCAAAGGAAGTAGCACAGGGGGAAACGCAGATGAGGACACGGTAGTCAAGATCCAGCACCATCTGTACAACCTGGGAGATATACGCCATGTTTTCCTTTATCAGCGTTCCGTCAGCGTTCATCATCCATTCCGGAACCAGCTGGATTTTAACGTGATCGAATCCAAAGTTCATGCAGTTGACAATGTCGCTTTTTTCGGTCAGCGTATAGGGCGTAAGATTTTGATAATATTGCGGGCGATCGATGACAATACCCTTTTTCATTTCCAACCGGGGCTTTTTGGCCTCGTTGCTGGAGGGCTTCAGCTTAATCGAGGTGGCCTGACCCGGCTCCTTGTACCCCTTTATCAGCTTGACCTCCGCTATGGAGCCGTCGAAGCCGTCCTTTCCGGAGGCGTTGGATCCCAGCGTGACGGTGGAGCTGTCGGCTGCAACAGAGCCGCTGACGGTCAAGGTTTTGACGTTTTTCCCGTCGATCCAATAGGAAAAGGTGTTTTCTTCTTTGGCAACGAGAATATGATGCCACTTGCTGTCAACCAGCCCGACACCGCTCGATTCCAGCCCGTCCAACCCTTCGGCGGAGAAGGTCAGCGCAAAGCCGTCCGCGGCATCCAGATAGAGCAAAACCCGATCGTTCCCCTGCGAGAGGATGACACGATTGTTATCCTCTCGAGGCGGCGCCATCACCCAGCAGGAGATAGAAAAATCTCCGCTGAGATCTGCCTTGCTGTTTTCCGCCTTCATATACGAGCCTTCCACAGAAAAATCCAGCACCCTGCCGAAGGTATCGTCGGGCAGCCAGACGCCCCATTTCAGCGTCCCTGCCGTACCGCCGCGCACGGCGCTGGCAACCGTTTCACCGGTGCCCCCGTCATTCAGCTTCCAGTATTCCATACCCTTCACCTCAAATAAGCCGCAGGAGGTCAGGATTGACGCCATCCCGATCACCAGCGCCATGATGCTTAACAGGCTGCCGAAGAGCCGTGTGATATGTTTGACTTTCAATCTCATAGTGCATTCCTTTCCTGTGTTTAAGAGGGTGTGTGGATTCCCGCAGGCTGTCCCACCGCTTTGTCTGTCCCTGTCAGCTTTCGGAATAAATCGGAAAAAACAGCGTCGCGCTGTATGTGAAAAACATACCGGATAGGAGGACGGTCGGGGGCGAAGGAATAGGTATCATCGTATTCCGGGAGGGGAGCAGGGACGATGCGATCGGGTGTGAAATCCCCGGAAAGAAGCCAGGCGATCGCCGTAACATCCCATATGGGGCGACTCCACACGCCGCGACAGTCCTTCATTTCCTCAAGCACGGTGTCAAGCAGGTAATCACACAGCGGATTCTGGTTGGAAAGCCAATGTGTCAGCTCCGGCCCGCTTGTTGTAAATGCGGACACGACACCCATACAGGGGAGCTGGACGAGAGGGACGCCGCTGTCAAACAGAACCCGGGCCGCTGCGATATCCTGTGAGGCATTGAATTCCAGATTATGCGGCCATGTATGGGCGTTGCCGCCCAGCCAGACAACGACGATCCGGTCTCGTATGGAGGGATTCAGCAGCAGAGCCGACGCGATGTTGGTGGCGGCCGCAATACCGACCACATACAACGGCTGCTCCGGTGTGTAGGCCATCGCTCGCTGCGCGAGATCGCGCGCAGCCGCGGATTCAACGGGAGTCTGCTCATCGGCAAGATAGCGTGTGGATCCGTGGAATACACATGAGGACAGATCCTCTCTGCCGCAGAGCGGGAGAATTTTTAGGATTTCCTGATAGCTCTTTTCCATGCCGTAGGCCGGATTATCCGATTTAAAATTTCCAAACCGGTGGGAGGGATCGGAAAAGGGGGCGGCATAGACGGCTTGTGTACGCAGCATGGGAGAAGACCTTAGAAGGTAGGCAAGGGCAAATTGATCGTCGATCTCATTGTAGGTATCGGTATCCAACACAACGTCGGCGGGACCGGCGGGCCGCATGGCGGCGGAAGGGGCGTTCATGGAAATGGATCATTCCTTTCTGCCTGTAAATTAAAAACGTTGCTAAATATCGGATTTGTGGTATACTGATAAGGAAAGAGCGTCGAAAGAGAGGACGAGAGCAGATGAATCCAACCATTAAGGATGTGGCGAAAAAAAGCGGGATTTCCATCGCGACCGTTTCAAAGTACCTGAATGGAAAGCCGGTTCGGGAACGCAGCGCCCGGCAGATAGAGCAGGCGATTGAGGTGCTGGATTATCACGTGAACCAGACGGCGCGTGGGCTTCGCACCACGCGCTCCATGCTGATTGGCGTTGTGGTGGACGGCTTGAATACCTTTTCGGGCGATATTATCTCGATCCTGTCGGAGGAGCTGGAACCGTATGGCTACTGCGTGCTTGTGCGCGAGATTAAGCAGGATGAAAAGCGGTTTCAGGCCAACATGGATTTTTTTATCAACAAGGGTGTGGACGGCATTGTCATTGTGTCAAGCTATATCACCAGTACCATGCTGGAATCGTACAGGGGATTCAATAACATCGTCATCGTCGATAACGCCTTTAATGATACCGCTTATGATTTTGTGGTGAGCGATAACCTTTCCGCCTCCTATCATGCGGTGGAACAATTTATTATGAAAGGACATAAGAATATTGCCATCATCACAGATACCAATCTGATTGCCACGGTCAAAGAGCGGCTGAACGGCTATCAGCGATGCCTGCGGGACTATAAGCTGCCCATCCGGGAGGAATTTATCCTGCGGGGGGAATGCAATCCGCAGGGCGGCTACTCCGCCTTTTCCCAGCTGGCGACGCTGCTGTCCCGAAAGGACCGGCCGACCGCAGTTCTGATTTCCAGCTTCTACATGTCGATAGGTGCGCTGATGGCGGCCCGGGATCTGGGAGTGGCGATACCGGATACGCTATCCATCATCTGCTTTGATAATTTTGATGTAAACAATGTTTCCAACCCGCGGTTGGTATGCCTTGAGCAGCCGGTGTATGAGATTGGCATAACGACGGCCAAGCTGCTACTGCGCCGGTTGCAGGGAAAGGCGGACGAGTGCAGCATCGTCCGTCTGCCGGTAAAAATCGTCCCGGGAGATTCAGTCAAAGCCTTGACCCCATGACAAAGGAACCGTGAAGCAGATGCGAAAAAGCATCTGCTTTTTATTAACTATAAACGATTATATTTTTATTATAACAAAACGTAGCGATAAATGCAAGGGATTTTTTTAGCATGTCGCCACTTGAGAGTGGTTTTTTCTTCCATATCAAATGAATTTCATAAATAATGTTGACATTATTGCCGGCAGATAGTATACTAAAGCTGAAAGGAGGCCAGTCCAAAAACTATAAACGATTATAGATTTGAAGGGCTTTTGACCATGCTTGCTCCACTGCCCCGCGGCAGATAATCCGAAAAAAGTATAATAAGAGTCGCGTTACCCTGCCGAAAAGCATGGGCTGTGCCCTTTTAGCTAATTGCCGGACAGCGGGGAGGGGTCACACGGACGAGTTGTATGGGCAAAGCACACAAAGCTCTGAAGGAGGAATAGAGATTATGTACAGATTCGAAATCGGAAAGCACACAAAAGGCGCGCTGGCGGCGCTGGCGGCTGCCGCAATCCTTCTGACCTCCGCCACGGCGGCGCTACCCATGCTGGATGTGCGCGCAGAGGACGAAGGCTTCGGAACGCTGGCCTACAACAGTGAAAAGCGGTGGGACAAAATCGAAGCGGACAGTTCGGGCTGGGTGGGTTTTGACAAAAGCCAGCCGCGTGCGGTCGTCGCCGGAAAGGCGCCGGCAGGGGAACGGTATATCCTGACCACCTCGCGGGACAGCTACAACAGCCTGGTGTTGGAACGGATCTTTTCAGACGCGGTTGACCTCTCTTCCTACGGCACAGACGGGTATCTGAATCTGTGGGTGTATGTAGACAATAAGGAGGCCGTCGCCGGCGGGCAGATCAACCTGTCGAGCGATGGAAAGGCCTGGACCATTTACACCGCCTGGGATTTGAAGAGCAGCCTGACGAAAAACGGATGGAATTTGCTCTCACTTCCTCTAAGCGCCATGACCACGACAGGCAATGTGGATCTGTCGGCTATCAACTACATGCGTGTATACGCGGCCGGTATTAACGCGCTGGGGCTGGACAACGTCTACCTCTCTAAAAAGAGGGAGGGTGCGGAGACGGATACGCTCGCTGTCGACACGATAGAGACGGCCGAAACCGCATGGAAAACCTATGTAATTCGACAGGAAAATGTCCAAGGGGTAGAGCATGCCTGCGATCAGGCGTCCGCTACGGTCATTGGCAAGGCGCCCGCGGGCGAGCGGTATGCGGTGATCGGATCGAAGGATGCGTTCGGCAACTGCGTGCTGCAGCAGATACTGGGGGAAAACCAGACGAAAGACTTTTCCGCTTATGCCCAGGACGGTTATCTGCATATGTGGGTCTATGTGGATCGGAAGGATGGCTTAAACGGCCAGATCAATTTGTCAGACGACGTTGTGAACGCGGCGGATGCGCTGACGTGGAACGTGGCCGACTACGTTCAGGAGAACGGCTGGAACGAACTGTATCTGCCCATAGAGGCGGCGATCAAAAAGGCCGATACTGAGGTGGATTTTTCCAAACTCAGCTTCCTGCGTATTTACGCAAACGGCCTGACAAGCCTGGGACTGGACGATGTATATTTCTGCCTGCGCGGCGAAGCGGGTTACGGGGCGGAAAAGCGGCTGGATGAAATAGAAGCCGATACCACAGGCTGGACGACCTGGAAGCAGACCGGTGCGGCGGGAGATCCGCCCCCGGCCGAAATCCTGTCCGCTACGGTCAAAAGCGGCGAAGCGCCCGCCGGCACCTATTATATTCAAAGCGCTACGCTGGATACCTGGGGAAACCATACGCTGGAATATACGCTGAAAGAGGCAAAGGATTTTACAGGCTATGAGTCCGGCTTCCTGCATGTCTGGGTATATGTGGACAGTGCAGACAAGATTGGTATCTATCCCCGGATCGAATTGTCCAGCGGCAACATCGTAACCGACGCCATTGGCTGGAATTTGATCGAGTATATTACCCAGGACGGTTGGAATGAGCTGTACCTACCGCTGGCCGCTGTAACCCAAAGCCGAGGTACGGTGGATTTGGCTGCCATCAGCTATATGCGGGCGTATGTCAGCGGTCAGGAGAGTGCGGTCCTGGGGCTGGACGACGTGTATTTCTGCCGGGAAGGCAACGAGCCGCCGGTGGAGGAGAAGCCGCCTGTACAAAAGACATACGGCGCGCAGAAATGGCTGGATAAAATCGAATCTGACGCAACGGCGTGGACGACCTGGAAGCAAACCGGCGCGGCAGGAGATCCGCCTCCAGCTGAGCTGCTGCCTGCCACAGTCAAAAGCAGCGACGCGCCCGCCGGCACCTATTATATCCAAAGCGATACGCTGGATTCCTGGGGAAACCATGCGCTGGAATATACACTGAAGACAGCAAAGAATTTCACAGGCTATGAGGCCGGATATCTGCATGCCTGGGTGTACGTGGACAGCGCGGCGAAGGTTGGAGAATACGCTCGAATTGAGCTGTCGAGCGGAGACGCCGTCACGGACGCCATCGGCTGGGATATCCGTGACTACATAGCGGAAGACGGCTGGAATGAATTGTATCTGCCCATGGAAGAAACGACGAAGAACCGTGGGACGGTGGACTTAGCCCAAATTCGGTATATGCGGGCGTATGTCAACGGCCTGGAAAGCAGCGTTCTGGGCTTGGACGACGTGTATTTCTGCCGCGAGGGCAACGAACCGCCGGTAGAAGAAAAGCCTGCTGAAAAGGTATATGGCGCACAGAAATGGTTTGATAAAATCGAAGCCGCCAACACGGGCTGGAAGGACTGCAACGAGGCGGCGGCTACTATGGAGAGACAAAATGCGCCGGTTGGTACCTATTTCGTCAGCACCACGGCGGAGGATATTTTCCAGCACCGTGTTTTGCAGAACAAGCTGAGCAAGGCGAAGGACTTCTCCGGCTATGAGAACGGCTATCTTCATATGTGGGTATATGTGGACAGCCGGGAAACATTGGAAAATTTCCGGGTGGAGATTTCCAGCAGCGGCTCCCCGGACGGCGCGAAGACTTGGGAAAATGTGGGGGCTTACTTGACAGGGGACGGCTGGAACGAGGTGTATCTCCCCCTGTCAGCCGCCGAAACGGCCGGGAGCGTCGAGTTGTCCCGGCTGGACTATATGCGGGTTTACGCCCGCGTGACAACCCGGCTGGCACTGGATGACGTGTATTTTTGTCGCGAGGGCAACGAACCGCCGGTGGAAGAGAAGGAACCGGATGTACAGAAGCCCACCGTTTTTGGAGCGAAGCGATATATCGACCATGTTGATGCACTGGAGGGCTGGTATCTGGATACCGGCGCTGTATTCGTCCCGGACGGGGCTCCGGACAAAAACGGATATCTGGAAACAGAACAGGTAAACGCATTCGGCGCGTTGATGCTGGCACGCAAATATGATAAGACGCTGGATCTCAGCCGGTACGCCGAGGAGGGATATCTCCACATCTGGTTAAAGCTGGAAAATGCCGTCGCGCTGACCGACGGCTCGTTGGAACTGTCCAGTGCTGGACAGGCGGACGTCGATGAAATCCACTGGGGCCTTTCGGGAATGGAGCTGCAGGACGGCTGGAATGAGCTGTATCTGCCGTTCAGCGAGGCGGCCGCCGAGGGCGGAACGATCGATTTGCGTGCGGTCAATTTCTTCCGGATTTATACATATGGTGCGGTATGTCTCGGCATTGACGATATCTACGCCTGCCTGCCCGGAGAAAATCCGGATACCGGCGTGTCGCCTCTCTGCGCGGCCATCCCGACCGCGACCGTTGGAGCAGCTGCGGTACTGTATGCCTGCCGGCGCGGAAAGAAAAAGAACGGTGCCCGGCCCGACTGAGCCGTATGCGGTTCGGCGGGAGAAAACACCGAGATGGATCTTCCGGGGATGCCGCAAAATTTTACATTTTGCAGCCCCGCTATTGACAAAAAACAGATAAAGGAGTTTTTACTTTGAAAAAAGGGGTAAAGAAGCTAGCGCCGATTCTTTTAGCAGCGGGGCTTTTGTTCCTGACTGCCTGCGGTGAATCCGGAACAACCTCCGGCGGTCCCGTTGGGTCGACCGGCGATGCCAGCAATACAAGTCAGGGAGCGACGGCCGGCTTTACTGTCAAATACGATGGGGGAGACGGAGCAATCGGGACCGCCCCAAAGGAGCGGGACGATGTCCAGGCCGACGAAACAATAGCGCTCGCCGCGAATCCGTTCGTCAAGGACGGCTACGTGTTTGATGGCTGGACAGACGGCGAAAAGGTATACCAGCCGGCGGATTTTTATAAGGTTTCCGGCGATGTGACCTTCACCGCGCAGTGGAAGCAGAGTGACGGGAAATTTTATATCTGCGATGGGGAGGATCTGGGGAGCTGGACGCCCGCCAAATCCCATACCCTTACGGTGAAAAGATCGGGCGCCAAGCAGGGAAACGGCTATTTTGAAGCAACGGGTCGATCAGACATCGTCATAGAAAACTGGGCGGCGGATTTGAATATCGAGCCCTATTTGCAGAGCGGGACGCTGCACATGTGGCTGTATGTCAGCAAGGCGTCCAGCGTAACGGGCGGGCAGCTGGAATTCACCAGCTCCGGCCACCCGGACGAGGAGGAGCTCCATCTGGGGG
The DNA here is from genome assembly GCA_905198295.1 of uncultured Oscillospiraceae bacterium. Classification (GTDB taxonomy): domain Bacteria; phylum Bacillota; class Clostridia; order Oscillospirales; family Acutalibacteraceae; genus UMGS1591. The sequence goes on along the minus strand of CAJKBW010000069.1, from coordinate 2,813 downwards.
AATTCAATATTCAGTATCCTTTAAAGGATGGCTGGAACGAGCTGGAGATCCCGCTGAAGGATTTGGCCGAGCAGGGCGGCACCTGCTATCCGGATTCCATTACTTGTATCCGGTTTTATCTGAACAACAGCGAGCAGCTGACCGTCGGCCTGGACGACATGTATCTTGTAAAATAACCATCCTTGCGCTCCCCGATATCCCGCACCGCCTGCGCGGCGGTGCGGGATATCGAAGGGCGGATTCGGCCGCTGCGGCCGGAGCTGCTGCGCTGCAAAAAACGGAGGAAATCCCTGTGTGGACTGAGAACAATTATCGACGCCTTTTTCTGGATATGCATATTGACGATTCCAATGAGGTGTATTTTTCCGGACTGGATCCCGAAGCAATTTTTCAAACCCTGCTGGATACGGGCACGCAGATGATCACCGTCAAATGTATTTCCCATACCGGCCTTGCCCATTATCCGTCGGAAACCGGACGTACTCATAAGGGGCTGCATGGCCTTGATTATGTTGGACGGATGACCGAGCTTGCTCACCGGCACGGTATCGCTGTTATGGGATATTTTTCACAGGTGTTTGACAATTGGGCATATGAGCATCACCCCTCCTGGAGACAGGTGAATGCGGAAGGAAAATGCTCCCGCGATTATGAGGATTATAAAAATGAGAGTATTTTCCGCCGGGGGCGTTATGGCATCGTCTGCCCAAACAATGCGGAATACCGTGAAAATGTGAAATGGTGCCTGACCGAAATGAATACCCGTTATCGGTTTGATTCGATATTTCTGGATATGCCGATATGGCCGGAAATCTGTCACTGCGCCGCCTGCAAGGAGCGGTATTACAAGGAAACCGGCCGGGAGCTGCCCACCGTTGTGGATTGGGACGACCCCGATTTTGTCGCATATGCCAGACGGCGCTATGTCTGGATGGCGGAATTCACGGCCCTGTCCATCGCGGCTGTAAAGGCGGCGAATCCCGACTGTACCTGCGAACAGAACGTGGGAGGCGCACCCGATTCCTTTTGGGTGGGGGGCGCGTCCGATGCGATTGCCGATCAATGCGAATATGTCGGCGGCGATTTATACGGCGGTTATCTGGAGGAATCGTTCATCTGCAAATACGGTCGGAATTTATCTAACACGCTCCCCTTTGTGTACCATACCTCCCGCTGCGACCCGGATTTATATGCACACACCACTACCCGCACAGAGGAAGAGTTTATTCTATACGGCCTGATTGCGCTGGTTCACAACGGCGCCTTTTGTATCTGCGACGGTACGCTGATTGTGGTGGATCAGAAAGATAATTTGTTAACGGTATTTACCGAAACCGCCTTTGGCAAAGCGGTCGATTCTGCCGTTACGCTAATGCTGAACGGTAAGTATGATGAATCGGCAGAAAATTGGAACAGGGTGCTGGAGATGTGCCCCTCCTACAATTACGCCTACAAGTGCCTGGCCAGGTCAGATATCCAGGCTAAGGCGTACAAGGATGCACTGGAAAAGCTGAAAGGTGATCCCAGCTATGATTACTATTACAAGGCGTTTGAAGAAGAACGGAAATCCTTCATCTCCAAAAACTTTACATGGTTGTTTTTGGGAGTGTTTCTGGCAATAGCACTGGTTATCATACTGTGCAAGCTGTGGAAAAAACACCGACTGACAGAAAGACTTAACCGCTATGAGCTGGTACGGGAACTGCGCTATGCCACCCATGTAATGTTCCATCCTTTTGACGGCTTCTGGGATCTGAAACGGGAAAAGCGTGGCAGCCTGCGGGCGGCCAATATCTTAGTTGCTCTGTTTGTGCTGCTTTATGGGGCACGGTATCAGCTGAGCGGCTATTGCTTCACCCATGCGCGTTTTGAGGATTTGAATGTGCTCTACGGCCTGCTGATGATGGTGCTGCCGCTGGCTATGTGGATCGTATCCAACTGGTGCTTTACCAGCTTGATGGACGGCGAGGGCTCGTTCAAGGATATCTATATCGCCACAGCGTATGCACTGGCACCGTATATCATCACAGCCATCCCCATGCTGCTGTTGTCCCATTGCCTGTCCGGAAACGAGGCTTTTATCTACAATACCTTTGACAGCATTATCATGTTCTGGATGCTGGCACTCATTTTCTTCGGTATGCAAATCACGCACGATTACTCTCTCGGCAAGGGAATCCTGACGGGGGTACTGACACTGGTGGGAATGTGCCTAATGATGTTCCTGGCGCTGGTTTGCTTTAATATCGGACAGGATATGATCTCCTTTGTCAGAGACATATACACAGAAGTTTCGTACAGAACATATTAAGTGGTGAAACGCTATGAGAACAAAGAAAAAACTGTATATCCTACCGGTGATCGCTGCCATCCTGGCTCTGGTGATTCTGGTCGTAGCGTTAAATATCGGCGCACGGCTGGAGCCGTCTTCGCTAAAGGCTTCTGCGATGGAGGATACCGACACTTTCGCACCGGTCAGTGGCGGCGAGGCTTGCCTGGAGAATGATAGGCTTCGGTTCACTCTGGATGCTGCCACGACCCATTTTACAGTTCTGGATAAGGTGAACGGTACCGTCTTTGATTCCTATGCGCCGGCGGCGGTGGAGGCCGGCGGCGACAGTTTCTACTCCAGCGAGATCGTCGTGGATTACTACAATGCGGACGGCTTGCTGAAAACGATGTATTCCGCTGATAACAGCGTAAGCTTTGGCAGCTTTACGGTAGAGGCTTCCGAGAATGCAGTGCGGGTGTGTTACGATAAGCAAAGCGCGGATTATGCAATAAACCAGTTATCTTTGCCGGAAGATTATGAC
>CAJKBW010000068.1 GCA_905198295.1 uncultured Oscillospiraceae bacterium | reverse complement strand
GAATCCCGCCGATGAACAGAAGCACACACATCGTCGACGGCCAGCCGGCCACCGGGTCCCCCCAGACCAGCGTGCGGATCACCAGAAACACCATAAACGCAAAGGCGATCAGGCAAAGCAGCACGCCCAGAAAGGAGGCGATCGCCAGAGGGACGACCGAATACGCGACAATGCCCTCCAGCGAATACTTGAACAGCTTCCAGAACGACCACTTGGTTTCTCCCGCTGCCCGCCGGATGTTTTCGTATTCCAGCCATTTGGTGGAGAAGCCCACCCAGCTGAAAATCCCTTTGGAAAAGCGGTTATACTCGGTGACGCGGAGAATGGCCTCCACCATCTGGCGGGTCATCAGGCGGTAATCCCGCGCACCGTCCACCAGATCAAGCTGAGAAATGCGGTTCATCAGCCGGTAAAACCGGCGGGCAAAAAACGACCGGATCGGCGGCTCGCCCCTGCGGGACACGCGGCGGGTCGCCACGCAGTCATAGCCCTCCTCCTGAATGCCCGCATACATCTGCGGCAGCAGCGCCGGCGGATCCTGCAGGTCCGCATCCATCACCGCCACATAATCGCCGGCGGCATGCTCCATGCCCGCATACATCGCTGCCTCCTTGCCGAAATTCCGCGACAGGGAAAGATAGCGCACCCGCCCGTCCTGCGCCGCCAGCCCGCGCAGCACGCCGAGCGTGCCGTCGGTGGAACCGTCGTTGACAAAAACAAACTCCACCTCGACCGAAAACCGCTGCCTGAGCTCCTCCGCCGCCTTGCACGCCTCGGCATAAAACAGCGGAACCGCCTGCTGCTCATTATAGCACGGGACCACCAGGGAAATGCGTCCGGCCATTCAGCCCACCTCTTCCCAAAATCTGTGCCGGAGAATGTTTACAGGTCGTTGCGCACGAGATCCTCATAGGTTTCCGCCTTGACCACCACCCGCGAGGTATCCCCCTTCACCATCACCACCGCGGGCCGCGGCAGGCGGTTGTAGTTGGAGGACATGGCATAGTTATAGGCCCCTGTCGCGAGCACCGCGAGGATATCGCCCGGCTCGCAGGCCTGCAGCGGGGTGTTTTCCTGCAGAAGATCGCCGCTTTCGCAGCAGCGGCCCGCCACCGTCACCGTCGTGTCGGCCGGACGGTCCGCCTTATTGGCGATCACGCAGGTGTATTCGGACTTGTACAGCGCATACCGCGGGTTGTCCGGCATGCCGCCGTCCACGCTCACATAGGTGCGCACATCCGGAATCTTCTTGATGCCGCCCACCGTGTACAGGGTGATTCCCGCCTGCGCCACAACCGAACGGCCCGGCTCGATGACCATGAACGGCACCGGCAGCCCCCATTTGGCCGCGCGCGCCTTCACCGCGCCGGCCACCAGCCGCATATATTCCCCGCAGGCCTTCGGATGATCGTTTTCGGTATACGGGATGCCGAAGCCGCCGCCCAGATTCAGTTCGGTCAGCGTAACGCCGGTCTCCTCCCGGATCTGCGCCATAAAATCGAGCATCACTTCCGCCGCATGGACGAACGGCTCCTCGTCGAAGATCTGCGAACCGATGTGGCAGTGCAGGCCGCGCAGGGCAACCCCTTCGGCAGCGGCCGCCGCCTTCACCGCGCGCAGCGCGTCCCCGTTCTCCAGCGTAAAGCCGAATTTCGAGTCGATCTGTCCGGTGCGGATGAAGGCGTGGGTATGCGCCTCCACGCCGGGGGTGACCCGCAGATAGATCTGCGCCGTTTTCCCCTCCTGCACCGCCAGCGCCGCCAGCCTTTCCAGCTCGGCGGCATTGTCCACCACAATCCGGCCGACACCGGCCGAAAGCGCCATGCGCAGCTCGGCCTCCGTCTTATTATTTCCGTGGAAATACAGCCGCTCAGCCGGGAATCCCGCCTGAAGCGCCGTATACATTTCGCCGCCCGACACCACATCGGCGCCGCAGCCCTCCTGCATCACGATGCGGTACATTTCCTTGAAGCTGCACGCCTTGCTGGCGTAGCAGACCAGCCCGCCGTTTTCGTACATGTCTTCAATCGACGCTTTAAAAGCGCGCAGCTTGCCGCGGATGGTCTCCTCATCCATGACATACAGCGGCGTACCGTAGGTCTGCGCCAGCCCTACGGCGTCGCAGCCGCCGATGGTCAGATGCCCCGCCTCATTCACCTGCAGGCAGTCGGCCACATACATCAACAATCACTCCTTGCTGTTTCATTCCTCCTGCGCGATATCCTCCAGGATGCCGCGCAGCTGCTCCACGCCTTCCCCATTGACCGCCGAAAAGGGAACGGCAACGATATTTTCAAAATCCCGCAGCTCTTCGGCCAGCCGTTTTTCCCGTTCGAGCCGCTCGGTCTTTTTGAGCTTATCCGCCTTGGTCAGCACAATCAGAAACGGGATTTCGCTTTCTGCCAGATAGGTCATCATCTGAAAATCGTCCGCCGTGGGCGGGTGCCGCATATCCACCAGCTGCAAAGCCAGGCGAAGATCGCGGTCGGCGTCAAAATACCCTTCGATCAGCTGTCCCCACCGCTGCTTTTCCTGTGCGGACACCTTCGCGTAGCCGTATCCCGGCAGATCCACCAGCCGCAGCGCATCCACGCGGTAGAAATTGATGGTTGCCGTTTTTCCCGGCGTCGCGCTTGTGCGCGCCAGCGATTTACGGGACAGCAGCCGGTTGATCAGCGAGCTTTTCCCCACGTTCGAGCGTCCGCACAGCGCAATTTCCGGCAGGGTCGACGGCTGCAGCTGCTGCAGCTTGCCGACCGACGTTTCAAACGCTGCCGCTTCCCATTTCATCGCCTCATTCGTCCTTTCTCCTGCCGCTTCACTGGGGCACCGCCGGCTGAACATCCCGCGCCGTCACCGGCAGCGGCCGGCTGTCGGCGGCGTCCCCCGCCGGCGCCGCCAGCGGATCGGTCACCAGCGCGGTGCGGATCACCGTATCGAGATGCTCGGCGGTGACAAACTGCACATGCGCGCGCACCGTCTGGTCGATCTCCGCCAGATCGGACGCGTTGCCCGCCGGGATGATCACGGTGCGGATATGCCGGCAGTAAGCGGCCATCGTCTTCTCCCGGAGCCCCCCGATCGGCAGCACCCGGCCACGCAGCGAGATTTCCCCGGTCATCGCCACATCCCCTCGCACCGGAATACCGGTCAGCGCCGAGATGAGCGCGGTGGTCATGGTGACGCCGGCCGACGGCCCGTCCTTCGGCACGGCCCCCTCCGGCACATGGATATGAATATCCTTCGTTTTGTAAAAATCCGCCTCAATCGGCAGCTGGCGCACCCGGGAGCGCACATAGCTGATCGCGGTGCGGGCCGATTCCTTCATCACATCGCCGAGCGAGCCGGTCAGCTCGATTTTCCCGCTGCCCTCGAGCACCGCCACCTCCACCGGCAGCGTTTCGCCGCCGACCGCCGTCCAGGCAAGGCCGGTGGCCATGCCCACCTGATCCCGCAGCGCCTCGTCGTCCGGCTTGAATTTTACCGGCCCGAGATACGCCTCCAGATCGCGGACAGTGAGGCTCTTCGCCTCTCCGGCGGCAATCGCCCGGGCGCATTTGCGCAGGATTTGCGCGATGCAGCGCTCGAGCGAACGCACACCGGCTTCCTTGGTATAGCCTTCGATCAGCCGGCGGAGGGTATCGTCCGGCATACGCACCTGCCGCAGGGTAAGGCCGTTGCGCTTTACCTGCTTGCGCCACAGATGTTCCTTCGCGATGTGGAATTTTTCCTCCGCCGTATAGCTGGGCAATTCGATGATATCCATCCGGTCGCGCAGCGGCGCCGGAATCGGCTCCAGCTCATTCGCCGTCGTGACAAACAGCACCTTCGACAGATCGAACGGCACCTCGATATAATGATCGGTAAAGGTGTTGTTCTGTTCCCCGTCGAGCACCTCGAGCATCGCCGACGCCGGATCGCCGCGGAAATCGTGTCCCATTTTGTCGATCTCATCGAGCAGCACCAGCGGATTGCGGCTGCCGGCCTGTTTGACCGCGGCCATGATGCGGCCCGGCATCGCGCCGATATAGGTCTTGCGGTGCCCCCGGATATCCGCCTCATCCCGCATGCCGCCGAGCGACACGCGGACATATTTACGGCCCATCGCCGCGGCGATGGAACGGGCGATGGAGGTCTTGCCCACGCCGGGCGGTCCCACCAGGCACAGCACCTGTCCCGGCATATCCGGCGCCAGCTTGCGCACCGCCAGCGTCTCCAGAATGCGGTCTTTCACCTTATCCATCCCATAGTGGTCGCGGTCCAGCACCCGGCGGGCCGCATCCAGCGCGAGGTTGTCTTTGGTTTCGGTATTCCACGGCAGCGCCAGCACGGTATCGAGATAGGTGCGCACCACCGTGCCCTCGTGCGAACCGGCCGGCATCTTGGCCAGCTTATCGCACTCCTTGAGCAGCTTATCCTGCGTGTCCTGCGGCAGCGTCAGCGCGAGGACCTTTTTCCGGCAGACATCCGCTTCCTCCAGCGGATTCTCCCCCTCGCCCAGCTCGTCCGCGATCACCCGCATCTGCTCGCGCAGGTAGTAATCCCGCTGGTTCTGATCCATCCGCTCGCGCACCTGGTTCTGGATGCCCTGCTCCAGCCGCAGGATCGCCGTCTCCCGGGTAAGGATGACCAGCATCTCCTCCATGCGCCGGGCAACCGCCGTCGCGGAGAGGATGCGCTGCTTTTCCTCCACCGCCAGCGGCAGGTTGGAGGCGATATAATCGGCCAGCCGTCCCGCATCCTCGGCGCCCTTTATGCCCACCGGCACATCCGGCGCCAGCTTCGGGGACAGCGCGGCGTAGGTTTCAAAATATGTACAGCACTCGCGCATGAGCGCCTGCTCCTGAAGCGCGTCGGTAATCCGCCGCTCCAGGCATTCCCGCGTAACCACCCGGAAATACGGCTGCGCTTCGACCGCCGTCTCATGGCGCGCCCGGTACAGCCCTTCCACCAGGATCCGCAGGTTGTCGCCGGGCAGCTTGAGCACCTGGCGCACCTTGGCCACCACGCCGACCGCGTACAGCGCTTCCATCGGCGGGTCGTCGCTGGTGATATCCTTCTGCGTCACCAGATAAATCAGCTGGTCCGCGTTCATCGCGTCGTTGAGCGCCTCAACGGATTTGCGGCGGCCGACGTCAAAATGCAGCAGCATGCCGGGAAAAATGACCAGGCCGCGCAGCGCCAGCAGCGGCAGCGTCTTTTTTCTGGCCACACGTTTTTGTATACTCATGGTGATAACCATTCCTTTCTGCAGCGGAAGGAGGGATGACACGGGTTCCGGCGGGGCCGGCATCTTCCGGACCGGCCCGCCGGGGGACGGTCCGGAAACCGCCCGAAACCCGGCAGCAGAACCCGTTCTCTGCCGATAAACGGCAGGCCTTGAATAAAAAGCAAAAAGGCCGGACGGCTGATGCCGCATCATCGGGGCATCCGACATCTGACCTTATCGCCTGCATTTTACATCCGGATTTTTATATCCGGATTTTACATCCAGCGTACAGCCGTCCTCAGGCGGTCACCTTGCGGCGGGTATTCCGCGGCTTTGCCGGCGGCTTGAGCTTATTGGGCCTGCGCTCCGGATCCACCGCCAGTTCCGGCTTGCCCTTGCCTTCCACGCACGCCTTTGTGATGGTGATTTTGGCAATGGTGTGATCAGAGGGCACCTCGAACATCAGTCCGGTCAGCAGACCCTCCATCACCGCGCGCAGACCGCGCGCGCCGGTATTGAGTTCCAGTGTTTTTTCCGCCACCGCGCGAAGCGCGTCCGGCGCAAATTCCAGCTCGACGTTATCGAGACTGAACAGCTGCTGGTACTGCTTGACCAGCGCGTTTTTCGGCTCGCTCAGGATGCGGACGAGCGCGTCGGCATCCAGCGTATCCAGCGTGGTCACCACCGGCATGCGGCCGACCAGCTCCGGGATCAGGCCGAATTTGATCAGGTCCTGCGGCACCAGCTGCTTGAGCAGCTTGCTGCGCTCGAGATCCTTCTTCGACTTGACTTCGTTGCCGAAGCCCAGCGCACCGGAGGAAACCCGGCGCTCGATGGTCTTTTCCACCCCGTCGAAGGCGCCGCCCAGAATGAACAGGATGTTGGTGGTATCGATCTGGATGAATTCCTGCTGCGGATGCTTGCGGCCTCCGCTCGGCGGCACGTTGGACACGGTGCCCTCGAGAATTTTCAGCAATGCCTGCTGCACGCCCTCGCCGCTGACATCGCGGGTAATCGAGGGATTCTCGCTGCGGCGGGCGATCTTGTCGATCTCATCGACATAGATGATCCCGCGCTCGGCGCGCTCCACATCGTAATCCGCCGCCTGAATCAGGCGCAGGAGGATATTTTCGACGTCCTCGCCCACATAGCCGGCTTCGGTCAGCGTCGTCGCGTCGGTGATGGCAAACGGCACATCCAGAATGTTGGCCAGCGTCTGCGCGAGCGCGGTTTTTCCGACGCCGGTCGGCCCCACCAGCAGCACGTTGCTCTTGCTGAGCACGGTGTCCGACGCGCTGCCGTAATAGATGCGCTTATAATGGTTGTACACCGCCACCGACAGCGCAATTTTGGCCTCCTCCTGCCCGATGACGTATTCATCGAGCCCGGCCTTGATCTCCTTGGGCTTCGGCAGCACGGGAGGCGGCTCCGCCGGCGAACGGTGCCGCGAGGCCGCGGCGCCCTCCTCCAGAATGGTTTCGCAGAGCTCCACGCATTCATTGCAGATGTAGACGCCGGGACCGGCAATCATCCGGGAAACCTCCGTCTCCGTCTTGCCGCAGAAGGAGCAGCTGATTATCTTGTTTTCTTCGTTCTTCGGCATGTTCAGGCCCAAGCCTTTCCTCAATAAATTCCGGGAGACAGTTCACACCGTCAATGATGGGTGATCACCTTATCCACCAGACCGTAAGCCACCGCGGCGTCCGCCGTCAGCCAGTTGTCGCGGTCGGTGTCCTTTTCCACCACTTCCAGCGGCTGGCCGGTCATTTCGGAGAGCAGGCGGTTCATGCGGCTGCGGATGAAGAGGATGTGATCCGCCTGAATCTTGATGTCGCTGGCCTGCCCCTGCGCGCCGCCGAGCGGCTGATGGATCATGATTTCGCTGTTGGGCAGTGTAAGGCGCTTGCCCTTTGCACCCGCCGCCAGCAGGAAAGCGCCCATGCTGGCCGCCATGCCGATGCAGATGGTGGAAACATCGCACTTGACAAACTGCATCGTATCGTAAATCGCCATGCCGGCGGAAATGGAACCGCCGGGGCTGTTGATATACAGATGAATATCCTTGTCGGGATCCTGTCCCTCGAGATACAGCAGCTGCGCGACAACCAGCGAAGCCGTGGCATCGTTGACCTCATCGGACAGGACGATAATGCGGTCGTTGAGCAAACGGGAAAAAATGTCGTAGCTGCGTTCGCCGCGGCTGGTCTGCTCCACGACATAAGGCACGAGACTGCTCATGCGTTCCATATGGCTTTTCCTCCTTTTCTCACAGGGAAATGCACCTTCGGCGGCCTTTTTCACCACAGCCGGTCCTATCTGCCGGCGGCGAAAAGCCGCACGGCAGCGTTCCGGAACGGTCCGCGGGAATAGACCCCGGCCGGGCACTACAGGAGTATTGCCCGGCCTGAAAGGTTTTAGTCGTCGATTTTGCCATCGGTTAACAAAGGGACTTGCGGTTTTTCGAGGTAAAACAGGCGCTGACAGCGCCGTCCTCGCTGCCGGGTGAACGAATCCGCTTCGCAAGACCCGGTGGGTTTCGTCTGCGTCAAAACATCGCGGCCGGTCAGGCAAACCTGCCGGGACGGGCTTTAGCGTATTCCGCTTGCCCCGTTCGCCCTGTCCGCTTCCCTTTTCCCGCTCGAAAAACTCTGAAAGACCGGATGACGGAGCAGAAGTCCTGCTGACAAGGCCACAGGATGCAGGCGGGCTGACGCCCGCCGAATCCGAGAACGACGGCAGCGGGACTTTTGACCGCCATCCGGCGTAATTCCCTTTGTCAATCGATGGCAGCGTTCTCTTTGACAAGCTCCATCGCTTTGCCCACCGCCAGATCGCGGGCCAGATCCTTCTGCGGGATCGCGGCCTTGACCTGATCGACTTCCATCTTATACTGTTCGGCGTACTTCTTGTACTCCGCCTCCAGATCTTCCTCGGTCGCGGAGAGGTTCTCCTCCTTGACGATCTGCTCGAGCGCCAGACGGATTTTGACCTGCTTTTCCGCCTGCTCACGGAAGCCCTTGCGGAACGCGTCCATATCCATGCCGGTATACTGCAGGTAGGTCTGCAGATTCAGGCCCTGTCCCTGCAGACGGTAATCGAACTCGCGCACGCTTTCGTTGACGCGGTTTTCAAACATGGCTTCCGGGATATCCGCCTTGAGCGCGTCGGCCAGCTGATCGAGCAGCTGCGTCTCAAACGCATCCTCAGCCGCATGCTCGCGCTGATGCTCGAGTTTGGCCTTCAGATCGGCTTTCAGCTCCTCCAGCGTGTCGAACTCGCTGGCGTCCTTGGCCAGATCGTCGTTAAGCTCCGGCAGCTCCTTCTCCTTGATCTCGTGCAGCTTGCACTTGAAGGTGGCGGGCTTGCCAGCCAGGTTCTCGGCGTGATAATCCTCCGGGAAGGTGACCTCGACATCAAATTCCTCGTCCGCCGACTTGCCTTCGATCTGCTCCTCAAAGCCCGGGATAAACTGATGGGAGCCGAGGGTCAGGGTGTAGTTCTCCGCCTTGCCGCCGTCAAACGCTTCGCCGTCGACATACCCGTCGAAATCAAAGGTAACGGTGTCCCCTTCTTTGGCGGCGCGGCCCTCCACCGGCACCAGGCGGCTGTTGCGCTCCTGCAGCTTGCCGAGTTCGGCGGCGACGTCTTCGTCGGTCACCGGCTCAACCTTTTTGCTGGCCTTGAAGCCCTTGTATTTCTCCACGGTCACTTCCGGCTTGACGGTGATGGTCGCCTTGAAGTTCAGGCCCTCCGCACCGACCGAGGTGACGTCGAAATCGATCTTGTCCTCGACATATTCATAGCCGGAAGCCTCGATGGCCTCCTCGAGCGCCTGCGGATAAACGTCGTTGACGGCATCCTCATAGAACACGCCGGTGCCGTAGATCTTTTCGACCACGCGGCGGGGCGCCTTGCCCTTGCGGAAACCGGGGACGTTCATGCGCTTTATGTTCTTTTTGTAGGCGCGCTCGACGGCCTGCTCAAACGCCGGAGCCTCCACCTCGATTTCCAGCTCAACACGGTTGTTTTCCTTTTTGACAGCGGTTTTCAGACTCATGTTTGACTTCCTCCCATACTTTTGCGCGGGCAGCGCCCGGCCTGTAAATAAAGGGTTATGATACAACCATCCGCCGCCGGCCAAAGCCGGCCGAACAGATATGTCCCATCATGCAGTACGCATTAGTATAGCATATCCTTATCGGGAACGCCATAGCTTTTTCAAAAAAATCTCCGAAATTTATCGTTATTCCTGCGCCTGCGGCACATCGTACGGCACATGAAGCGGCATAAACCCCAGCGCATCGGCAGAAATCAGCCGGAGCGCCATTCCCCCGTAATCCCCGCAGACGGCGCGGCGGATGCCCGGGCCGTGCACGTGGCCGTAATAGCAGCGGCGGATCCCGCTGCGCCGGAGCACTTCGAGGATTTCGGCGCACTCCTGCCCGGCGAACACCGGCGGATAGTGCAGGAACACGATCGGCGGAAGGCCCGCGGCACGGGCCGCGTCAATGGACGCCTGCAGGCGTCCGGCCTCGCGCATCACGACTTTTTTATCCGCATCCTCTTCCGCGTCAAAAAACCAGCCGCGGGTACCGCATACGGCGGCGCGGCCCTCCACGGGAGCGGCATCGTTGTGGACGATCCGCAGGCTGTCCCAGCCGTTCGCGGCAAAAAATTCGTCCATTTTTTTCCGCGTGGTCCACCAGTAGTCGTGGTTGCCCTTGAGAAGCAGCTTTCTCCCCGGCAGCGCATGCAGAAAAGCAAAATCCGCCGCCGCCTGCTCGAGCGACATGCCCCAGGAAATATCCCCGGCGATCACCACCGTATCCTCCGGCGCCACCAGCGCGCGCCAGTTCTGCTCCAGGCGCGGCACGTAATCCTTCCAGCCGCGGAAAACGTCCATCGGCTTATCGGTGCCGAGCGACAGGTGCGTATCCGCAATTGCATATAACGCCACCGGCATTCTCCTCTCGTATTCCCCGCGTATGCCGGATGCCGCCGGCGCACATACTAAGCGCGGATGTCCCGCAATTCACTAAGAAGGAGGCATGAGCATATGGCAGAGAAGGACAGCGTTTACCGCAGCTCAAATCCCGCCGTGCACTGCGACGTGCGCAACTGCGTTTACCACGACGGCGACGAAACCTGCAGCGCCAATCGCATCACCATCGGCCCCACCTACGCGGTAGGCAGCGCCGACACCGCCTGTTCCACCTTCAAGCAGAAAAACATCAACTAGCACGCAAACGCGCCGCGGACCGGTCACAGCCGATTCCCGGCGCGTTTGTCTTTTCCCGGAAAACGCCTTCAGTCGTCCAGCTGCAGCAGACGCACCATCGCCTGCTCCATATCCTCACGGCCACAGACCTCCGTAAAGCGGGGCTGGCGGCCTTTAAGCCCGGCCAGCGGCGCCGGCACCGCGCAGCCGGTCAGCCGGTGCAGCTGCTCGACCTTGTCGAATTCATCGCCCGCCTGGCTGCCGCCCAGCGCCTCCAGCACGCTCGCGGAGAATTTATACGGGTTCGCCGTCGAGGCGATCACCGTCGGCGTCGTGTCGCCGGTTTCGCGGCGGTACTGCTCATACACATGCACGCCCACCGCCGTATGGGTATCGCACAGGTACTGCTGCTGCGCAAACACTTCGGCAATGGTCGCCGCGGTCTGCGCATCGTCGCAGCAGCCGGCGTAAAACAGCTGATCCAGCTCGGCCTTGAGCGCCGCCGGCACGGTGTATCCGCCCTTTTCCTTCAGCTGACGCATCAGGCCGTCCACCAGCCGGTCGTCCCGGCCGGACAGATGATACAGCAGCCGCTCGAGGTTCGAGGAGATCAGAATATCCATCGACGGCGAAGTGGTGGTGTAAAACGCCCGGTTGCGGTTGTAGGTGCCGGTGCGGATAAAGTCGGTGAGCACCCGGTTGCGGTTGGAGGCGCAGATGAGCCGGCCGAGCGGCACCCCCATGCATTTGGCATAGTAAGCGGCCAGGATGTTGCCGAAGTTGCCGGTCGGCACCACGACGTTGACCGGATCGCCCATCCGGATTTTGCCCGCCTTCAGCAGATCGGCATACGCGGATACATAATAGACGATCTGCGGCACCAGCCGTCCCCAGTTGATCGAGTTCGCGCTCGAAAACATCTTGCCGTGAGCCGCCAGCCGCGCCGCCGCAGCCGGATCGGTAAACAGCTTTTTCACGCCGGTCTGGGCGTCGTCGAAATTCCCGCGGATCGCGCATACCGCGACGTTTTCGCCCTCCTGGGTGGTCATCTGCAGCTTCTGCATCGGGCTTACGCCGTCCTGCGGATAAAACACCAGGATCTGGGTATGCGGCGCATCCTTGAAGCCTTCGAGCGCCGCCTTGCCGGTATCGCCGGAGGTCGCCACCAGTATGACGATATCCCGTCCGCCGGAGGCCTTCGCGGCCGACACCCGCATCAGGTGCGGCAGGATCTGCAGCGCCATATCCTTGAACGCGCAGGTCGGGCCGTGCCACAGCTCCAGGATGTGCACCCCTTCCCGGAGCTCATGCAGCGGCGCGATCGCCTCGCTGCGGAACCGTTCGGCCGTATAGGCGCGCGCCGCACAGTCGGCGACCTCCTCCGGGGTAAAGTCGCCCAAAAACAGCGAGAGAATCCGTTCGGCGCGCTGCGCATACGGCAGCGCTGCCAGCGCCGCGATATCCTCCCGGGAAAGCTGCGGAAGGCTCTGCGGCACAAACAGGCCGCCTTCTTCCGAAAGGCCGCGGACAATCGCCTGCGCCGCCGTCACCTGTACGGCATTGTCGCGGGTGCTGTTATACTGCATCGGCTTTTCCATTCTTATAACCATTCCTTTCTCAGCGGACGGCTCTGTCCCCCGTGAAGCCATATCGCGGCTCTCGGGACCCACCCCGGAACCGGCGCCATCCTTTGCGCCGTCCGTCCCGGCCATCCCATTTTGGCGCTTTCGCGTCCGCAGGCCGGCCGCCGGTCCCGTCCGCATATTTTCAGCAGCGGGATCACACTGGTTTTATATTACCGCATTGTCCCGCCCTTTGTCAAAGCGGAAGCAAAAAAATCGACGCAATTGCTGAAAAAAACGCGGTCAAGCACATCCTGTGCAACATTTTGACGCGCCAGCGCCTCGTACAGCCGTTCCATCACCTCGATGCCGCCCCAGCCGTCCGGCAGACCCGTCCCGTCGAGATCGCAGCCGAGCGCCACCGTGTGCCCGCCGTCCAGGGACAGATAGTGGTCGAGGTGCCGCGCGATGCCGTCAAATGTCTGCTCCCCGAGCTGGTCGGCGCAAAAATTCAGCCCGACCAGCCCGCCGCGGTCCCGGATCTCGGCAAACTGCCGGTCGGTCAGGTTGCGCGGATGTGCGTGCACCGCCGCCGACACCGAATGGGTCGCCAGAAACGCGCCGTCGGTGCACGCCGCCACATCCCAGAACCCCCGCTCGTTGAGATGCGAAACATCCGGCAGGATGCCCGCCTGTGCCATGCGCCGCACCGCCTTTTTCCCGAAAGCGGTCAGCCCTTCCTCACATCCGGACAGGCAGCCGTGCCCCAGCTCGTTGGAGCCGTTCCATGTAATGGTGATCGCCTTGACATCCAGCTTTTGCAGATCCTCTATGTGCTCCAGCCGCCCCGCCAGCGCCGAGCCGCCCTCCACCGTCAGGATTGCCGCGCACCGCCCGCTCTCCAGCACCGGTTTCAGCTCCCCGCCGGTGCGGATAATCTGCATGCGGTCGGCATACAGCGCCGCCTGATCGTGCGCAAAAAGCAGCATGTCCCGGCACTGCTCAAACGCCGCCTCACCCCGCAGGGTGTCCGGCATCCATACCGCGAACGCCTGTCCCCACTGCGCATACCGCCCGCCGCGTTCCAGGTCGATATGCAGCCGGTTCCTGTCCAGATACATATCGCCTTTGCAGCATTCGTACAGCGTATCGCAGTGCATGTCAAATAATCGCAACCGTTCTCCCCCTCTTTCCACAGCTGTCGGCAGAGGCTCAGAACGCGCCGTGCAGGTCATCCATCCCAAAGGCGTTTTCCAGATGGCGGATCTCTGCCGCCGTCAGCGGATCGTCCGGACGGAGCACCACCTCAATGACATCGAAGCGCGGCTGCCCCTCCTCCGTCTCGTCCAGCAGGAAATAGCCCGCGCTTTTGATGAGCCTGAGCTGCTTTTCCCGCGTCACCGCCTCCGCCGGCGCATAAAGGGCGTCCGCCCGGCGCGTCTTCACTTCCACGAACACAATATATGGACCGTCCCGGGCGATTATGTCGATTTCCCCGAACCGGCAGCGATAGTTCGCGTGGGTGATTTCATAGCCCTTGTCCCGCAGAAAACGGGCGGCCAGCACTTCACCGGCCGCCCCTTTGGATATGTTGCCCATAGCGGATGCCGCCCTTTCCGTCCGGCCGTCAGTCCTCAGCCTGCGCGGCCAGGAATTTTTTGAGAAAGCTCAGGCGGTGCTCCGGCGTCACGCCGTGCTCCCGCAGCGCCGCATAATGCGCTTTGGTGCCGTAGCCCTTGTGTACGGCAAACCCGTATGCCGGATACCGCTTGTCCAGCTCCCGCAGCACCCGATCCCGGCTCACCTTGGCCAGAATGGAAGCCGCCGCGATCGATGCCGACAAGCTGTCCCCCTTGACAACTGCCCGCACCGGCACCGTGATGCCCGGCGGGATGCGGTTGCCGTCGATGAGCACCGCGTCCGGCTGCGGCGACAGCGCTTCCACCGCGCGGCGCATGGCCAGATAGGTCGCCTGCAGAATATTCAGCCGTTCGATCTCCTCCACCGAGGCGCTCGCCACCGCATAGCCTGCCGCCCGCCGGGTGATTTCTTCAAACAGCGCTTCCCGTCTGGCCTCAGGGATCTTCTTGGAATCGTTGATGCCCTCGATCGGATCGGCGGGATCCAGAATCACCGCCGCCGCATATACCGGCCCGGCGAGCGGCCCCCGGCCGGCCTCATCCACCCCGCATAAAAGGGGATAGCCCCCGCTGCGGATTGCCGCATCAAAAGCGTAATTATCGGCGGTATTCATCCCTACGCCGCTCCTTTCCTGTTAAACCGCAGACCGCGGGCAGCCGTCGGCGCTGCCCGGATCCGGCGGGAAACCCTGCCCGCGTACAACCCGGTTACAGCAGCCCGAAATCCTCCCACGGCCAGAGCCGCAGCACCGCTTTGCCCATGATGTCTTTTTCGTCGATCAGGCCGACCCGTTCATCGCGGGAATCCATCGAATTGTTGCGGTGGTCGCCCATGACGAAATAGGCGCCGTCCGGCACCGTCATGCTGCCGTCGGTATATACCGCACCAAGCGCATATTCGTCTATGTACACATACGGCTCGTCGAGCACCGCCCCGTTGACGCTCACCTGCTGATTTTCAGCGTCAAACGAAATCGTATCCCCCGGCATGCCGATCACCCGCTTGATGATCGGTTCCTGATTGCCCCGGCTGATCACCACAATATCCCCGGCCTTCGGGGTATAGAACAGCTCCCACAGAATCACCCGGTCCCTGTGGTGCAGCGTCTGGATCATCGAACTGCCGTCCACCCCCATGATCCGGAACACAAAGGCGAACACCAGCACCACACAGATCAGCGACGCCGCCGCCATCTCCACCCAGTCGTACAGGCTCGCCAGCCCGGACGACGGCGTTTTCTGCGCCTGCGCGGTGTCGGCGCCGATCCCGGCGGCATCGGCGGTGTCGGTTCCGGCGGCTTCGCCGGTACCAGTGCCGGCGGTATCCTCCGCCGGGGCAAAACTGTCCAGTCCGCGTTCTTCCTCGCTCATGATCTCATATCCTTTCCCGGCTCCTCCGGCATTTCCAGCGTCAGGCGGCCAAGCTTGCCGCCGCGATATTCGTCGAGCAGCATGATTGCCGCGCGTTCGGTGTCGATCTCCCCGCCGGATACTATCATCCCGCGCCGGCGGCCGATGCTCTCCAGCAGGGCATAGCCGTCCTCCGGCAGCTCGCCGGCGAGCTTGTAGCGCTCGGTCAGCCGGTCGGCATACTCCCGCCGCAGCAGTCCCGCAAGCCCGCCCGCCAGCTCCTCCGGATCCAGGATCTCGTCCCGGATCGCGCCGGTGTACGCGAGCAGCATCGCAACCTGCTGATCCTCAAATTTCGGCCAAAGCACCCCCGGCGTATCCAGCAGCTGCACGCCGCCGTCGGTGACAAACCACTGGTTGCTGCGGGTCACGCCGGGCCGGTCCTCCACCTTGGCGCGCCCGCCTCTGGCCATCCGGTTGATAAAGGAGGATTTCCCGACGTTCGGGATCCCCACCACCATCACCCGGATGGGATGGTTTTTCATGCCCTTCGCCTGCCATGCGGCGATTTTGTCCTGCAGCACGCCGCGCAGCAGCGGCACAAAGCCGCCGACGCCTTTTCCGGTTTTGCAGTCCACCGCAATGGCCGGCGTCCCCTGCCGCTCAAACGCGGCAAGCCATCTGCGCGTCGCCGCCTCATCGGCCATGTCCGCCTTGGTCATCACCACGATGCGCGGTTTTCCTTCCACGAGCGCGGCAAGCTCCGGATTGCGGCTGGCCGCCGGGATCCGGGCATCCACGATTTCCGCCACCGCGTCCACGAGCTTAAGCTGTTCCCGGATCTGGCGGCGGGTTTTGGCCATATGGCCGGGAAACCACTGTATGGTTTTTGTCTGTTCCACACCCATTTGCTTTACAAACCTTTCCTGTCGATACGCCGGCCGGATGCACGGCCGTTCACAGTGCGCCCGCGCTGCCGAACGGCCAGATCCGGAAAACCGCCCGGCCGACGATATCGGAAATCTCCACAAACCCGATTTCCGCCGTCCGGCTGTCCTTGGAGTAGGTACGGTTGTCCCCCATGACAAAGACCATGCCCTCCGGCACCTTCTGCGGCCCCGAAAAATCCTTGAGATCGGTCTGGGTGGAGATATACGGCTCGTCGAGCACCTCGCCGTTGACCGATACCGCGTGTGTTTCGGGGTCGATATCGATGACATCCCCCTCCAGCGCGATCACCCGCTTGATCAGCGGCTCCTGCGTGTAGCGGTCCACCACCACGATATCCCCGCGCTCCGGGGTGTACCCCGCCACCAGCAGCAAAAGCCGGTCCTTGGTCTTCAGGGTGTTGTTCATGGAATCCCCTTCCACGCCGACCACGCGGATCAGGAAGGTGAACAGCAGCACGATACAAACCAACGCAAACACCGCCGTATCGCCGATGTCGTATACCAGCGACACAAAACGGCTGACACCGCTGCCCGGAGTATCTTCCCCGCCGCCGGCATGCGGCCTGCGGTCCTTCGCAGGAGCGGACGCTTTGCCGTCTGCGCTCTTCTTCCGCTTCGGCAGAAATCCAAAGGAACGATCCATGCCTGTCCCCCTTCCCTTCGCCCGATCGGGCGGTTCTTTATCCATCGCAATGGAGGTTAATTATACCACATGGCGGCGCGCAGTGCCGCCTTCCTCTGTCCGGAACGGCTTTGACCGTTCCGGAGTGGTTCAATGTTCTCTCAGCCGTCGGAAAGCTCTGCTTTCCGCTTACGGCGTGA
>CAJKBW010000067.1 GCA_905198295.1 uncultured Oscillospiraceae bacterium | reverse complement strand
TTCAAAGTCGGCGGGCTTGAGTCCCGCCGAGCGGATACGGCTTTCGGTCGCCGCAGCCGGGAAAATGGGGTTGGTGGCAAGAGCAATGCGGTATCCTCCGTCCCTCAGCTTATCCACCGTTTCCTTCGCCTTCGGATTGAACCCGCAGTCCGCCGCCACCTGCTGGAACTCGACCCGGTAATATTCATCAAATACCGGCTTGTCCCGCAGCACCTGGTCGCCAAGCTGTGCCGCAAACCGTTTCCAGAATACATCTTCGTTCGTGCAGCTGCCGTCATTTTTCACCATCGCAGCCGTGCCGGCCCATATGCCGTCAATCAGGCTTTTCGGCTCATACCCATACGGCGCCAGCTTGGCCGCCAGCCGCTTGAAATACGCTTTGGTAAACGCGTCCTGATCCATCGGCAGCAGGGTGCCGTCCAGATCAAAAAGAATCACTTTTGTCATACAGTCATCTCCACAGGATACAGCTGCCCTTATCCGGCCGTGCCTTGGCCTTCCAGAGTTACGGTAAAGCAGTCGCCTGGCGAGCATGCCATACCTATGGCCGTATTGCAGGAGCCGGTTTCCCCCACGGCAAGTTTTCCGACAGCCTGGCCGGTTTTCTTAACCTGTTCCCCGCTCCCGTTGAACCATTTCACCTGAACGGCGCAGGTCTTCGCCTCCGCAATTCCGTCATCCAGCCGTTTGGCGCTGCAGCTGAAATCGAATATGCAGCCGCCTTCCCCATCCATTTGTACATTGGATATGGCAGCGTCCAGAATCTGAAAGCGCGCGCCGTAAGAGGTGATCTCCAGGGGGAATTTCTGCGAAAAGGTAAAGGTGGGTGCTTGCACCGGGGGCTGGGTCGGGGATGTGGTGGTTGGGTCTTTGGCGGTGGTTTCGTCAGCTGGCTTGATGGTTGTCGGCGCCGCGGTCGTTGTGTCGGAGAACACGTCGCTGGTACCGCTCGTGTTCTGCTCGGCTGTGGTCTTTGTCTGCGCAGCCGAAGAGGACGCCGTCGAGGGGGCGGATTCCGAACTACTGGCACAGGACGCCAGAGAAAACAAAACCATGACTGCCAGAAACACTGACGCAACTCTTTTTTTCAATCTGCTCATACCTTCTTATCCAAACATTTCGATAATACCGCGTTAAATCATACCGCGCCTGTTTTCGATTGTCAAGCTTTCTTATTTACAGCAGCCATCATTCGGTTCGCAGGGCATCCACCGGCCGCAGCTGCGCCGCTTTGCAGGCGGGATACACCCCAAAAACCGCGCCGGTGAGTACCGTGAACAGGATCAGCCCCACCAGCGTGCTCAGCGGAATGGGCACCGCCATTCCGAGAACGGCGCCGCCGATCAGCGCGGCCATACACCCAATCGCAATCCCGATAACGCTGCCGATGAGCGACAGCGCCACCGCCTCCGCGAGGAATTCCCCCATGATCCGTCCGCGGGTGGCGCCGATCGCCTTTTTGATACCGATTTCGCGGGTGCGCTCGCTGACCGAAGACAGCATCACGGTCATCACCCCCATGCCGGACACCAGCAGGGAAATGCCGCTGATCACGGTGAGCACGAGGGTAACGATGTCCATCAGCCCGCTCAGCCGTTCCTTCTGCACCGCCAGATTATCGGTGCGGTAGCGGCCACTGAGCCCGGTTTCGTTTTCCAGCACGGAAACGATCCGTTCCTCGGTACGCTCGACATCCGCCTGTGCCCCAACCCGCACGGCGATCTGGTCAAAATTGTCCCGTCCGGTGAGGGACTGCAGCGTGGCATAAGGCACATAAACCATACCGGGAATAAATTCCACCACATTCTGTAAAAGGCTGCTGCCGGCGGCGGTCACGCCGACAACCGTAAATTCTTCGGCCACTCCGCCGACGTGCAGCTGCACCGTCCTGCCGACGATATTCGTGCGCTGGTAATACTCCCGTGCAAC
Source organism: uncultured Oscillospiraceae bacterium (assembly GCA_905198295.1). GTDB lineage: Bacteria > Bacillota > Clostridia > Oscillospirales > Acutalibacteraceae > UMGS1591. Next base: position 15,269 of record CAJKBW010000067.1, on the reverse strand, counting down.
GTTCTCGTCCACTACACACACCCGCGCATGACTTTTGACATCGCCGGGCGAAATCAGCCGGCCGTGCTTGAGTTCCAGAGAAATCGCCTGCTTGGCGCCGGCATCGATGCCGCACGCCACCACCGAACCGCTCGAGCCGCCGAGTGCAGCGCTGCCGTATTCGATCATCAGCGGCATCGCGGTGTCCACCCCCGCCAGCTGCCGGATAATGGCGAGATCCTCCTGGGAAAGGCCGGCCCCGTCTCCCGCGCTCACCGACAGCCCGCTCATGCCCATATTCTCCAGCTCTGTGTTGACCGCGCTTTTACCGCAGGCGCTGATGGCGGTCACGATCACGACCATCGTCACGCCCACCGTGATGCTGCCGACCGTCAGCAGGGTGCGCAGGAAACGGCGGGTCAGGCTGCGCAGTGCGCTGTGAAACATCTCCCCCATTGTCTGTCAAAATCCTTTCTCAAGCCGCCGGCAAAACCCGCTGCCCGTCGCGGCGGATGGTTTCCGGTTCAGCGATCAGCCGGTCGCCCGGCTGAAGCCCGTCCGCCAGCAGATACCCGCCGCCCAGCTCTTCGCTGACGGCAATATCCCGGCGCACCGCCCGGCCGTCTTCATACAGATAAACGTATTCCTGCCCGTCGTCGTCCTGATTGACACAGCCGTAGGGGACGATCAGCGCATCCGGAAGGCTGTCCACGATCACCCGCGTTCTGGCGGTCAGCCCAAACCGGAGCGAATCGTCCAGCCCCTCCTCGTCCAGGGTCACGACCGCGTCCACCACCGTCCCGGACAGTGAGCCGGATACCTGCTGATGGGCGGTCGCATCGATTTCGCTGAGGGTGCCGGCATAACTTTCTTTTGCCAGTGCGTTCCCGCTGACCAGCACCCGCTGGCCGATTTCGATCCGGCGGAGGTATTCTTCCGGAATGGCAATTTTCACCTGCATTTTCTCGCTGGACGAGATGACCACGCACGGCTCGGCGGCGTTGTTCAGGGCGTCGGTGGAAATGCTCACCGCCGTAACCACACCGCTGACCGGTGCGGTCACCTCCCGGGCAATATCGGGATCGGGGATCAGCTCCGGCGGGACGCCGCCCATTGCCGCCATAGCCTGCTTGGTGGCCTGCCGGTCCACCATCAGCAGGACATCCCCCTTGTGCACCACATCCCCTTCCTGTACCAGTATCTCCTCGGCAATACAGGCGATATCGGTATACACCGAATAGCTGCCGGCCGATTCCAGCCGTCCGGTACACTGGACGCTTTTTTCCACCGTCTGTGCCTCAAGCGTGTGCAGGGACACCTCCGGCACCGATTCCTTCAATGCATTCCCCGCCCAAACGATCCCGGTAATCGCTGCTGCCGTCAACGCACCGAGTATGACATATTTTCTGCCTCTCACGCACACCACGCCTTTCCCGCCTGTCATAACCTGTTATGCCATTTATTGTGGTGCCGCGCGCGGAAAATATGCTGTGCATTTTCTGGTTTTTACCGCTCCGGCGTATGGGAATTTTACCGTCTTGCGGATTATCCTGCACATATTCCGTCCATACTAAGCATATCTATTTCTGGAAGGACGGGGAGAATATGGAAGGCGCTTTAAAACGGGTTTTACTCAAAAACGAGGAGCAGCCGCACGAACTCCTGACCGCAATCCGCGACGTCTGCCGCCAGCTTGATGCCGCTAACCAGCGATTTTCCATGGAAAGCGACAGCGATCTCATCGAAGCGTGCATTTATGAGATGGAGGCCCTGCGCGCACGGTATCGCTATCTGCTCAAAGCCGCCCGGGAACAGGGGCTCACCGCCGCTCCGGCTGCCGTCGTGGAAATGAACCGCATCAGTCTGGCAGCACAACAGGAAAAGTCGGTCTGAGCCGCCGCGCACGGCTCGGACGAAGAAGGGACGGGTCAATCAGATGAGCATCGGCATGTGGATTTTTCTCAGCATACTCGGCGCTGCCGTCGTACTGGCAGTCGGCATCGCGCTGCTGCGCACCAAACGTCCGGTACGCGGGCTGGCAGGCTCCGGCGCGCAGGGTATCTGTGCGCTTGCCGCAGTCAATATCGCCGGAGCGTTTACCGGCGTATCCCTGGGGCTGAACCTGTTTTCTGGGCTTTGCTGCCTGGTATTGGGCATTCCCGGCGTGGTCATGATGCTCATCCTAAAGCTCATCTTTAACCAGGGATAATTTCCTGAACAGGACAAAACAGCAGCTGCGATAAAACGCAGCTGCTGCCAGCTTGTCGAAAAAAGTCCGGCTTATGCCGTCCTTTTCTCCAAGCTGATACAAAGGTGGGGAAAATCAGACGATTTTCCCCACCTTTTTTCGCCTGCGGGCGGTTTATCCGCTTCGCTCGACGCGGAGGGGGCTTGCAGCCCCCTCCACACCTCCCCTGCCGGGAGATTATCCCTTTTTCGACAGTCTCACAGCAGCTGCGATAAAATGCAGCTGCTGTTTCCTTTTTACAGAATATCCGGCGGGTAACATTTTCCGTCACGCGGGAACAACGTTAATTCTTTTGCAGCAGATCACGGATATCCTTAAGAATGGACAGCTCGTTTTCCGCCGGCTGTGCAGCGGCAGCTTCTTCCGCCGCCGCCTGTTCTGCTTTCTTTTTCAGGCTTTCCATTTTTTTATGCGCTTTCATCATCAGACGCATCACCACAAAAAGAGAAAACGCAATAATCAGGAAATCAAGGATACACTGCAGGAAACTTCCATACGCCAGCGCGGTTTCCGCCTGTACGACATTGCCCGCCGTATCCATAACCGCCGGATGGATTACCCATTTCAGATCAGAAAGTATGACCTTGCCGGTGGCGAGACTGATGAGCGGCGTAATAATATCTGCCACCAGTGAAGAGACGATTTTGCTGAAAGCGCCGCCGATGATCACACCTACCGCCATGTCGACAACGCTGCCCTTCAAGGCAAATTCCTTAAATTCGCTGAAAAACTTTTTCATTCCGTTTCCTTCCCCTCTGCTTTGATATTCTGCATAATACACCATAATTTCAGTATAGCATGCCGCTTTCATTCTGACAAGCTGCTGTCCAAAAGTAACGCGTGCATGTGATCAAAACAGAAGAGAAAACGCCGTATCCAAAGCAGAGCGATTTACGGTTTTTCTTCCGGAATAAAGGTGATCCGCCCGGTGGAAACATCACAGGCGGCGACAACGATCGTCATCTCCTCACCCACCGTGTAACGGGCACGGCCGAGCGGGTCACGAAGCGACGCCGCCCCGTCGAAGGCCAGCTCCTCTTCCGGCAGGCTCTCCCGGCGCACCATGCCCTCCGCTGTGTTGGGCAACTCGACATACACCCCAAAATCGGACATGCCGCTGATGGTTCCGGTAAAGGTACGGCCAAGGAACCCGGCCATATATTCCGCCATATAACAGGCCTCGCAGTCCCGTTCCGCCGCCATGGCGCGCACCTCGCAGCGTGAGGTTTCCTCCGCCATAGCCGGCATCGCTGCGGCATATTGCTGCCGGACGTTCCCCTTGCCCACCCCGGCGGCAAGCAGCGCCAGCATCCGGTGCACCACCAGATCGGGATACCGGCGGATGGGCGAAGTAAAGTGGCAGTAATCGCCCAGCGCCAGCCCGAAATGCCCGATCGGATTCTCGCTGTAATGCGCTTTGGCCATGCTGCGCAGCAGCCCGGTTGAAATCAGCCGGGCATACGGCGTATCCTCCGCCTGATCGAGCAGCTCCTGCAGCGCGGACGGCGATGCCTTTTCCGGCGAAAACCCCACCGTAAAACCGAGCCGCCGGGCTGTATCGGCAAGCATCTCCAGCTTTTCCGCGCACGGCTGCTCGTGCACGCGGTAAAGGAAAGGCAGCCCCTGCTCCCGGCCGAAACGCGCCACCGCAACGTTTGCCGCAATCATAAACTGCTCGATCATCCCCTCCGCCTCGCCGGAAACCCGCGGATAAACCGCCGCCGGCCGGCCCTGCTCATCGAGCAGGAACCGCGCCTCGACGCTTTCAAGCCGCAGTGCGCCGCGCGCCGCAGCCTTTTCCCGTAGCCGCGCCGCAAGCTCACGCATCTCCAGCAGCATCGGCAGCACGCCGGCATATTTTTCCTTCACGCTTTCCTCAGCGCTGTTCATAAACAGGTCGTTGACCTCACTGTAAACCCCACGCACACACGACCGGATTACCGAGGGGAATATTTCGCTGCGAAGACATTCGCCGCTTTCATCAAAATCCATCAGCGCCGACATGGTCAGCCGGTCCTCCCCCGCATACAGCGAGCAGGCGCCGTTCGACAGCGTTTCGGGCAGCATCGGGATCACCCGGTCGGCAAAATAAACCGATGTGCCGCGGCGGTACGCCTCTGCATCCACCGGAGAGCCCGGCGTGACATAGTGGGAAACATCCGCAATGTGCACCCCCAGCCGCCAGCCATCGTCGGTTTTTTCAAGAGAAACCGCATCGTCAAGATCCTTCGCATCGCTGCCGTCGATGGTCAGCACCGTCAGCCCCCGCAGGTCACGCCTGCCGGCCAATGCCGCAGCATCCAGCGGCTGTGCACTTTTCGCCGCGGCATCCGCCAGAACCTGTGCATCGAATACCGCCGGGATCCCGTAGCTGTCGATAAGCGCGTCGGCGCACACCCTGGCGCTGTCCGCGCTCCCATAGCTTACGAAGATCTCCGCGAGCACCTCGCGGCCATCCCATGCGGCGGCAAAGCGCACCTTGTCCCCCAGCTTTGCCCCGGAAGACGCGGCAGAGGCGCGCGTGACCTCCAGAGGACAGCGGAAAAAGCCGTCCGGCTCAACCTGCCGGCGGCCGTATTCGTTTTCGCCCAGCCGGCCGCTGTACAGCCGGGCGCCCTTTTCGGTGATGCAGACCACCTCGCCGGATAGGCCGCGCTCATCCCTCGGGCCGGGCCGCAGCCGCACCGCGTCGCCCGGGAGTGCACCGTGCAGATTCCGCCCGGCGATAAAGCAATCGCCGCTGCCGTCGTCAAGCCGGGCAAAGCCAAATCCCTTGGACAGGGACACCAGCCGGCCGGACAGGGTATTCTCCATCGAAATGGCATACGCACCGTTTTTCCGGCGTTCCAGGCGGCCGCTTCTCTCCAGCTTCGACAGCTGCAGCAAAAAGCCCATGCGTTCCCGCTTGCCGACCCGCAGGGTGTGCATCAGCCCCTCCGCAGACTGCTCTTTTTCAGAAAGCGCGTGCAGAATCGGCTGTTCCCAGTCGATGCGGCGTGCCGCCGCCTGCCGGGAACGCGCCGGCACGCCTCTTTTTCCCTTTTTCTTTTGTTTCATATTTCTGCTCTTTCCTTCTCCTTACAAAAAGGCCCCGCTCGTGTCGAGCAGGGCCTTTAGACATGTTTTGGCTGTTTTTATTTCGTCACAAACTGCGTAATCAGCATGCCGACAAACACCAGCACGAAAAAGCCGATCGCAATGAACTTGGTCCAGCGGGCCAGTTTTTCGTCAATCGAACGGGCACGGCCCTTTTCCATCAGCGAATCCGCCGCGCCGGAAATCGCGCCGAGATTGGCCTGCCGGCCTTCCTGCAAAAGGACGACGGCGATAATCAGCAGCGAAAAAACAATCAAAACAATACTGATAACAATTTCTAAAGGATGCATGGACGAAACCTCCATTTTAGTATTCCTTACCGGACACCCATCTATACTAGCACAAACCTCTGCAAAATGCAAGCCATTTTTCTGCATTCTCCGCTGCGGATGTGCGGTTTTGGCCTTTCCGGCCATTGTGCCGGCTTTGCACAGCTGTGCTGCCGTTCCGGCCGTCTCAGGCGTCCTCTCCCAGCTCGATGGCCACCATCGCGTGGCAGGAAAAACGCTCCACGGTATACCGCAGTACCCCGTCGCTGAAAGCGTACAGCAGGTCTTCGCCCTGCGGCACCAGATAGACCCTTTTGGGTTCCTTCTCCAGCCGCAGCGCGCACTGCGTGCCGTAAACCGGCTGAATGTCCTCGATGATTTCCACGCCGTCGCCGCGGCGTCTGGGCACGGCATACAGCAGATGATTCACCAGCCGCCGCGCCTGCGGCTGCGCCGTCAGCGTCGTCACGCCGTATGCACCAAGGCTGGTTTCAAAGCGCTTGTCCCGCCCAAGCAGCCGGTCGAGCACATCGATAACCAAATTTTTCAGATGCAGGCTGCCCTGCTGTGCGTACTCGGCAAAGATATCCCAGGCAATGTACGCTGTATTGCCGGCGATCACCACCGCCGGACTGACCCGCTCCCGGTCATACGGCGTATGCTGATGCGAACAGAAATGTCCATACCCGCGGTTGAAATAGGGATCCACCCGCATCGCCGTCACCTCACCGGGAAAATCCGCCTGCGGTTCGATCGCGTAGCTCTGGGAATACATGACGTAGCAGGTGCTGCCGTTGGGCGGCAGTTCAAACGCCGGCCGCAGGTAAGAGGGCACAAACGCCGCCTTCCCGCCGAAGCGCACGCCGAAATCCAGCGCGAACGCCCCATCCGCCGTACCGGAACGGCCGGAAAGCAGCAGCCGGCCGCCTTTTTCGGCAAAAGCGGCGATTTTCTGCCGCAGCCCCTCGTCCTCGAGCGTGATGCCGTCTGGCAGGATCAGCAGCTTGTAGCGGGAAAAATCCGCCTCGGTATCGATCACATCGTATAAATAATGCCCTTCGAGCAAAATGCGGTTGGCGCCCGCATCGCTGGGATGATTTCTTTCGCGCCCGCCGGAGAAAGCCTCCGCGCTCAGCAGCGCCACATCCGCAACGTTGTCCGCACCGGCCAGCCAGGGCTCCTTCTGCTCGAGTTCCGCATACGCCTGTCCGATCAGGCGGTAGGTGGCCAGATCAAACTGTCCGTCCGGATGCAGCTGATCTCCGACCGAGCACCGGCCGCCGCAGGCTGCCGCCAGCGCCGCCTCATAGCGCAGCGCGTTCGGATGCTTGAAGCCGCCGAACTCGCCCCAACTCTTGTGGAACTTTCCGGTCATGCCGAGAAATTCCCGGCCGAGGGTGCGCGCATACGCCGCGGACAGCGGAAAATGATCGTAGCCCCAGCCGCCGGTCGGCAGCGATTCCAGCTCCAGATGCCGGGTGTTGCAGAAGGCGATCTTCCGGTCCCCCCGGGGAATGTGGCCGCCGTTGTGGAAAATGGCCATGCCCGGCGCATATTGGAATACGGCCGCTTTCACCCGTTCGGTATAGCGGAAATATACCTGTCGGGCATAGGACTCCCGGTCTTCCGCCTTTTGCGGATCAAGCCCCTGGGCCTCCATCCCCTGTATGCAGTATTCGCACAGGCAGGGCGTCGGCTCCACAATGTCGAAAAACACGCCGTCGAATTTTCCCGCATAGCACCGCATGACCTCTTCCGTCTCGGCGGCGAGCTTGTCCAGATACGGAGTTCCGAGGCACAGACGGTGATACCCCGGGTACAGCAGCGACGGCGTTCCGGCAGGGCCGGCGCAGATGCATTCCGCGTGTTCCCGGGCATAATGCTCGTCAAGACCGGCCGAGATATAAATCTGTGTGCGCACGCCCAGCTCACGGCAAACCTCCAGCTGTTCGTCGAGCAGATCAAAATCCAGGCCGGGATGCCGGGCATTGACCGCAGAGTCGAAATAAGACCAGCCGTGATGGCACTTGGCAAACAGCGTGATGGAATCGATATGCCCCACTTTCAGGGCCTGCGCAAAATTGTCGCGGGAAAAACGCACGCCGACTCCCGGGATTTTTTCCGACGTGTGAAAATCCAGATGGACCTGACGATAGGGCAGCATAATCCTACCTCCTCAAAATAAAACTCATCGTTTTACACTGGCGGTATGTTCTCAGCAGAAATTTTTCACCCTCGGGTGTATATATCGCGTGCGCACCGGGCAATCTATTGTCGGCAACAGATACAACTCATGAAAATTGCGTTTGCCGTATCCGCTGCCGGAACCGCTATCGAACGGGTTACACTCCGTCCGGCAGCGGTTTTCCTTTTCTCCGGCAAAACCGCACGAAGCAGGCTCTGTGCAGTTTTAAGGATTATTCCAGGGTCAGCTGTTCCCCGATATCCTCCGCGGCGGGCATCGCACCGGCGGCGGGGATGTTTTTGCGGTAGCGGTCGGGCTTCGCCACCATCCCCTCCGCGAACGGTTCGACCGTTTTGACGTGATGGCTGCCCTTCAGGGTCATCACCTGCACCCCGATGGTGGAGCGGGTGGTTTTTGCCGCGATCGCGCCGGTGTGCACCAGCAGCATCCGCCCGGCGGTGGAGGTCAGCATGAATTCGCCATCCTCCGGCACCTGCCGGATGGCCACCGTCGGCGCTTTGTCCGAGAAAGCACCGACCAGCCGGCGACGGTTGGTTTTGGTCGCATACGCCGACATTTCCACCTTGGCGGCCTTGCCGTTTTCAAAGAAGAACAGCATATAGCCGCTGTAATCGGCGGTCACCGCCATATACAGCGCCCGCTCGCCCTCCTCGAAGCCGAGCTTGCCCGCAACATAATCCCCCAGCACGCTCGCCTTGGTATCACCGAACTCCGACGCCTTGGCCTTATACACCGCCGCCCGGTCGGTGAAGAACAGCAGGTCGCGGTTGTTACTCGCCTCGACCGTCTGTATAATGGTGTCCCCTTCTTTGAGCTTTTGTTCACCGCTCATGCGCAGTGACTGCGGGGTGATCTTTTTGAAGTAGCCCTCTTCGGTGAAGAAGAAGGTGCACGGATAATCCGGGATCTCCTCCACCAGCTCCTCGGCCTCCTCGATTTCGGAGGCATAAATCAGGCTGCTGCGGCGGGGCTGTCCGAACTTCTGCGACACCTCACGCAGCTCCCCGATGATAATGCTTTTCACCCGCGCCTTGCTTTTGAGGATATCCTCCATGTCCGCGATATCCTTCTCGAGCTTGTCGATTTCGTTGGTGCGCTTGAGGATGTACTCGCGGTTGAGATGGCGCAGCTTGATCTCCGCCACATACTCGGCCTGAATCTCGTCGATGCCGAAACCGATCATCAGGTTCGGCACCACCTCGCTCTCCTCGTCGGTCGAGCGGATGATCTGAATCGCCTTATCGATATCCAGCAGGATTTTTTCCAGGCCCTTGAGCAGGTGCAGCTTGTCCTTGGCCTTGTTCAGGTCGTATACCACCCGGCGGCGCACGCTCTCCATCCGGAAGGCGATCCACTCGTCGAGCAGCTGCCGCACGCCGAGCACCTGCGGCACGCCGGCGATCAGCACGTTGAAATTGCAGGCAAAGGAATCCTCCAGCGGCGTCATCGCGTACAGCCGGGTCATCAGCTTGTCCGGATCCACGCCGCGCTTCAAATCGATGGTGATTTTCAGGCCGCTCAGGCCGATTTCGTTGCGCACATCCGCAATTTCCCGGATGCGGCCGTTTTTGACCAGCTCGGTCAGCTTGCCGATGATCGCCTCCACCGTAGTGGTGGACGGGATTTCGGTCACATCGATGCAGTTGGCGGATTTGTCATAGCTGTACACCGCGCGCACCTTGACGCTGCCGCGGCCGGTGGCGTAGATTTTTTCCAGCTCCCCGCGGTCATAGATGATCTGGCCGCCGCCGGGAAAATCCGGCGCCTTGAGGGTGGAAAGGACGTCGTGGTTCTCGTCCTTCATCAGCGCAATCGCAGTCTCACATACCTCGGACAGGTTGAATGAGCAGATGGAGCTCGCCATGCCGACCGCGATGCCGACGTTATTGTTGACCAGAATCGACGGGAAGGACACCGGCAGCAGGGTCGGCTCCTTCATCGAGGAATCGTAGTTGTCGACAAAATCCACCGTATCCTTGTCGATGTCCCGGAACAGCTCCCCGGCCAGCGGGTCGAGCTTCGCCTCGGTATACCGGGAGGCGGCGTATTCCATCTCGCTCGAATATGCGCGGCCGAAGTTGCCCTTGGAATCGACATACGGATGCAGCAGCGCCTGATAGCCGCGGGACAGCCGCACCATCGTCTCGTAAATGGCGGCGTCGCCGTGCGGATTGAGCTTCATGGTCGCGCCGACGATGTTGGCGGACTTGGTGCGCGCACCGGTGAGCAGCCCCATTTTGTACATGGTGTACAGCAGCTTGCGGTGTGCGGGCTTGAAGCCGTCGATTTCCGGGATGGCGCGGGAGAGGATGACGCTCATCGCATACGGCATATAGTTGGTTTCGAGGGTGTCGGTGATCCGCTGGCTTTCCACCAGTCCCGCCCCGGCGATGTGCGCGTTTTCCGGCAGCTTGTCCAGCGTCTGCGCGCGTGGTTTACTTTTCTTACTAGCCACAGTCGTTCATTCCTTCGTCTGGTATTTCCGGACAGTCTTATGGCGCGCCGGATCAGCTCACGTCCACCATATCGAGATACAGACTCCCGCGCTCGGCAATGAAGTCCTTGCGGCCGTTCAGGTTGTCGCCGAGCAGCACGTCGAACATCATCGACGTCGCCTCCGCCTCGGTTGGCTCCACCTTGATGAGCCGGCGGGTTGCGGGATTCATCGTGGTCATCGACATCATGTCGGGGTCGTTTTCACCCAGTCCCTTGGAGCGCTGGATGGTGTATTTGGCGTCGCCGATTTCGGTGAGGATTTCGCTCTTTTCCTTGTCGTCGTAGGCAAAATAGGTATCGTTTTTGCAGGTAATCTCGTACAGCGGCGTCTCCGCGATAAACACCCGTCCCTCCTCGATAAGGGTCGGGGTCAGGCGGTAGAGCATGGTGAGGATCAGGGTGCGGATCTGGAAGCCGTCGACGTCGGCATCGGTGCAGATAATCACCTTGCTGAAGCGCAGCAGCGACAGATCAAAGGTCGCGAGATCCTTGTTGGCCTTGCTCTTGACCTCCACCCCGCAGCCGAGCACCTTGATCAGGTCGGTGATGATCTCGTTTTTGAAAATCTTGTCGTATTCGGCCTTCAGGCAGTTGAGGATTTTGCCGCGTACCGGGATGATGGCCTGAAAATCGGGATTGCGCGCCTGGATGCAGGCGCCCATAGCGGATTTACCCTCCACGATGAACAGCTCGCGCTCGGTCACGTCCTTGCTGCGGCAGTCCACAAAGCTCTGCACGCGGGAAGCGAGATCGTTGCCGCTCTGCAGCGTTTTCTTCAAGTTCAGGCGGGTGGTTTCAGCCTTTTCGCGGCTGCGCTTGTTGATGAGCACCTGCTCGGTCAGCTTGTCCGCTTCCGCCTTGTTTTCGAGAAAATACACCTCGAGGTTGTGCCGCAGGAATTCGGTCATGGCCTCCTGAATAAATTTGTTGGTAATCGCCTTTTTGGTCTGATTTTCGTAAGAGGTCTGGGTCGAAAAGGAGGACGACACCAGCACCAGACAATCCTGCACGTCCTGAAAGCTGATCTTGCTCTCGTTTTTGAGATACCGCCCGTTTTGCTTGAGATAGGCGTCAATCTGCGCCACAAACGCCGAGCGCACCGCCTTTTCCGGCGCACCGCCATGCTCAAGGAAGCTGGAATTATGGTAATACTCGAGCAGATTCATCTTGTTGGAAAAGCACAGCGCCACATTGAGCTTGACCTTGTATTCCGGCTTGTCCGCGCGGTCGCGGCCGCGCCTCTCCGCTGACCAGACCTGCACATCGGTCAGCCGCTCTTCCCCGACCAGCTCCCTAACGTAATCCTCAATACCGTTCTGATAGACGAATTCCTCGGTATCGAAGCTGCGGCCATTCTGCAGCCGCAGCACAAACAGCAGGTTGGGGTTGACAATCGCCTGCCGGCGCAGGATATCCCGGTAATAATCCGCCGGGATGCGGATATCGGTAAACACCTTCAGATCCGGCTTAAAGCGGATGGTGGTGCCGGTGTCCTTGCGGGCGTACGGCTCCTGCGTGAGGCCGCCGATGTTTTCGCCGTGCTCGAAATGCAGGGTGTACCGCGTGCCGTCGCGGCGCACCTCGACGTCCATATATTCCGACGAATACTGGGTTGCGCAGGCGCCCAGACCGTTGAGGCCGAGGGAATATTCGTAGCTCTCGCCCTCGTTGGTGTTGTACTTGCCGCCGGCGTACAGCTCGCAGAAAATCAGCTCCCAGTTGAACCGCTGCTCCCGCGGGTTGTAGTCCACCGGCATGCCGCGGCCGAAATCCTGCACCTCGATCGAGCCGTCTTCATAGCAGGTGGTGATGATGCGGCTGCCGTAGCCCTCGCGTGCCTCGTCGATCGAGTTGGACAATATTTCAAACACCGCGTGCTCACAGCCCTCCAGCCCGTCCGAGCCGAAAATAACGGCAGGCCGTTTACGCACCCGGTCGGCGCCTTTGAGGGAGGTGATGCTTTCGTTGCCGTAGCTTTGCTTTTTGGACGCCATAGTGTGAATCATTCCTTATCGTCGTTGTTTTCTGCCGGCCGGACGCCGGCAGGAATGCCATCAATACTTTATTGTATCCCGCCAACCGCCATTCTGTCAAGAAATAGTTGTGTTTTCCGCCTTTGTCCACCGTATCTGGTGGTCGTCCCGGCGACTAAAACGCCGCGAAAGCGCATACACTATACCATAAAACGCTCCGGAAATCAGAGGAGGAATCCAACATGTATGCAGCCGTTCGCCGCCGCACCTTCGATTTGAGGGCTTTTCTGTTTTTTGAAGGGGTCACCCTGCTGCTCGGCATGCTCGGGGGCTTTCTTGGGGGGACATCCGCCTTCGAGACGCTGCGCAAGCCGCCGCTGACCCCGCCCGCCGTGGTATTCCCGATCGTGTGGACCATTCTGTACCTGCTCATGGGCTTTGCCGCCTATCTGGTGTGGAACACCGACGATATAGACCGGGCGCCACCGCTGCGGATGTATTTTCTCCAGCTGGTGGTCAACGTGCTCTGGCCGGTGATCTTTTTCCGGCTGCAGTGGCGGCTTTTCGCCTTTTTCTGGCTGGTGCTGCTGTTCGGCCTGGTTTCGCTGACTGCTACCGGCTTCCGCTATATCCACCGCACCGCCGGCCGGCTGATGATCCCGTACCAGCTCTGGCTGCTGTTCGCGGGCTATCTGAACATCGGGGTATACCTGCTCAACCGCTGAAACCGCTAAAACGCGCCGGCATTTTTGCCGGCGCGTTATTTTATACCCTTCATGCAGCACACAGGACTTTTTTTATTTTCTTTCGTCCTTGTCCTCGTACAAGCCGCGTATTCCCAGGAAGCTGCCCACCAGAAATAAGATCAGCCCGATTACGGGAAAAGCCAAAATCGGTCCGGTTATATTTCCGTCAATTTTTAAAATCGATAACATGGCAAGCAATATTCCGCCGATAATGTATGCCCCGCCCAAAACCACCTTTTTCACGGACTCCCCCTCTTTCTGCTTTTGTCTGGCCGCACCAGCCGGCGCATGCCGGTCAGAAATTCCCGCCGTTCCAGCCCCAGTGCTCCGTTTCCTCATAGCGGACATAAATACGCCCGGGATCGATCCCCAGTTCTTCCGCAAAAACAGCGGTAACCGCCGCGGTCATCTTTTCGCAGTGCGCCCGCTCAAGCGCGCCGAGCACCTTGACTTCGATAAAGGCCGCCGGTCCCGGCTCCCCGCGGAAATATAGCCGGCAGTTGTCCTCGAAATCGAGCATCAGAAAGCTTTCGCTTTTGCCCGGAAAACAGGTGATCGCCTGGCCGAGCCGGGCTTTAAGCACCTGTTCCTTTTCGTCTGTCAGCGGCACGCTGACCTTCGATGAAATAAACGGCATACGTTGTCTCCTTTCGCTTTATCCACAAATTCAGTGCCGGCTTTTTCCGTCCCACTGGCAGCGCGCCAGATCCACCCGGCCGTCCGGCAGCAGCACGGCACCGTCGCAGCGCAGCAGCTCCCGGTGACGCTCCCTGCCGCCGAACGCGAACGCATCCGAACAGCCGCCCATGCGGTTGACCACCCGGAAGCAGGGAATGCCGTCCGGGTCGGGATTGACATGCAGCGCATAGCCCACCACCCGCGCCCAGCGCGGATTGCCGGCCAGCAGCGCCACCTGGCCGTAGGTGGCCACCTTACCCGCCGGGATGCGGCGCACCACATCGTAAATTCGGGTATAGGCGTTTGCCGCGCCGTCACGGTTTTCCGGATTCATACACAGGTTTCCTCCCTTTTGTCAGACTGCATTCCTGTGCCCTCAGTATAGCCCAAACGCCGCCAAAACGCAAGCCAAAACCGGGCGGATATGCCGGTTTGCGTCTTTACGGATTCCCCGAAAAGGATTACAATAAGCCTGTTCAAACGCAGTAAAGAAAGGGAGAGGCAAATGACCAGAGTAAAAATCGAACCGGGCATATGCGGATTTGATGCGACGGTAACGGCGGAATCCGCCGATCAGATGGAGGTGACGCTCCGGGTGGACGGCGGCTGCGAGGCCGTGCAGAAAATGATGCAGACCCTCGGCGGCACCTTCGACGCGTATGAACTTTGCCTGACCCGTCCGGGCAGCGGGCCGCTTTACGACTACGCGCTTGCACATTTTCCGGTGCACGCGGCCTGTCCGGTGATCGCCGGCATCACCAAATGTGCGGAAGCCGAATGCCGGCTCGCATTGAAAAAGAACGCTTCCATCGTCTTCTTGGAGGCGTAAATCCCGTATACTTTGCCCCTGCCGCCGCATACTAAAACGGCCGGCAAACCCGGCGAAAAGCGGAAAAGGGGGATGTTTTTTTATGGAAAAGGGCAAAGGGCTCGAAACACTGCTGCGGGAAAACGAGCGGGCCGCACAGTTCTACTGCGCGCTGCCGGAAGATCTGCAGTATGCCGTACAGCAGCACGCCGCCCGGATCGATTCCCTGAAAAGCCTCCGCCGCTGCGCAGAAGATCTGACCCGAGGCATGTTCTGACGGCATTTCCGCACGGGGAAACGCGGTTCGCCGCGTTTCCCTCTCCTCCGCCGGCCGGAGACTTGCAATTCCCATTCGGCATGGTATAATGGTAACAACATACAAAAAGGGCGGCGAGACGATGAAAATACAGGAATCTGCGGAAAATTATCTGGAAGCGATTCTTATGCTCCAGCAGGAAAAAGGCTTTGTGCGTTCCATCGATATCGCCGGCAAACTGGAGTTTTCCAAGCCCAGCGTGAGCATCGCCATGAAAAACCTGCGGGAAAACGGGTATATCGAAATGGACGGCGACGGGCTCATCACCCTGACTGCGGCCGGTCAGGCGATCGCAGAACGGGTATATGAACGGCACGTCCTGCTGACCAACTGGCTGGAACGGCTGGGGGTAGACCGGGAACACGCCGTCGAGGATGCCTGCCGTATTGAGCATGTCATCAGCGCCGAGAGCTTTGAAGCCATCAAGCGCCACGCTGCACAGAAAAACACGGAA
>CAJKBW010000066.1 GCA_905198295.1 uncultured Oscillospiraceae bacterium | reverse complement strand
GGGGAAACGAACCGTCCGATCTTTTTCTCCTCCCCGCGCTTTCCCGCGCGGATGCGGCGGGAAAGCGCCCACCACAGCAGCACCAGACCGGCCGCCGCCGCCAGGAAAATCAGCGGGAACCACTTTTGCAGCAGCACGCTGCGGCTGGCCTCAAACGCCTCGGCATAATCCTCCCGGTTCTGGGAAAGGCGAAAATAACGCATGGCGGAAGCATAATCTTCCTCCCCAAGCGCGGCCTTGCCCAGGCCGTCGTACGCCAGCTCCAGACCGGCGTTTTTTTCGCACACATCCTCCCAGATCGCCTTTGAAGCGGCAAACTGGCCGTCATTGTACAGCACGGTCGCCCGGCGCAGCGCATCCCCGTAGGCCGTAGGCGCAAAGCCGACAAACTGGCCGCGTCCGCGGTCGAGCACCAGCACCCGGTCATCCAGGCAATCCACTGCCGCCGGCGCGGAAAAGGTGCCGTTCTGATCCCCCAGGCTGCCGAACACCGCAATGAGGTTGCTTTCCTGGTCGTACTGGAACACCTTGCCGCGCTGTGTATCCAGCGCGCTGATAAAGCCGTCGCTGTCCACACAAAGATCGGTGAACTGGGTTTCAACCTGCGATCCGCTGACCACGGCGGTCTCCTGATCCCCATAGGGAACCTTCCGGCTGTTGAGCAGGATATTGGTGCCGGAGGGGCTGAGCTTTTTGATCGAGGCGGTTTTATCCTTGGTGGTGGCCGACGTGGTATAGAGGAAGCCCTCCGCGTCCATCGCCAGCGAGGAATACTCGGTCGGCAGCATCCGCTGCATCTTGTCCTTCTGCGCCTGGGTAAAGAAGCGGCGCATCAGGTTGCTCAGAATGGTCAGCGCATCCCCCTGCACCCGGTCGCTGGCATAAAACCCTTCAAACCGGCCGTCCATATCCATCAGCACAACGCCGTAATAGGAGCCTTCCGCCACCACGCACAAATAGCCGTACGCATTGACCAAAACCCGGGTGGGCGTATACAGGAAATCCTCCGGGATCAGGTCGGAAACCGGCTGGGGGATGGCCTTTTCCACCTGCCCGTCCGGCGTGCAGATCAGGATGAGCTTCTGTCCCGACAGCGCGATAAACAGCCGGCCCTCTTCATCCACAAACAGCCCGCGCGCATCCTCAAGCCCCGCCTCGTGCGAAACCGGAATTTCCCGCAGCGGTGCGAGCGTTTCGTCGAATACCATCACCCGGTTGTTGCCGTTGTCCAGCACAAAAACTTCCCGCCCGCGCACAAACAGATCGGACGGCGCATTCAGCGCCCCAAAATCACCGAGATCCCTTCCGACCGTGTCCGTCGGCGCGTAGCCCGCCGGAGCGGGCACCGACTCGCCCCAGGTGTTATAGTAATAGGACAGCGTCACCTCCTGTGCCGGTTCGGCCGCCGCCACCGGCTGGACCAGCAGCGCGGCAAGCAGCAGCACCGGCAGCATGCGGCACAGCAGACGGCGGCATAATGACGTTTTCAATCGCTGCACCCCCTTATTCCTTGATGCCGGAGCTGGCCATCGTTTCCACGATGCTGCTCTGGGAGATGACGAATACCACAATCGGCGGGATCATCAGCAGCAGCGATACCGCGGCCCCCACCCCCGCCCGGGTCATGCCGGTGGCGGCGATCTGGGTCATAACGGTAGGCAGCACCTTGAGCTGCTCGCTGTATATCATGTTTCCGCCGGTAGAATTCCAAATGTTCTGGAACGCAAAGATGACCAGCGTAATCCATGCCGGCCGCACAGCCGGCATCACGATCCGCCAGCAGATGCGCAGCTCCCCCGCGCCGTCGATGCGGGCGCTTTCGATGATGGCATCCGGCACGCCCTCCATAAACTGCTTCATCAGGAACACGCCGAGCGTCATGCCCAGCACCGGCGCAATCAGCGCCATATACGTATCGATAAAGCCAAATTTTGCCGTTACGAGATACTGCGGGATGCCCATGATCTTGGAGGTAAACATCAGCGAGACCACGATCATGCTCAGCAGCACCTGCCGGCCTTTGAACCGGTGCTTGCACAGCACGTACGCCGCCGTCGAGGACAGCAGCACGTGCCCGAGCGTTCCGGTGATACTGACAAACACGCTGTTGAACAGATAGCGGGTAAACGGCACCCACAGATTGCCGGTCAGATCCAGCAGGCTGCTGAAATTGTCCAGCGTCGGATTGACCACATAAAAGCGCGGCGGAAAAATAAAGAACTCCTCCGGCGGCTTGAACGCGCTGACCACGGCATACACCAGCGGCAGCACCATAAAAATCCCCATGATGCCCAGCAGCACGCCCAGCACAAGGGAACCGCCCAGACTGCGGCTGAACCGTTTGGCGCGCGCAGCGCGCAGACGGCGGGCAGGCCGTGCTTTTGTCATCGGAATTCCCGGCATATCGTCACCTTCCTCGCATGGTTTCGGCCGCTCAGGAGCCAAGCCGGCTGAGCAGGAAATTGAACAGCTTATAGGTAAACAGGATCAGAATAAACAGCACCACCGAAACGGCCGACGCATATCCCATTTCGTACCGGACAATCCCGAAATCGTAGGCATGCAGCGACAGCGTATGCGTCGCATACTGCACGCTGGGGAAGCCGGTGAGGGTCATGCTGATGTCGCTGACCGAAAAGGCGGAGGTTATCTGCGTAATCCCGCCGAACAGCAGCATCGGCTTCATCGCGGGCAGCGTGATGTACCACAGCTCCTGCCAGCGGTTGCGGATGCCGTCGATCGCCCCCGCCTCATACATATCCCGGTCCACGTTCTGCAGCCCGGCAATGAAGGACAGGAAGCCGACGCCGAGGCTCAGCCAGATCTGCACCGCAATCAGCAGCCCGAGGCTCATTTTGGTATCCTGAAACCACAGCAGCGGTTCATCCAGGATCCCCAGCCCCATCAGCCAGCCGTTCGCGATGCCATTGGCATCGGGCGAGAAGATGAAGCTCCACATCACATAAGCGGTGCCCGAAATCGACGGCGCATAAAACACCAGCGTCACCAGCGCGCGCAGCTTCGGCGGCAGGTCGTTGATTACCCAGGCCACGAAAAAGCACAGCAGAAAACTCAGCGGACCGGTGAAAACCGCAAACAGGATCGTGTTGGTAAACGCCTTTAAAAACACATCGTCAGCGATGAAGATGCGGATGAAGTTGTCCAGCCCGGCCCATTTGGGCATCTGGAACATGTTGTAGGTGGTGAAGCTGAGCGCCACCGTAATCACCAGCGGCACCAGAATCGTGAGGGCATAGAAGAACAGATACGGCGCCAGCATCGCATAGCTGCGCAGATCCGAGCGGGTAAAGGTAAAGGCGCGCCGGATTCTGCCCGTCTTAACCGCCATAATAGCCACCTCCCAGCGTGTAGCCGAATTCGGCCTGTTTGCGTTCCAGCTCTCCATCCATGATGCGCGCATATTTGAGCAGGGTCTCCCGCACGTTTTCCCCTTCGGTCACCGCAACAAAGGCATTGGTCAGATTGCGGGTGAGAATATAGCTGCCGGGAACCTGCGGGAATTCCGTCACCGCATCCCGCTGCCGGCGGATCTCTTCGAGCTCCTGACGCGACCAGGACAAGCCGTAAAAAGCCTCTGTGTTTGCCGTCATATAGCGCGCGCCGGCACCCAGCAGCGTTTCGAGCTCCTGGGCAAAGCGCGCCTGCACTTCGGCCGACGACCAGAACTCCAGGAACTGCCAGGCCGCCTGGGGATTTTCGCAGCCACGCAGAATCAGCGTGCCGGTTCCGGTGCCGTCCTGCCGGATATCGGTGCCGTTCTCGCCGGGCGTGCCGGGAATCGGCACCATCCGCCAAAGCCCGCGGATTTCCGGCGCAGAAATGTACAGCGTGTTGTAGGTGGACAGCGGCGCGATGATCAGCGGCATCTCCCCGGTGCGGAACTGGTTGGCGGCGTCGAAATACACCGTAAAGGACAGGTCCGTAAAGAAGGAGGTAAAGGTCTTGTACACCTCCACCGCCTCGGGCGTGCTGAACACCGTTGCCGACAGATCCCCGCGGTAATACTGCATACCGTTCTGGCACAGCAGCGCCGTCAGGATACTGGGCAGCCCCGAGTTGAGGGCCGTGGTCGTGCTGGAATGCACCCCGTTGACCAGCCCCATATTCAGGTTGTTCTGCTGCACAATCCCCGCCTGCCGGCGTACATCCTCCCACGTCTCCGGGATGTCCAGCCCCAGTTCATCGTAAATATCGGTCCGCACAAACATCATGTTGAATTCCTGCGTCTCGGGCAGGGCATACAGCTTCCCGTCATACATGTACGGCACCGCTGCGGTTGCCTGGAACCGCTGCTTGACCGCATCCAGCCCGTCGAACCCGTCCAGCGGCAGCAGCGCACCGCGCGCCGCCAGATCGGTCACCTGCGCACGGCCGATGCCGATCACGATATCCGGCCCCCGGCCGGCCATGATCGGTTCGGTTACCGAGCCCTGGATCAGGCTGAGTTCTACCCCGATGCCGTACTGCGGCTGGAAAAGGTCATCGACGATGGTGCGTATGATCTGCGCCTGATCCCGTCCGGTGGTCAGCCACACCTTCAGGGTTTCCCCGTCCCCCTGCGCGGCGCCGACCGCGGCATAGTCATTGAAGAACGACGCGGCAAACGCCTTGATCTCATGCGCCGCCTGCTCAAAGAAGTTCGCATTCGCCCGCGGCAGCGCATATCCGGCCGTCGCAACGGTGAGCGTGTCCAGTTCCAGCGGCTGCTGGTGCAGGCTGAGCAGGAGGGTGGACAGGGCGCTGATGTTGGATTTGAAATAGCTCAGCCGCTCCGGAATGGTATCCGGCTTATCCGCAAAGCTGATCAGCTGTTCGGCGAACCGCCGCAGGAAAGAGGCTTCGGACCCCTCGCTGCCGGTCAGCCGTTCGATACGTTCAATCTCGTCGGTGAGCACCTGCGCATAACGGCGCATGGAGGACACCAGGTCGGGTATCTGGGTATGCAGCGAATAATCCCGCAGGGTATCCGGAACGGTGCCGGTGATCATCACGACCCGGCGGTACAGGGTATTGAGCCCTGTCAGCGCCTCTTCAAGCACCGCCGCCGAATACTCGATCTCCCCGAGCACCGCTTCCAGGCGGATGGTATGCCTGCCCGCCGTCAGATGGAAATAGTACGGCTGCGTACCGTCGCCGAGTTCCACCACCTGCCACTTGCTGTCATACCGGAAAGCCAGCGCCTCGCACTCTGTGTACGGCACGGCCCCGTCAATGGTCAGCCGGCGGTAGGACTTCATTCCGCGCATCACGTTCTGCCGCGCGCGCAGCACCAGCGTATAATATCCGTCCGCCGGCACCTCGATATCCCATTCGATCCACTGCCCCGCCGCCGCCCAGGTCGAACCGCCGATGGTATTCATCTGCACTTTGACCGGATCATAGGGCGTGGTCAGCGGGCTGGTGCGGTCGGTGGAAGGATACAGGGTGGCGTCGGATTTCCGCGGAGCCGTCTCCGCTTCCCATGTGCGGACATAAGCCGGCGTGGCCGCCGCCTGTTCGGCGGAGGGGCCGGCCTGCGCGTACGCCTGCACCGGCTCGGGATTATACAGCGTCAGCGACGCCAGGCGGAAGGCCTCCTCGTTTGCGGCAAGGGAAAGGCGGTGTTCCCCGGCTGTCAAATAGAATTCGTACACCCGGCCGGACACATCGCGGTCGGCCGCGTCGGCGTCCAGCCAGCCGGGACATTCCACCTGCGTCGGCCGCAGCTGGTTGCCGGCCGCATCGGTACGGAAGGTGTCGGCGCTGTTTTTCCATACCCGGCCGAATTTCAAACTGCCGCAGCCGTCAAACGGCTGCGCGCCGTCGAGGAGCAGCGCGGCTTCCACCGGCTTGCTGCGCCCCTCAACCGGATAATACTCCAGCCGGATCCGGTACATGCCCTCTTCCCCGGCCGTAAACGTCCACGCAGCCGCCTGCGTTTCGGGGTCGAGATATATCGCCTCCCGTCCTTCAAACGCCTCGGCCGGGCATCCGGCCTGTGCCGCCGTCAGCACAATTTCCCGCTGCGGGCGCGCCTTCTGCCGGTGGGCTGCCTCATATTCCCGGTAATCCGGCAGTGCATCCGCCGCCGTATCCTGTTCCTGCACAGCCGGCGCCTGCCCTTCGGCCGTATCCGCCGAAACCGTCAGGCCGCTCACCGGCAGCAACGATGCCAGCAGCAGGGCCAACCAGGCGGTCAGCCCCCTGCGCAATCTCCGATATCCCTGCAACCGTTTCAATCCTGCCACCACCTGTATTCAATCGGTTTGTTTTTCCGGCTTCATCCCAGACCCGCCGCCTGCATTACCGCCTGTTCGCCGTAAAAGAACAGACGGGTGGTCTGATTATCCACCGGCACTTCGATGCGGTCGGTACGGATAAACCAGCGGTTTTTCACCGCGTCGTATATGTCGCACACTTCGGGGAAAGCGATCGTTTTGCTCCCGCCGCTGCGTGCGTGCAGCACGACCAGTCCGCTGTCGGCAAACACGACGTCGTCGCTGTCGGCAAACACGTGCCCGCCCGCCTGGCGGGCCAGCGCACGCAGCTGCGCGGGGGTGAACACCGCGCCGCCGCAGAACATACCGCGGCCGTCCGCCGCCAGAGCCATCGCCGGCGTCCCGTCGGCATACCGGCCGAGCACCGTCCCGTCGGCACAGACGGCACGCTCCCTGCATTCCGGCCCCTCTACGATGCCGGACAGGCCGGGCAGCGCGTTATCCGTTTCCAGCCGGATCTGTGTGCTGCCGCCGGCCGATTTCTCCACCGCCACACCGCACAGCCGGGCGAAATCCTCCGGCGCGGTCTGCCCCATGCCGCCCATCAGCAGCACGGTTTTCCCCTCCAGCTTTGGCAGCAGGCGTTCGACCGTATCGTGATCCAGCCGCCAGGGCTGCAAAAGCACCACCAGACGGGTATCCGGAAGGTGCCCTTCCAGCAGATCCTGCAGCAGGAACCAGCCGCAGGACAGGCCGCAGGCATACAGCGGCTCCCGCATCTGCAGCATCGCCTGGCCGCAGGCCCAGGGATCGCCCTCGATAAACCTCGCGTTTTCGTCGGTGATGAAAGCGACGTCTGGGCTGGCCGCCCGCTGCAGCCGCATATACGCTTCGTACCAGTCGTTGAACCGACGGCCCAGCTGCCAGAATTCGTCGAAATCGTACCAGCCGCGCCCGACCATATCGAACCACCAGGCGCTGCCGCCATACACCATACATTTGCCCAGCTGCCGCGCGGCCACCTCCAGCAGCCCTTCCACCGACCGGCAGTATCCGCCGGTGTCCAGCCCGCCGGCCACTTCGCTGTTTCCCTGCGCTTTGCGCACCGGGGAACGGTAATCGGCCTCGTCCATCCACAGCTTGCCGAACGCTTCGATGCTTTGAATGGGGCCCATAGAGGGGCCCTTGCCGCCCTCGTTGCGGTCATCATAGGACACCGGCGCGCATATCGCGTCGATATCCGGGCTCTGCAGGATCCGGTGCAGCGCATACTGGCCCGAATGCGGCAGACGCGCCTCGGTGTGATAGCCGGTAAAGAACATGGCCAGGCTGCGCCGGCCGGTCAGCCGTTTGACCAGCGCCGCCAGCGCGGTAATCCGCTGGGCCGCAAGACCGTTGTAATATTCCAAATAGTCGGTATACCGCCGATACTTCCGCCCGGTCAGGAAGCGGTCTTCAAACGCGCCGTAGGCATGGAACATTTCGAGGCATTCCGTGCCCGGCAGCCGCCGCGGGATCAGGTCGTCCTCCAGCGAAACCGCCGGATCGTCCCAGGCTTCCCGCAGCGCCCCGTCGGTGCCGTAGCGCTCAGCCAGGAAGGCGGAAAACCGCTGCCGGTTCACCGGGGAGCAGTCGATGTACGCCTCCCAGAAATACGGGCCGAGCCATTCGCCCGAATCCCCCGCGCCGATGTGATAGCCGATCACATGGCCGGCCGCCGGGGCATAGGCCCCCACCGCCTCGACCACCTCGGTCACCCGTTCGGCGGTGTAGCGGAACCACGCCTCCGACGCATAAGAATAGGAGGGCATTTCCTCGCCGTATTGATTGACATAGTTGTGCCCGGTAAATCCCCGGGTACGCATATCCACCGGAAACGCGATGCGCAGGACGATCTTCGCATCAGGGGCGCAGGCAAGCACCTCGTCCACCGTCCGCTCCACCGTGCCGTCGAGGCACACGCACACCAGCGGCACCCCGTGGCGGGCTGCCCGGGCGATTTCACTGCGGTAAATCTCCGGCTGCGGCCCGCGGATGGGCATCAGCAGGTTCGGTGCCATCATCCTGCCGTCGACGAACAGCCGGGGGATGCCCCGCACCCGTTCCACCTTCGCCGGAATCCGTTCAAACTCTCCCATTATGTACTCCTCCTTCGGCGGCGGATCTGCCGCCCGATCAGTCATCCGGCCGCGCCGAGCACGCAAAACCCCATCCGGCGCACGCATTTCCCGACGCTTTTCAGGCGCATGTTTATTCCTCCCGTCCGATGCCGCAGCTCTGCAGGTCTGCCTGTCTGCCGTAAAAGAAATACCGTGTCTCACCGGCCTGCGCGGTGAAGGAAAGTGTCTGCACGCCTTTATGCCACTGTCCGGAAAAATAATCGTACACATCGCATTTTTTCGGCAGGGTGAGGGTCTTTTCCCCGTCTTCGCTCGCGTGGAACACCGCCAGCGCACCGTCCGCATATACCACATCCCCGGTGTCGGCAAAGCAGTTGACCCCGGCCCATGCCGCCGTCCCGCGCAGAAATTCCACCGTCAGATGGAAGCTGCCGCAGAAAACGGATTTCCAGCCGTCCTTTTCCACTGCGGCCACCGCAGCCTCCCGGTCGCCGGAATCGTACCGGCCGAGCACCGTCGCGTTTTCGTCCTCGACATAGTATTTTTCATAGACCCCCAGGCCGGAAACAAACTGGTTGGCCGTCCCCGGCAGCAGCTTATCGGCGCCCGGTTCCATCAGGATTTCCAGCGTCTGCAGCCGGCCGGCGGAACGCTTGACCGTCATGCCGGTCAGCCGATGGAAATCCTCCTGTGCCGTCTCGCCCGGGCCGTACACCCATACCGCGGTTTTGCCCTTGCGGTGCAGCACCGCTTCCACCTTCGCCGCGGTATCCGCGTCCATGCGCCACGGGGTCATCATCACGTACAGCGTCGCGTCGTCCACCAGACCGGCGGCCACGTCCTGGGTGGTATACAGCCCGAAGGACAGCCCGGTACGGGCGATGTTGTCGCGGATGTGCTGGTAGATATCCACCGACGT
The DNA here is from genome assembly GCA_905198295.1 of uncultured Oscillospiraceae bacterium. Classification (GTDB taxonomy): domain Bacteria; phylum Bacillota; class Clostridia; order Oscillospirales; family Acutalibacteraceae; genus UMGS1591. The sequence continues at coordinate 8,016 of CAJKBW010000066.1, read as the reverse complement.
GTTCCACGGGTCGGCCAGCAGGCTGACCGCCCGGGAATCGTAGACCAGCGCCACTTCAGGCGCCTTAGCCGACTTGTACGACGCATAAGCGGCCGCCAGTTCACTCAGCGACTGCGCTTCCTGCCAAAAGTCTTCGTCATCCCACCAGCCCTTGTCGATCAGGTCAAGGAACCAGGTGCCGCTGTTGTACACCATCTGCTTGCCGTACTGCCGGCGCACGATGCCGGTCAGCTCGGTTCTATCGGCGATGCCGCCCTCCATTCCGACGCCGGCGTGCTCATTGCCGACGGCGGTTTTGATGGGCGAACGATAGTCGGACTCGTCGATCCACAGCTTGCCATTGGCGGTCACCGAACTGAGCAGCGACATCGACATGCCCACACCGCCGCCGTTGCGGTCGGCATAGGATACCGGCCCGGCGAGGAAATCGATATACGGCGAGGTGAGGATGCGCTCCATGCGGTAGATGCCGGCCAGCGGGGTGGACACCGACGACTCGAAGTTGTAGCCGTAATAGAACCCGGTCAGGCTGCGGTTGTCGGTTTTGTCCTTGACCACCTGCGCCATCGCCAGGATGAAATCGGCCAGTGTGTCGTTGACGTAATCGTAGTAGTCCCGCACAATGCGCCGCGACGGATCGGTCAGCAGGGTGGCCGCCATTGTCGCCGGTTTCCCGGCGCCGCCGGCGACGTTGTTCGGGATGCGCACCGCGTCAAAGGTCAGGCTGTCGTTGCCGTAGGCCTCCCGCAGCGCCTCCTCGGTGCCGTACAGCGCCTGCACATACGCCCGGAATTTGTCCTGCGCGGCACCGGAGCAGTCGTACCGTCCGTCCCCCGGCAGGAACCATTCGCAGCCGTTGCCGCTGGGGAAATAGCCGATGACCCGTTCGGAAAATTTCGGGTTTTCCATCACCACATCCACCAGGGTGCTCATCAGCGCCTTGGCGTGCTCGAGGTATTTGTCCGAGGCCATCGAAGCGTAGCCCACGCTCTGCCCGTTCTGATCGATGAACATGTCGTAATCGGTGCCGCCGAAGATGGCGGCATCCGGTTCCCACGAGCGGAAATACAGGATCAGATAAGGATTCTCGCACAGCTGGGTAATGTTGTCGATGATCCGGTCAAGCTGCTGCGCGGTAGCGGCGGGGTTGCCCTTGTAGACATTCAGGTCCACGCGGAAAATCTCCACCCCATGTTCCCCGGCAAGCTTGGTCTGGCGAACCGCCGGACTGTTGGCCGGATCCGCCGTCGGCAGACTGCCGCTCGGATAAATAATCGGCTCGACCTGCCGGCCGTCTATGGCAAGCCGGGCGATGCCGCCCACCTGCACCAGTCGCGCTTCCACCATATGTTCATCCTTTCGCGTGAAATCGGGATCCTCATACCGTCCGGCCGGCCTGAAGGGATCTCCCCCGCATCCCGGCACGGCCAGCAGCCCGGCGATGGCCAGCAGCGCTGCGCCCGCGCGCAGCCAGCCGGAAATCCTGCCCTTTACGTTCATATCAGCCCTCCTGTCAGCCGATGCCGCAGCCCTGCAGATCCGCCTGTTTTCCATAGAAGAAATACCGGGTAGTATAGCTGTCCATCTCCACGTCGACGGTGCTTACCCCGGTGTGCCACGTGCCGGTGAAATAATCGTACACATCGCAGGCGCCGGGGAAATGCAGCGTCTTGCTGCCGGAAGCTGAGGCATGCACCACCAGCAGGGAACCGTCGTCGTATACCACATCCTGCGTATCCAGCCGCACCGTGGCCCCCGCATAGGCGGCCAGCGCGCGCAGCACATCATTTTTCATCAGTGTGTTGCCGTAAAACACCGATTTCCAGCCGTCCTTTTCCACCAGCGCGGCCGCAGCCTGCCCGCCGGCGTCATACCGGCCGAGCACCGTCACGCCGTCTTCCTGCACCGCATAGCGGGAAGTCACCTGCCGCCCGGAGCAGAACCGGGCGTCCAGCCCCGCCACCGGCAGGCCGCCCCCCATCGTCAGATCAAGGGAACCGGCCGGCAGCCGCTCGACCGTCATGCCGGTCAGCCGGGCAAACAGCGCGGGATCGGTTCGTCCGAAACCGTACATCCATACCGTGGTCACCCCGCTGCGGTGCAGCTTTTCCTCCAGCACCGCGGCATCGTCGGCGGAAATTGCCCACGGGGTGTACATCACATACATTTTCGCCCCGTCGATCCGCCCGGCCAGCAGGTCATCCATCGAATAAAACCCGAAGGACAGCCCGCTGCGGTGGGCGTTGAGCTTGACCTGGCGCAGGATGTCGTCGGTCACCGCCCACGCCTGCCCGAGCAGGCACATTGCCCGATCGTCCCACACAAAGCATACCTCCGGCGTCCGCTGGGTCTTATAGGACGCATACTGCCGGTACAGCTCCTGCAGCTTCGCCGATTCCTGCCAGAACGCCTCGCTGTCGTACCAGCCGCGGGAAAGCAGGTCCAGCCACCAGGTGCCGCTGTTGTACACCATGTTTTTGCCGTATTGCCGTTTCATGATCTCGATGAGGTTTTCGTAGGATTTGATGCTGCCCTCATCGCCCAGTCCAACCTCCGCGCTGTCGCCGCCGGCGGTGCGGATGGGCGAACGATAGTCGGATTCATCGAGCCACAGCTTGCCCGCCGCCTGCACCGCGCTCACCGGCGCCATCGATGCGCCGGTACCGCCCTCGTTGCGGTCGGCATAGGAGTTGGGAGCGGCCAGGAAATCGACATCCGGATTCTGCAGCAGCGTAGACAGATCGAGACAGCCGCTGACCGCAATCGATATTTCGTACTGGTAGCCGTAATACGCACCAGCCAGACTGCGCCCGCCGGTTTTTTCCTTGACAACGCGGCACAGTTCCGCAATGCGTGAGGCCATCAGCTCGCTGTAAAACAGCTGATAGTCGGCGATATTCTGCTGCGCCGGCTCGAGCAGCACGGTGGACTTGTCGCTGTCGTTGGAGTTGTAAACCGGTACATTGCCGGGGACGGCGGCCTTCGCCAGGGTGACCGAGCTGTTGCCCCACGCCGCCTGCAGCGCTTCATCGCTGCCGTAAGTCTTCTTCAGCCATTCCCGGAATTTTTTCGTGCAGGCGTCCGATTTGTCGTAATGCCCGTTCCAGAAATTCGGCCCAAACCACTCGCCGCCGAAGCTGCCGCAGGGCATGTAGGCGACTACCTTTCCGGCGTATTTGGGGCTGCTGAGCACCGCATCCACCACCGTTTCGGTCAGCTGCGAAGCATACTCCATCCAGGAATCGGAGGCTATCGAGTTGTACGGAAAGGTCTGGCCATTCTGGTTGGTGAAATTTTCGGTGAAGTTGTCCGCCCCGAACTGCAACGCCGACGCGGTTGTGCCAAAGCTGATCAGCAGGTAATATTCCCCTTCGATCAGCTGATCGTACGCATCGATAAAGCCATCCAGCTGACGGCAGATGTCCTCTTTCCCGTCAAACGGATCAACCCCCACACGCACCACCACCGCACTATTGGAGGCCGCAAAGCCCGCCTGCCGATTGGTCACTTCGGAAAGGCTCGCCGCCGAAAACAGTATCGGTTCGGTCTGTTTTCCGTCGATGACCAGACGGGGGATCCCTCCCGGCAGTACCACGTCCGCTTCTACGACGTCTGCATCCTGCCGTTCAAATTCCGGATCCTCATACAAACCGCCCGGCAGCCATTCCTCCGGCGTGCTGTTGTCCGGCGCGCTGTTTTCCGCCCCGCTGTTTCCCGGCGTGCTGCCGGTGGGTTTCCCTGCGCAGCCGCTCATAAGGCTGCCAAGCATGACCAGAGCCGTCAGAAAAGCGCCCGTCCGCCGTCCCTTGCGCATACCCTCGTCTCCTTATCCTTAAAACTTGGGCGGGGTACACCGTTTTATGCATACCCCGCCCCTGACCTGTGCGTTATCCCGCCAGGATCTCCAGGTCGTCGATAACGATAGTGCCGTTAAAGGTATCCGAGCTGATCACCAGCACGCTGTTGTTCAGCTGGGTATTGATGCTGATCGTGCCTTCAAAGGTGCCGGATTCGCCGACATTGCCGCCCAAATTGACCGGCCCGATCTGCCCCGCGCCGTTATCGAGCGCATCGGCCTGCCGGATCGCCACATAGAAGGTGGCGCCCATACCGGGATCCGCCTCCTCCAGGATCTTCCATTTAAACCGGACCGTGTACGTCCAGAAGCTCGGCAGTTCCAGCTTCGCCGGATCGGTGCGTACCAGCAGCCCGCCGTCCCCTGAGGAGGTCAGCTTGAGCGACGACTGGCCCGAAACCGCCTCGTCGGTGCTGCCGGTGATCGCCGCAGCGCCTGGCAGACAGCCGTCTGCGGTCAGATAGCCCATATCGCCGTTTTCAAAGGTGAGCATCGACGGCGTCTGGAATTCCTTGATTTCCGGCATCTTGTAGCTGAGCGTCTTGTCGATCTCCGCGCGCAGCTGCGGCTCAAGCGAGTCAAGGGTGGAGACAATGTCCTCCTTGTTGGTATAAATCGGGTTATACCAGCTCAGCTCGTGGAAATCGCCCCAGCCCGTGCAGTTGATGCGGGAATTGTCGCGGGCGTATTCCAGCGCCTCCCAATGCTCTTCCGTGAGGAATTTTTCCGCCGCGGCGTTGCCGAACGGCGTGTGCTTGAGATTTTTCTCCTGCTCGCCGCTGGTCATGTAATCGCAGAACTTCACCGCACCCTCGGCATTGCCGGCGCCCTGCGCCACACCGAGCAGATTGCAGTAGGTTTGGTACTTGCCGCCGGTTTCTTCAAAATTCGGGCCGGCCGGCCACGGCACGCAGCCGATATCCTCGCCCGCCATTTTATTCGCATACAGCCACACAAACTCGAAGGTATAGCCGATCATCGCGACGTTGCCGGTGGCGAAGCCCTCATATTCGCCGCCCCACCAGGTGCCGCCGGCATCCTGCATGAACTTCAGGCCGTTGTAGAAAGGCGCTTCTTTCCAGGTGATGGAGACATTGCCGCTGTCATCCACCCGGTACCAGTCGCCGCCGTTGGCCCACATGGGCGTATATACCCCGGCGGTATTGAAGCCCCACTGGTCGATGTTGCCGTCGTCGTCGGTGTCCTGGGTCAGCTCACGGCCGAGCTCCTCAAATTTCTCCCAGTTCCACTCGCCGGACTTCCACAGATCATACGGATCCTCCAGCCCGTTTTTGTTGAGCAGGTTCTTGTTGTACCAGATCATATAGGGCTGGATCTGCTCAACCCGCAGAGCATAATGCTTCTGCTTCCACACGAAGGATTCCGCTGCTTCCGGATAGTTGACCTTGGTGACGTCGGTCAGATCGTCCACCGGCTGCAAAATTTCCATCGCGGCAAATTTCGGCATGGAGCCGGAGCCGAGATACACCAGATCCGGGGAGTTTCCCGAGCCGATGAGGGTCACCAGCTTGCTGAGGAACTGCTGGTCGTTGTACAGCTTGACCACCACCGTGCCGCCGGTTTCTTCTTCGTATTTCTGTTTGGCATAATAAAACATATTCGGGTTTTCGTCGGTTCCCGGATCGTCTATGCGCAGATCGACGAAAGTCGCGATGGTCAGATTTTTGCTGCTTCCTCCCGATTCGCCGGGTTTAACCTCCTGACAGCCGCTGAGCATCACACCCGCCGTCAGCGCGGCGGCAGTCAGCCAGGCCAGCATGCGTTTGGTTTTCACACAGTCACATCCTTTCCGCATACACCACCCGAACGCTCGGGGGTGGTGAAGGATGGCAGACCGTGCCGGTCTGCCATCCCCTAGCTATTCAGACCTTACGGCGGCGTACAAACACCACACACGCCGCACTCGCCGCAGCGAGCAGCAGGACGCCGGCCGGCAGCGCCGCACCGGTAACCGGATTTTCCGTACCGGAACCGCCGGACGAATCGGAACGGTCGTCATCGGCATCCGGATTGATCACCGAATAAATGGTCAGAGACGATTTGCCGACTTCATGGGTCTTGGGCTGGAAATAGGCCGAGATGCCGAACCCGGTTTTGCCGTCGGCGAGCAGGGCGTCCACCGCCGCCGCATCGATCTGGTAATCCACCGCCATCGGCTTGACTTCCGGATACAGTTCAAAATAGGAGTAGCTTTCGGTGGAGAAGCTCACCGTGTAATGCTTCCCGTCGGCATCCTTCCGGATGGCCACAGTCAGATCTTCGACCGGCACGCCGCCCTCTACCTTGCGGAAAAACATGCCGTCGCTCTTCGCCAGCTCTTTGCCGTCGGTCGTTTTGATATCCAGCACCGCATTGCCGAAAACGTTGAAGGACAGTTCCAGGACGAAGCCCTTCCCCGCAGCCGTTCCATCGGTGGTAAAATACATGCGGAATCCGCCCTGCCCGCTTTTGGTGACCGCCGTGGAGGCGAGATTCATGTCCACCAGACGCACCTGCATGCCATCTAGGGTGGTCTTGTGCTTGAATACCGCCGTTTCGCCGTAATCGTATGCCCCGTCGGCGTTATACTTTACGCCGTTTTCGGTATCGGCGAGCGCGCCGGTGGAACCAACCGTTTTAAACATCGCCGCCTTGACATCCGGGCCGGCCGGCTTCTCGGGTTTATTCGGCTCATCGTTGTCGCCCGGATCGCTCTCCTTGTCCGCCTCGTTGTAGAGGGAAGCGACGGTTACGTTTGCCTCACCGACCACACCTGCGGTGGGCTGGAAATAGGACGCGATCACCACCTTGGCCTTGCCGGAGGCGAACAGCGCCTCCATCTTGTCGGCCGGCACCGTGACCGTCTTGGTGGCGGTGGCCGCCGGCACGCCGTCCTTCTTGCCGAACCCTTCGGTGACGAGGGTCAGGGTGTATTCGGTGTCGCTGGTTTTGTCCACATTGATCTGCAGCGAATGGCCGGTTGCCCCGCCGCTCGGTCCCCAGAATGTCGCGCCGCTCGCTTCTTCGTGATAAACATTCCCCGCCGTATCCAGCACCGAACCGCCGGTATTACCGTAGAGATTGGATTCGATCTTGATCTGCAGCGCCTTGGTACGCGCAGCATCGGTGGTCAGCCATACACTGATGCCGCCCTGTCCTACCATCTGGAACGAGGAGGTACCGATATTCATATCGGTCAGCCGGATTTCCATCCCGTCGATGGTGGTTTCCTTATTGTACAGGAACTGTGTTTCAAAATTATACGTGCTGCTGCTCGTCAGCCGGACGCCCTGCGGCGCAGACACTTTGGCGTTTTCGGATTCGCCCTGCAGGACCCGGACGGCGGCGGCATCAAACGCCGCATCGGTTCCCTTAACCGCCTTGAGGGTCATCTCGGAGGTGCCAACGGCTCCTGCGGTCGGCTGGAAGTAAGCCGAGATTACCACTTTCGCCTTGCCGTCGGCGAACAGCGCCGCCATTTTGTCGGCCGGCACCGTTGCGGTTCTGGTAGCCGTACCCGGCTCCATTCCATTCTTGCCGAACCCCTCGGTAACGAGAGTCAGGGTGTATTCGGCATCGCTGGTTTTGTCCACATCGAGCTTCAGCGAATGGCCGGTTGCCCCGCCGCTGGAGCTCCAGAAAAAGGGGCCCTCCCCCGCATCGTAATATGTATTGCCCGCGGTATCGAAAACACCGCCGCCGCTGTTGCCGTAAACGTTGGACTGAATCGGTATCCTGATCGCGTTCGCAAGCGTTTCGTCGGCGGCCAGCCACAGGCAGATGCCGCCCTGCCCCACCTGCTGGAATGAGGTGGTGCCGATGTTCATATCGGTCAGTTGAAGCTCCAGCCCGTCGAGCGGAACCGCCCGGTCGTACAGGAACCGGCAGCCGAAATCATACTGACCGTCGCAGGTCAGCCGGACGCCGTCCTGCGCTGCCTCGGCAACCGTGCCTTCACCAGCCGGAACCGAAAAGTCGGAAACCTTCGCCGGCGGCACATCCGCCAGCGCCTGCAGGGAACAGACAGACAAAACACTCAGTGCCAGGGTTGCCGCAAGACCTGTGCGCAAACTTTTTTTCATATCCGTCTCTCCTTACTCTTAAAAACGGACTGTAAAGTTAAATGAAAGTTGAGGACCCGTCAGCCCTTCTGGTACAAT
>CAJKBW010000065.1 GCA_905198295.1 uncultured Oscillospiraceae bacterium | reverse complement strand
GGTGAACTGCCGTGGATTTACGGCAGTTCACCGGCGTTTGCTTTTCCGTTTAGCGGGAGGTCAGGCGTTTTCCCGGTAAGCATAAACACGGGAGTACTCCTTGGTTTCGGGATCTTTCACAACCGTACAGCGGTGCCGGGTGAGCAGGCGCACGATCGGGTAGACATCGATCCAGATTTCGTTGTCGCTTTCCTTCTGCGATTCGTCAAATATCAGCTGCATGCCGAAATGCAGGTGCGGCTGCTCAATGTTGTTGACGTTTTCAGTGGTGCTGTACCCGGTATGCCCCATATAGCCGATGACGTCGCCCGGCTGTACAATGCTGCCCTCCTCGAGCGATTTGTTGAAAGGAAAGTTCTGGCGGAGGTGGGCGTAGTAATAGTACCGCCTGCCATCGAGGCTGCGGATGCCGATCCGCCAGCCGCCGTACTGGTTCCAGCCGAGCGCTTCCACAACGCCGCCTTCCACCGCAATAATAGGGGTTCCGGTCGCGCCCATGAAGTCGTGGCCAAGATGGCGGCGGGTGAAGCCATAGGTGCGGCTGACACCGAAATCATCGAAATCGCTGTATGGGTATCCCTTGGCAATCGGCAGGAAAGCTTTCAGGCCATACTGCGGCGCAAAGCGTTTGCCGCCCGGTGCCGTTTCGTCGTCGACCTCAATTTCAAAATGGCCGACCAGTCCGCCCAGAGCAGCGCCGTAGGCTTCTTGATAATAAGGGAAATAGCGGAGGTTTTCGGTAAGTGCCTCCAGGGATTTACCCTCCTGGAGCTGCTGCACATAGCCCTCCAGCTCCCTGCGCTTAAAGCCGCTGAAGTTATTGCCGTTTTTGGCGGCAGCGAGCGCAATCAGGTCAATCCAGCTGACCGGCGTATCGGTTTCCTGTGAGGCAATATCCAGTTCAAGCGCCGCTTCCAGCGCCTCGTAGCTGGCTTCGAAATCCACCCAGCGGATAAACTCCGGCTCGGCAGGTTCCGCTTCGGCGGCGGTCTGGCGGCTGTACTGCCAGCCGATGCCGGCCGTCAGCAGTACGATGACGGCACATACGGCGGCGGTGCGGCGCAGTATGCGTTTATGGATGATGAGAAACACGCTTTCTTCCCTTCCCTTCACGGCAGACGCTCAATTATGTGTATGAAGGGGGAAAGGGAAAAAGACGTCGGCCGGCTCGTCCCGGCAGCCGGATTTTTCACGGGGATGAGGTCGAATTTCGGCGCTTTACCGCATGACTTTGCCGGAAAAAGGTGGTATAATAAATGCCTATTTTTCTGGATGAGGGGAAGTATGGCGGCATGTTTACACGCAGGCAGCTGCGGATTCTGATTCTGCCTCTGATCGTTGAGCAGTTTCTGGCGGTGACCATCGGCATGGCGGATTCGGTGATGGTCGCGAGCTGCGGCGAAGCCTCGGTGTCCGGTGTTTCTCTGGTGGACAGCCTGAATATCCTGCTGATCAACATTTTTTCTGCCCTCGCCACCGGCGGTGCAATCGTGTCGGCACAGTTTATCGGCAGGGAAGAGCCGGAAAATGCCAGCCGCTCCGCCAAGCAGCTGCTGTATGTCGTGACGGCGGTTTCCACACTGGTGATGGCTGGGTGTCTGGTTGGCGGCGGCGGGCTGCTTTCCCTGCTTTTCGGCAAGGCCGAAGCGGATGTCATGACCAACGCGCAGGTGTATTTTTTCTGGTCGGCGCTTTCGTATCCGTTTATTGCGGTGTATAACGCCGGTGCCGCGCTGTTCCGGGCTATGGGCAATTCACGGGTGTCGATGACGACGTCCATTCTGATGAACGCCATTAACATATGCGGCAATGCGATCTTGATTTTCGGCTTTCAGATGGGGGTGGCGGGTGCCGCTATTGCCACGCTGGTTTCCCGGTTGACCGGCGCGGTGCTGATTGTTTCACTGCTGCGCTACCGCCCGCATACGATACAGCTTCCCCCACTCAGATGGGAATTCCGTCCGCGTATGATTAGGCAGATCTTGACCATCGGCATCCCGAACGGCCTGGAAAACGGCATGTTCCAGGTGGGGAAGATCCTGCTGCAGAGCCTGATCACCTCCTTTGGAACCGTTGCCCTGACCGCCAATGCTGTGGCGAATACGGTGGCGATGCTGCCGCAGATTCCCGGCAGCGCCATCGGGCTGGCGCTGATTACGGTAGTCGGCCAGTGCATCGGCGCCGGGCGCTATGACGAGGCGAAGCGCTACACCCTGCGGCTGACCGGGCTGGCGTACACACTGATGGCGGGCCTGTGTGCACTGGAAGCGGTTTTTGCGCCAGCCCTGGTATTCTGCTTTCAGCTGTCCGAAGCGTCCTCCGCTCTGACCGTGCAGCTGCTCATATATCACGGCATCCTGTGCGCGCTGTTCTGGCCGGCGGCTTTCGTACTGCCCAACGGCCTGCGCGCGGCCAACGATGTCCGGTTTACCATGTGTACCTCGATTTTGTCGATGGGCATTTTTCGCATCGGTTTCAGCTATCTGCTGGCGCAGGGACTGCAGATGGGGGTGCTCGGAGTCTGGGTGGCGATGACCATCGACTGGGTGGTGCGTGCAGCAGTGTTTTTTATCCGGCTGCTCAGCGGAGGCTGGAAAAAGCGTCAGCTGCTCTGATGCCGGCGGAAAATAAAAAAAGAACGGTGCCGCGGCACCGTTCTTTTTTATGTGTTTCAGCAGAAAGCCGTGAAATCGACCAACTCGACGGCGGCGGAAATATCAGTTTCTCCCGCCGGCTGTGGCTTCGCATAATCGGTGGAAAGGTATTTTTTGTTGTCGTCCGCAAACACGGTAACCACCGCTGCACTGCCGCCGAGCTTTTCCTGCAGCAGCGCGGCGCCGAGAAAGTTTGCCCCGGAGGAAACGCCGACGCCCAGGCCGAGCTGCCGGGAAAGATGCTGTGCCATCCGGATGGCGTCGCCGTCGTCCACCGAAACGATGTCATCCAGTTCACTGAGCTTGACGATTGGGGGGATAAATTCGTCCGAAATGCCGTAAATGCGGTGCTGGCCGGTTTTGCTGCCGGTGGACAGCGTCGGGGAGTTGAGCGGTTCGAGCGGACAGACCCGGCAGTGCGGATTGATCGCCCGCAGCCGCCGGCCGATTCCCATGACGGTGCCGCCGGTGCCGACGCCTGCGACAAAGCCGTCTGCGGTCAGACCGATGGCGGCCAGCTGCCGGACGATCTCCTCTCCCGTAGTGAGGATATGTGCTTCCACGTTGTCCTCGTTGGAAAACTGACAGGGCAGGAACGCGCCGTGCTCCGCGGCAAACTGCTCGCTCATGGCGATGGAGCCGAGAAAGCCGCCTTCCTCACGGGATACCAGCCGAACTTCGGCGCCAAAGCTTTCCATCAGGCGGATGCGTTCCACGCTCATCCAGTCGGGCATGTAGATGACCACCGGATGCCCCAGAGCGGCACCCACGGCGGAAAAGGAAATGCCGGTATTGCCGCTGGTGGCCTCCGCGATAGGAACGCCCGGCCGGATAGTGCCTTCGGCATACGCCTTGCGCAGGATATGCAGCGCCACGCGGTCCTTGATGCTGCCGGTGAGATTGTAATGCTCCGCTTTGGCAAACAGTACACGATCCCTGCCGCCGAAGCGGTAGCGGATTTTCAGCAGGGGCGTATGGCCGATCAGCGGGGCCAGGGATTCGAAACCCATCGATTTCTCAGCGTACATGTTAATCTCCATTCCTTTATTGCGGGATTTACGCCGGGTGCAGCGGCGATGCGGAAAGGCCCCGGCCGGGATGATTTTTTGCGGCCGGCGGGCGTGCGTTTATCCGGAAGATACCCGCCCAGTATAGCGTATTTTTGGGGCTTGCTCAAGAGGGAAGGCGGCAAAAAAGGCAGAGAATCCTCTGCCTTCAGGAATGCCGCGGAAACGGCACACGGCCGTTTAGGCAGTTTTAAGCGAAAGGAATATGGCGGAAGGCGGTCGGATTCTTTCCTGCCCCAGACTATGCGGCGCGGGATCGTCCGGTTCCTCAAAACCAGCGGGTTTTGGCGTTATAGGGCAATGGACCGGGCCACAGCCGCAGAACCTCTTTATAACGTGCATACGCCCGTGCCACGGCGTCTTCCCAGGAGAGGTAAAGATGCTGCCCGGCATTGCTGCCGACCGCGGCCAGGTTTTCACGGGATTGACAGGCATCCAGCAGGACCCGAGAGCAGGAATCGGCTGTTTCCTGGGCCAGATAACCGGTAAATCCGTGCTGTACGCCTTCAGCGGCACAGCTGTCGCGCACGAGCAGCGCCGGGCAGCTGCAGGCGGCCGCTTCCTTGACGACGATGCCGGAGGTGTCATAGGTGGAGGGGAAGAGGAACAGATCAGCGAGCGAATAATACGCACGCAGCTGCTCACGGTCATAGATAGGACCAGTGAAAACGGTGCAATCCCGCAGCCCGCATTCGTCCGCATAATCCCGGATGGCCTGGGCATCGTAGCCGCTGCCCACGAACAGCGCCCGGAAAGGCAGCCCTTTTTCGCGCGCGATCTTCAGGGAGTCAAGTATCAGCTTAAGATTTTTATACCAACGCATGCGGCCGACAAACAAAAAAACGAAATCGTCGTCCCGGATGCCGTATTTCTGCCGCAGGGCGGCGACCGCCAGGGGATCGGCCTTGCCGAAGGCAAAGTCGGTGCCGTTTTCCATCACGAGATAACGGCCTTTATACCCCAGTCTGCGCAGCGACTGGCCGCAGCCTTCGGAGACAGCCCAGACCTCGTCTGCGTTGTTGATATTTTCCCGCACAAAGCTGCGTGCTACATGCTGCAGTCCCTTGAGCTTGACGCGGGTGGGAATCTCAATGTCAAATTTTGTATGATAGGTGAAGATAACCGGAACTTTCGGCTTGCGGTTGAAGTTCTTCACCAGCACCGACGAGGCAAACGGCGCGTGGACGTGGATCAGGTCAAAGCGCTTTTTGCGCAGCCGGAGCAGAGTGGCGGGATCAAAGGGATTGCCCGCGCGGTAGCCGATGTTTTTATCCAGCGGCACCGACTGATACCGGAACACCTCAAACGGATAGTTGTCCACCACGTCGCGGTACCGGGGGGTGACCACGGTGACATGGCAGTGGTTTTTATGCATGACGCTGGCGTAATTTTTCACCGCCTGCGCCACCCCGTCGATGGTCGGGGGGAACGAATCGTTGAATTCGCCTACGCGAAGATTATCCATTGGGCAAGCCTCCTTGCGGTCATTCCGACATGGCCGGTCATGATTGGCGTCTGTCTCATTTTACACGGTTATGGCCGCCGGTTCAACCGAAAATCAAAAGAAAAGCGGACAAATCGTAAAAAACTGACCGGATTTTGCTTGAAATCCTCTTTAAAGTTTTGAGAGAATACGGTATACTATATACTGGTATTTCTTGTGGATGACAATACCGCCGCCTGCGCGGCGGAAGACAGGAGGTTGGCAGCATTGGCCAAAGCGTTTACAGTGTCGCTGCAGAACATCATCAAGGAAACGGCGCTCGAAACGGTATACATGCCGGTGGACCCGGCAGCTCGTCTGGTATCCAGCTGCGATGTCAACCGTCCCGGGCTGGCACTGGGCGGATATTTCGATTATTTTGACAACGACCGCATCCAGATCCTTGGCAAAAGCGAGCACGGTTATCTGGAGGATCTTCCGGCGGAAACCCGGGCCTCCCGCATCGACGAATTCGTTTCCCAGCAGCCCCCCGCCATTGTGGTTTCCCGCGGGCTGGAGGTGCTCGACGAACTGCAGGCCAGCTGCGAAAAGTATGGGGTTCCGCTGCTGCGCACCTCAGATACCACCTCCGGCTTTATGGCGGCGCTGATCGCTTATCTGAATGTCCAGCTCGCCCCGCGCATTACCCGCCACGGCGTTCTCGTCGAGGTGTACGGCGAAGGTATTCTGCTGCTGGGCGACAGCGGCGTCGGTAAGAGTGAGACCGCAATCGAGCTGGTCAAGCGCGGCCATCGGCTGATCGCAGACGATGCGGTGGAAATCCGCCGGGTGTCTGCAAAAGCGCTGGTCGGTTCTGCGCCGGAAAACATCCGCCATTTCATCGAGCTGCGCGGCATCGGTATCGTCAATGCCCGCCGCATTTTTGGTATGGGCGCGGTCAAGGTGACTGAAAAGATCGACATGATGATCCAGCTTGAGCAGTGGGACAGCGAAAAGGTCTACGACCGCATGGGGCTGGACAACGAGTACGCCGATATCCTTGGCATCAAGGTGCCGCTGCTGACCATTCCGGTCAAGCCCGGGCGGAATTTGGCGATCATCATTGAGGTGGCGGCGATGAACAACCGTCAGAAGAAGATGGGCTATAACGCCGCCCAGGAGCTGATGCGCAATCTGGGCATGTCGGACGCTGCAACCTCATCTGAAGTGATGATCGATTGGAATAAATTCTGATCCGCCGCACTATATTTTGGGAAGAAAGGTCCTGTAAATCTATGGCAACATATTCTGTAATCGCCGATCTGCACTGCCATACGGTGGCGTCGGATCATGCGTACAGTACCATTACCGAGATCGCGAATGCCGCGGCCGCGAAGGGATTTGCCGCCGTCGGCTGTACCGACCATGGCACCGGTATTCAGGATGCGCCGCATATGTGGCATTTTTACAATCTGGATGCCCTGCCTGATGTCATTTCCGGCGTGCGGGTACTGCGCGGGGTGGAGGCCAACGTGATGGACTTCACCGGCCGGCTGGATATGGAGGACTACGTGCTGGATCGGCTGGAGATCGTGATCGCCTCCATGCACGGCGATGTGATGCCGTACGGCACAGTCGAGCAGTGCACCGAAGCGTGGCTGGCGGTTGCGCACAATCCGCGGGTAACCGTCATCGGGCATTCCGGCCAGCCGCGGTTCGCCTACGACTATGAGCGGGTGATTCCGGAGTTCGGCCGCTGCGGCAAGGCCGTGGAGATCAACGCCGGTACCTTCCACGTGCGGGAAGAGGCGGTGCCGAACTGCCGGCGGATCGCGCTGCTGTGCAAGCAGTATGGCGTGCCGGTGGTGGTGGATTCCGATGCGCACTATCACGCTTCAGTCGGCGAAGTGGAGCCCTGTCTGCGTATGCTGGAGGAAATCGATTTTCCGCCCGAACTGATCGTCAACGGCGATCGGGAACGGCTGCGCCGGTTCCTGCAGGAGCACGGCGTAAAATGGTAAGGCGTTTATTCGTGTAAATTCAGGGGAAACCCGGATACATAATATTTAGGAGGAGCACAAAATGGTACGAATCGGTATTGATCTCGGCGGAACCAACATCGTTGCGGGGGTGATGGACAGCGACTATAAGCTGCTTGCCAAGGCAAGGTGCAAAACCAACGCCTCGCGTCCCGCGCGGGAGATTGTCACAGATATGGCACGCATGGCGCGTGAAGCGGTGGAAAAGGCCGGTTTGGCGATGAGCGATGTGGAGCATATCGGCGTCGGCAGCCCCGGTACCTGCAACGCCGCCAACGGCATTGTCGAATACGCCAACAATCTGGGGTTTGACCATGTGCCGATCAAGGCCTGGCTTGAGGAAGACCTGCGCGTCCCGGTTTCCATTGAGAATGACGCCAATGCGGCTGCGCTCGGCGAAGCGCTGGCCGGTGCGGCGCGGGGAGCCCGCAGCTGCGTGTGCATTACGCTTGGCACTGGCGTCGGCGGCGGGATTATCCTTGACGGCAAGGTGTACAGCGGCTTCAACTATGCCGGTGCAGAACTCGGACATATGGTGATCATGGTGGATGGCGAAGACTGCACCTGCGGACGGCAGGGCTGCTGGGAAGCGTACGCTTCGGCAACGGCACTGGTGCGTCAGACCCGCCGGGCGATGGAAGCGCATCCGGACAGCGCGATGTGGAAAATCGCCGGCAGCCTCGACAACGTGGACGGCCGCACCGCATTCGACGGCATGCGTGCCGGCGACGACGCGGCAAGCCGGGTGGTGGAGAATTACGTGCATTACGTGGCCTGCGGCCTGATCAACGTCATCAACATTTTCCAGCCGGAGGTGCTGTGCATCGGCGGCGGTATCTGCAAAGAGGGCGAGACGCTGCTGGCGCCGATCCGGGAATACATTTTCCAGGAGCGGTACAGCAAATTCTGCGACCATCAGACCCGTCTGTGCGTCGCCGAGCTTGGCAACGACGCTGGTGTGATCGGCGCCGCCTGTCTGGATTGATTTTGCCGGGCGTCTGCGCCCGCTGATAAGGAGGAACCGTCTTGCGGCTTGAGCCTGTATCCGCACTTGCCCGTTCCCTTGGCTGTGCCTGCCGGGAGAAGATCCCGCTTTCGGGGTGTACATCGTTTAAAATCGGCGGTCCGGCCGCACTTGTGATCGACGCGCCGGAGCCGGCGGCGCTGCAGCGGCTGCTGGGTGCCTGTCGGGAGGAAGAAGTCCCGGTGCTGTTTTTGGGCAACGGTTCAAATGTGCTCGCCGCGGACAGCGGTTTTCCCGGCGCGGTGCTTCGTCTGTCCGGCGGTGCGCCGGTTATAGCCGGAAGAGAGGACGGCGGGGTGCTGGTGGACTGCCCGGCCGGGGTACCGCTCAAGGCGCTGTGCCGGTTTGCGCGTGAAGCCGGGCTGTCGGGGCTGGAATTTGCCTACGGCATTCCCGGAGCGGCTGGCGGTGCGGTGTATATGAATGCCGGCGCTTACGGCGGTCAGATGAGCGATGTGCTCGTTTCGGCGGAGGCGGTGTCGTCCGATGGGGCGGCAGTGCGTGAAGTGCCGGCTTCTGCGATGGCGCTCGGCTACCGGCACAGTGTGCTGATGGAGACGGGGGAGATTGTGCTGTCGGTGCGGGTGCGGCTGCATCCGGACGACAAAGCGGAAATCGGCGCGCGCATGGAGGAATTCATGCGCCGCCGCCGGGAAAAACAGCCGCTCGAATACCCGAGTGCCGGCAGCTTCTTCAAACGGCCGGCCGGTTATTTTGCCGGCGCACTGATCGAGCAGAGCGGCCTGAAGGGCTTTGCGGTCGGCGGCGCGCAGGTGAGCGAAAAGCATGCGGGATTTGTGATCAACCGCGGGGGGGCGACCTGCGCGGATGTGCGGGCGCTCGCGGCCGAGGTGATTCGCCGCGTCGAGGCGGACCACGGCGTGCGGCTGGAACCGGAGGTGCGTTTCCTGCCGGGAAACGACGGATAAAACCGGAATAGCGGGGGAGGGCACCGTTTTGGCATCTCCTGTGTTTTTGTCGTGCCGCGGTCAGACTGCGCGGTACGGCTGACAGAAATCTGCGTCTGTGCGGGAAGGAAATGTGCGTTTGTTATGGAATTTATTATCGTAACCGGCCTGTCCGGTGCCGGCAAATCCCGTGCGGTCAACGTACTGGAGGATATCGGATTTTACTGTGTGGACAACATGCCGCCGAAGCTCCTGCCGAAGTTTGCGGAGCTTTGCCTGCAGTCACAGGACAAGCTGTCGCGGGTGGCGCTGGTCATCGATGTGCGCGGCGGCCGGCAGTTTGAGGGGCTGCTTGACAGTCTGGATGAGCTTAAACGGCAGGGCGGCGAATACAAAATCCTGTTTCTCGAATGCAGCGATCAGGTGCTCGCGCGGCGGTATAAGGAAACCCGCCGACAGCACCCGCTGGCCGCCTCCTGCGGCGGTTCGGTTATCAAGGCAATCGAGCTGGAACGCACCCTGCTCAAGGCCGCACGTGCGCGCACCGATTACCTGATTGATACCTCCTATCTCTCTCCGGCACAGCTGCGCGAGCGGCTGGTGGGGCTGTTCCTGGGCAGTGAAAAAAGCGGTATGCAGGTGCAGTGTATGTCCTTTGGTTTTAAATACGGTTATCCGGCAGAAGCGGATCTGGTGCTGGATGTGCGCTGCCTGCCGAACCCGTTTTATGTGGATGAGCTCAAGCACAAAACCGGCCTGGATCAGGACGTGCGGGATTATGTGCTGGATAAGGACGTTACGAAAGGGTTTCAGACCCGGCTGTACAGCCTGATTGATTATCTGCTGCCGCTTTACAGCGAGGAAGGCAAGAGCCAGCTGGTGGTCGCCATCGGCTGCACCGGCGGAAAGCACCGTTCGGTTGCGCTTGCCGAGGAGTTGGCCAGACATGTGGCGGATCAGGGTATTAAGGTGGCGGTCAACCACCGCGACATCGGAAAACTGTAAGCCGAAACCGGTGCACAGGGAGGTGAGGGCGTGTCTTTTTCGGGTGAGGTCAAGCAGGAGCTGGCGGCAATCCAGCTGGAAGCGGGCTGCTGCATGGCCGCGCAGGCCTATGGCATGGCGCAGGGCGGACATGCCTTCAGCGGCAGTGAAATTTCGCTGCAGACCGAATACCGCGCGGTAGCCGAGCGGTATCGCGAGCTGATGACACTGGTCTGCCGCCTGCCGGAAAACGGCTGCCGTCTGGAGGCTGGCCGCGGCGGGTTTACGCTGGCAGCTGTCCGGGAGGAACGCTTCTGCCGTCGGGTGCTCGAACGGTTCGGTCATTCGGCCGGAGACGTCGCGGTGCGGATCAACCGCGCCAACCTCGAGTGTGAGTCCTGCGCGGCGGCGTATCTGCGCGGGCTGTTTCTGTCCTGCGGGGTGGTGACTGACCCGAGCTCCGACTATCATCTCGAATTCAGCGTGCCGTACTATAATCTGAGCCGCGATCTGACAGTGCTGCTCGCGGAGTGCGGTCTGCGCGCCAAGCTGGCGCGGCGGGGCGGCTGCCATATCGTCTATTTCAAGGAGAGCGAACAGATCGAGGACTGCCTGACCCTGATTGGGGCGACCAACGCGTCGCTGGAGCTGATGGGGGTCAAGATGGTCAAGAATATCCGCAACAACGCCAACCGCGTTGCCAACTGTGAAACCGCCAACATCGACAAGACCGTGGCGGCGGCCGCGGTGCAGGTGGAGGCGGTGCGCAGGATCTGCCGCTGCGGCGGGCTGGACAAGCTTCCGGAGGAACTGCGGGAGCTTGCGGCGCTGCGGCTGGAAAATCCGGATATGTCGCTGCGGGAGCTGGGGGCGGCGCTGGAGCCGCCGCTGAGCCGGTCGGGGGTCAACCACCGTCTGCAGCGGATTCTGGCGTTTGCCGCGGATCTGCCGGGCGGCTGAGCCGGCTTTGCGGCGGCATCACAGGGAAAAGGAGAATACGGCCATGCCGGGTTTCGTTCATCTTCATGTGCACAGTGAGTACAGCCTGCTCGACGGCGCCTGCCGGATCGAGGGCCTGGTTGCGCGCGCACAGGAGATCGGACAGAACGCGGTGGCCATCACCGACCACGGCGTGATGTACGGCGTGGTCGAATTTTATAAAGCGGCCAAAAAGGCCGGAATCAAGCCGATTATCGGATGCGAGGTGTATGTGGCGGCGCGCAGCCGCTTCGACAAGGTGCACGGGTCCGACAGCGAACATGCGCATCTGGTTCTGCTGTGTGAGAACGAAACCGGATACCGCAACCTGACCTATCTGGTGTCCTGCGCGTGGACCGAGGGATTTTACGGCAAACCCCGGATCGATCACGAGCTGCTCAAGGGGCATACGGAAGGGCTGATTGCCCTGTCGGCATGTCTGGCGGGCGAAATCCCGAGGGCGCTGATGCGCAGCGACTACGACGAAGCAAAACGGACGGCGCTGCAGTACGCGGAGCTTTTTGGCCCGGAGCATTACTATCTCGAGCTGCAGGATCACGGGCTGGATGAGCAGAAGGCGATCAATCCGCAGATCGTCCGGCTGGCCAACGAGACCGGCCTGCCGCTGGTGTGCACCAACGATGCACATTACCTGACCAAAGCGGATGCCGAGGTGCAGCGGGTGCTCATGTGTGTGCAGACCAACACAACCGTCAACGAGCCGAGCAGCATGGCATTTGAAACCGAGGAATTCTACCTGAAGACCGAGGAGGAAATGCGCGCGCTGTTCCCCGGAATCCCGGAAGCGTTTGAGAATACGGTGCGCATTGCCGAGCGCTGCGAGGTGGAGTTTGATTTCGGCCATACCCAGCTGCCGGCGTTTGATGCACCAGGCGGAGACAGTGCCGCTTATTTCCGTGACATGTGCACGGCCGGCATGCACCGGCGTTACGGGGACGACCCGGCGCCGGAAATCCGCGAGCGGCTCGCCTATGAAATGGACACGGTCGAGCGGATGGGGTATGTGGATTACTATCTGATCGTACACGATTTCGTACATTATGCGAAAACCCATGATATCCCGGTCGGACCGGGGCGTGGCTCCGGCGCGGGCAGCCTGTGTGCGTACTGCATCGGCATCACCGACATCGATCCGCTCAAATACAACCTGCTGTTTGAGCGGTTCCTCAATCCGGAACGCATCAGCATGCCGGATTTTGATATCGATTTCTGCAACGAGAAGCGGCAGCAGGTCATCGACTACGTCATCCGCAAGTATGGCGCTGACCGGGTGGCGCAGATCATTACCTTCGGAACGCTGGCGGCCCGGGCGGCAATCCGCGATGTGGGGCGGGCGCTGGCTGTGCCGTATGCGACCGCCGATCAGGTGGCAAAGCTGGTGCCTTGGGCGCTGGGCATGACGCTCGACCACGCACTCGAGCAGTCGAAGCCGCTGCGGGAATTGTATGAAAGCAATCCCGAGGTGCACCGCCTGGTGGACATGGCCAAAAAGGTGGAGGGCATGCCCCGGCACGCGTCCACCCATGCGGCCGGGGTGGTCATCACGGCAAAGCCGGTGCGGGAATACGTGCCGCTTTGCCTCAACGGTGAGGCGGTCGCCACCCAGTATACGATGGGCATCCTCGAGGAACTGGGGCTGCTCAAGATGGACTTCCTCGGCCTGCGCAATCTGACGATTATTGCCGATGCGGAAGGGATGATCCGGCGCCAGGTGCCGGATTTCCATATCGAGAACATCCGGCAGGATGAGCCGGAGGTTTACGCGATGATGTCCCGCGGCGACAGCGAGGGCGTATTCCAGTTTGAATCGGCCGGGATGAAGCGTGTGCTGCAAAATCTGCGGCCGGACAGCTTTGAAGACCTGATCGCGGTTATTTCGCTGTATCGGCCGGGACCGATGGAATCCATCCCACGGTATATCCACAACCGCCACCATCCCGATCAGGTGCGCTACCGCCACCCGATGCTTGAACCGATTCTCCGGGTGACTTATGGCTGCATCGTCTATCAGGAACAGGTGATGCAGATTTTCCGGGAGCTGGCGGGCTATTCGCTCGGGCGCGCGGATCTGGTGCGGCGGGCGATGTCCAAGAAAAAGCATGACGTTATGGAGAAGGAGCGGCAGATTTTCATTCACGGTCTGACCGATGAAAACGGCCGCGTCGAGGTGGACGGCTGCGTGCGCCGCGGGGTGCCTGAAGCGACCGCGGATGCCATCTTCAATGAGATGTCCTCGTTTGCCTCCTATGCGTTCAACAAGTCCCACGCGGCCGCCTATGCGACGGTGGCGTATCAGACGGCCTGGCTGAAGTGCTTTTATCCGCGGGAGTATATGGCGGCATTGCTCACGAGTGTGCTCGACAGCGGTAAGGTGGCGGGCTATATCGGCGAATGCGAGCGGATGGGCATTAAGGTTTTGCCGCCGTCGGTCAATGAAAGCCTTTCCGGTTTTACGGTCGCTGCCCCGGCGGATGCCCGGGAGGAGCCGCATATCCGTTTCGGCCTGCTGGCAGTTAAAAATCTCGGTCGCGGCATGATAGCGGAGCTTGTGCGGGAACGCGAGGAGAACGGCGTGTACCGCAGCTTTTACGATTTCTGCCGGCGGCTGTCGGTCTGCCGCGAATTCAACCGCCGTGCGCTCGACAGCCTGATCCGCTGCGGCGCACTCGACGGGCTGGGGCTCAACCGTCGGCAGATGCTGGAGAACGCGGATGCGGTGATCGACCAGCTTGACGACGCCAACCGGCGCAATGTCGAAGGCCAGCTTGGGTTCTTCGATTCGCCCGATGCGGATGGCTTCTCCGAACCGGCTTTTGCTCAGGTGCCGGAGCTGCCGTATGCCGAGCTGCTGGCGATGGAGAAGGAGACGACCGGGCTGTATCTGTCCGGTCATCCGCTGGCGCCTTATGCGGCCTTTTATCAGACCGGCCGCCTGGCGCGTATCGACCGGATTCTTGGCGCCGCCGAGGAGGAAGACGGTGATTACACCGACGGTGCGGTGGTGACGGTGCTGTGTATGGTGACCGCCGTGCGCACCAAGGTCACCAAAAGCAAGGCGACGATGGCGTATCTCACCGCTGAAGACCTGTATGGATCAATAGAGGTGCTGGTATTCCCCAAAATCCTTTCTCAATATGGACCGATGCTGCAGGCCGGCAATGCCGTGCTGCTGCGCGGCCGGATTTCCCTGCGGGAGGACGAGGAACCGAAGCTGCTGTGCGACCAGGCGGCGCCTGCACCGGATCCCGGCAGCCAGCTGCCGGACATGGCAGCAAGGCCGCAGCGGCCGACCGGACAGCTGGCATCTGCACCGTCTGCGGCAGGCAGCCCTTCGGTGGTTCAACGGCCGAAGGAACCTTCCGCCCATCACGGCCTGTATCTGCGCGTGCCGTCGGCCGACAGCGCCGCTTATCGGCGCGCCTGTCTGGTGCTGGATGTTTTTGACGGCAGCGAGCCGCTGTATATCCGTTTTGCCGACACCGGCAAGCTGGTGCGGGCACCGTTGAATATGTGCGTCTGGCCGCATCCGGTGATGCTCGGAGAGCTGCGCCGGGTGCTCGGCGGGGAAAACGTCGCGGTGGTGGAATAGAGGCCTGTCCGGAAATAGCGTGTTTTTGCGCAATATTGCGTAAAAACAGGGCTTGATATTTCCGGTCGAATAGGTATATAATAAAACTTGCTTTTGCTTTATGGAAAACATTGGGGCGTTTTCGGTTTACTTGACTGCTTAATGCGGTTATTAGGATAAAAGGAGAGAAATTTATCATGTCTGTCAAACGTATTGCTGTTCTCACCAGCGGCGGCGACGCACCCGGTATGAACGCGGCGATCCGTGCGGTTGCCCGTACGGCGATGAATCGCGGGATTGAGGTGTTCGGCGTCTACCGCGGATACAATGGATTGATCAATGGCGACATGGTTCAGATGAATCTGCGCAGCGTATCGGATATTATCCATCGCGGCGGAACCATGCTGTACACCGCGCGCAGCCCTGAATTCCGCACCGAAGAGGGCATGCAGAAAGCCATCAAGACCTGTCGTGAGACGGGGATTGAAGGGGTTGTGGTCATCGGCGGCGACGGTTCTTTCCGCGGCGCGCAGGATCTGACCCGCCGCGGGCTGCCCTGCATCGGTATTCCGGGTACCATCGACAACGATATTTCCTGTTGCGAATACACCATCGGCTACGATACCGCGCTGAATACCAGTATGGAGATGATCGACAAGCTGCGCGACACCGCACAGTCCCACGACCGCTGCAGTGTGGTGGAGGTTATGGGCCGTCATGCGGGGTACCTTGCGCTTAACACCGGCATCGCCTGCGGGGCGACCAGCATCATTGTGCCGGAAGTGCCGTTTGATTTCGAGCGGGATATTATCCAGCGGATGGCGACCACTTCGGCTACCGGGAAAAAGCATTTTATCATCATCGTGGCGGAGGGCGTCGGCCATGTGATGAATATGGCGGAGGAGATCGAAAAGCGCACCGGCATCGAAACCCGCGCCACCATCCTCGGCCATGTCCAGCGCGGCGGTTCGCCGACTGTGCGCGACCGTGTACTGGCGAGCGAAATGGGACATCACGCGGTGGAGCTGCTCATCGATGGCAAGTCCAACCGTGTGGTTACCGTGCAGAACGATCAGATTACCGACTTTGATATCGAGGAAGCGCTGCAGATGAAAAAGCCGTTTGACTTTGATCTGTACCGTATGGCGCACGAGATTTCGATCTGATGGGCAGCACTTAATCCGCAGCGGATAAATACAGCCGGCGGCTGCCGGTTTGAGCTGAAACAGCTATAAATATGGCGGACAGATATTTGCCAGGCAAGTATTTGTCCGCCGTTTGTCTTTTTGGCATATTTCCGGAAAGCGGTGCATTGTGATGATAGAGAAGGAAACTTCCGATGGGAGGACAGAGCTATGGGGCTTTTCAGCGGGGTGATCCGCATATTCGGCGCCGGGCAGCTGGAGCCGCCTCGGACGCCGCAGCGGCCGGTGACGGCAGCAGTGGTGGTGGCGGCCGGCAGCTCTTCCCGCATGGGAATCCCGAAACAGCTGATCCCGCTGTGCGGCGTGCCGGTGATCGCCCGCACGCTGATGGCGCTCGATGAGGCGCAGTGTGTCGATGAAATCGTTCTGGTTGCGCGGCAGGAGGATATGCTGCCGTTCTACGATCTGAGCAAGCGGTACGGCATCCGCAAGCTGACGAAGATTCTCATCGGCGGCGCTTCCCGGCAGCGGTCGGTGGCCCGAGGTGTGGAGGCGGTGAAGCCGGAAACAGCCTACGTCGCCATTCACGACGGCGCAAGGCCGCTGCTGCGGCCGAAGACCGCCGATCGGGTGATCGAGGCTGCGTTCCGTACCGGCGCGGCCGCGGCCGGTGTTCACGTTAAGGATACAGTGAAGCTCACCGATGAAAACGGTGTAGTCACCGGAACACCGGACCGGCGTTTTCTGTGGAATGTCCAGACGCCGCAGGTATTTGAGCTTGGCCGCTACCGGCGGGCGCTGCTGGCGGCGCAGGCGGTCGGGCGGGAGTATACCGACGACTGCCAGCTGATGGAACACGCGGGTTTTCCGGTGCAGCTGATTGAAGCGGAGTACACCAACCTGAAAATTACCACGCCGGAGGATGTGGCTTTCGCGGAAGCCGTTCTGCGGCAGGACGAGAATGATGGATAAATGAAAGGACGATACGATGCGAATCGGACACGGCTATGATGTGCACCGGCTGACCGAGGGGCGCCGGCTGATTTTGGGTGGCGTGGACATTCCGTTTGAGAAGGGGCTGCTCGGACACTCGGACGCGGATGTACTCGCTCATGCGGTGGCGGATGCGCTGTTGGGGGCGGCGGCACTCGGCGATATCGGCCTCCATTTTCCGGACACCGACCCGCGGTATGTGGGGGCCGACAGCCTGCTGCTGCTGCGCGAAACGGTGCGGCTGGTGCGGGAAAAGGGATATGCCGTCGGCAATATCGATGCCACCATACTGGCGCAGCGGCCAAAGCTGCGCACCTATATTGAGGCGATGTGTCAAAATCTTGCGGATGCCTGTGGCATCACGCGGGATCGGGTCAGTGTTAAGGCCACTACCGAAGAAGGACTTGGCTTCACCGGCGCCGGTGAGGGAATTGCGGCGCACGCGGTGTGCTTGCTGGAAGAATAAAGGAAAACCGGAAAGCGTCGGCTTTCCGGTTTGAGACTGTCGATAAACTATACCGGAGGGAGGGGGAGTGTGAGGGGGAACCGTCAG
>CAJKBW010000064.1 GCA_905198295.1 uncultured Oscillospiraceae bacterium | reverse complement strand
ACAAGTTTGTCTGCCGAACCATCGGCGGCACCTTTTTGCCGGATACCCGGCAGCCACATACTTTTGTCAGCAAACAAAAGTATGCAAAAGTTGCTTTTCCCTGCTGCTTCCTCGCAGCAAACGAAATTATCTGTCGATAATTTCGACGCCGCGGCTCAGGTTGAGCGATATTCCCCGGCTGGCCGGCCTCCGGTTTTCCCGTCCTGTCGCAATGCGATAATTATGGAACATTCTGTCTATGCCCTATCTGCCGGAGATAGGCCGGTCTGCGCCGGAAATCCGCTGCCGCTGGTGTCAGCGTAGAAACCATCCCCCCGCACCCCAGCCGTATGAGGAGAAACGAATTTCCCCTCAACCCGTTCGGCGCCGTCGAAAAACGCTGACCGCGCTTTTCGTTTGGTGCCGGGGAACAGCGTGTTTTGCTACCTTTTTCACGCCGAAAAAAAGGTAGTGGCCGCGGGCACCCGCATAATTTGGTACTGTTTCTGGCCGTGCGGCCAAACCGGCGCAAAAGCCTTTCTGCCGGCTACCGGCAGCACCATTTCTGCCAGAATCCCGTTCGAATACCGCGCACAAAACCCCCGGCACGGCCTGCGCCGCGCCGGGGGTTTATCAGCACTGGGTTTCCTTCACATTGAACGCCGACAGGCGCAGCCCATCGGTATGACTGACCGCCACCGTGCGGCTTTCGCCCGCGTCCAGCCAGAATACCCCTGCGTCGCAGGTGAATTCGGTGTCGTGTGCCGGACACTCCACCAGCACACCGGCTGCCGGCACGCTGCCGGTGTTGACGATCCGCGCATACCCCGCGCCGGCCTCCCGCACCTCCAGCGCCGCGGACGGCAGCGCCTTCAGGCAGCCGGGATTTTCCTTGTAATTCTGCCAGTAAACGGTGTCATCGGCCTGTACGCCGTCCACCGTCAGCCGCACATGAATGAGCACCGGCCCATCGCCGGCAAGCGCCGCCGGCAGCGCAACGTCGCCCAGCGGGTTCACCGCCGCTGTGGGGACAATCTCGCGTGTCTCGCTCCCGATGAGCCGCAACCCACCGTCGAAAAACTGCACTGTAACCGCGCAGCGCCGGCCTGCCGCCTCTCCGGCATCATCGAGCAGATACAGCGGATAGCGCTCCGCTGCATGGATGGAGCGGATCAGCAGCATCGCATGCAGCGGGGCGAACGCCTGCGCGAGCACATAATAGCTGCTCTTCGGCACGCCGTAATAATCGACCGTCGCCCATGAGCACGCCGGATACACGTCGGTAAGCTTGTAATAGCAGATGCCCGCCGCCTGCGGCCAGGCGGCCCGCGCCGCCTCGAGGGTGTGCCGGATGGCGGTGGACTGCGCCATTTGGGTGCCGAAAATGAAGTCGTCAAGGCTGTCGATCGGCCCAAATTCCTCCGCCCGCTTGAGCAGGTGATCCATATCGTTGTAATCCTCCGGCCAGCGGAACTCGTTGAATCGCGGGGTATGGTAATTGAAGGCGTTTTTCGCCGCCGGATCCCACGTTCCGCGCTCCTCGGCCGGGATATAGCGGTACACGCTTTCCCGGTTGGGGCATGACGCCATGCCGAACTCCCCGATAA
The DNA here is from genome assembly GCA_905198295.1 of uncultured Oscillospiraceae bacterium. GTDB lineage: Bacteria > Bacillota > Clostridia > Oscillospirales > Acutalibacteraceae > UMGS1591. Next base: position 15,944 of record CAJKBW010000064.1, on the reverse strand, counting down.
ACGGCGCGCGCAGGTTCAGTGCGGCGTCCATCTCCTCCATATCCCAGTAGGTATTGTAACTGTGCAGCGAACCGCCATAGGGCGACGTGCGGTGAAACGGCCGGGTGCCGTCGAGTTCATAGGCGATGCGCCCGAACATGTCCATCGCGGCGCCGTCGGCCGCGGCGGATTCGTTGCCGCCCGCCCACTGCACAAGACTCGGATGGTTGCGCAGGCGCACGGTGTGCAGCCGGGCGGTCTCCTCGAGCGCCTCAAACGGCTGCACCTTCTGGCTGTCCCAGCAGGTGGGCCATTCCTGGGCGACCATCAGCCCCAGCTCGTCGCATTTCCGATAGAAATAATCGCTCTCCGGTATACCGCCGCCCCAAGCACGCAGCAGTTGGAGATGCTGTGCCTTGGCGAGCGACAGGAACCGGTCGTACCGCTCGTCGGGGAAGCGCAGCAGCGCGTCGGTGGTGCACCAGTTGGTGCCCTTGATAAAAATTTCCAGGCCGTTGACCGTAAAGGTCCAGTTGTAAAAATCCTCCCGCGGCCCGTCCGGCAGCGGGCGCATTTCGATCTGCCGCAGGCCGGTCACCTCGCGGAACACCTGCGGCAGGTCATCATCCGGCTCGACGGTGATCAGCACCTCATAAAGCGCCTGCTCGCCGTAGCCGTTGGGCCACCACAGCCGGGGATTCTCCACTTTCAGCGTGTACCGCAGCCGGGTTTCCTCCGCCTGCGCATCAAAATCCGCCGTAAACCACTGGGCATCTCCTGCGAAATTGTGCGGGCTTACCCGAATACGTACCCGGCCGCGCCCCTGCCCGGCCAGCTTTATGCACACGGTCAGCTCGCCGGTACGGTAGTCGCTGGTGACAAGAAACGGCCGTTCGGCCGTCAGCCGCGGGGTTTCACGCAGCGCGACCGGTGCCCAGATACCGCGCGACGGGATGCACGCATAATGCCAGCCGTACACGCAGTTGACCACCACACCGTATTTCCAGCCCTCGTCGTGGTCGGCCCATTCCGAATAAGGCCGTGGGTCGGCCGGCGCGTTTTCGACCTTGACGATAAGCACGTTGTGCTCCTGCAGGATGTCCCTGACAGGGAATTCCGGCCCGCCGAACATGCCGATGTGCCCGCCGAGGAACCGGCCGTTTAGCCAGAACACCGCATTGTAGCACACCCCATCGAAGCACAGCCGGGGTTCCCGGAGTGAACCGTCGTAATCGAATTCCTTTTTAAACCACCAGGTCTTGTAGCTGTTTTCCCGTGCGATTTTGTCGTTGCGATCGACAAGCGGGTCGGGGATCGCGCCGTTTTCATAGAGGATGGTGTGCACCGTCGCGGGAATGCGGGCGGCGTATGCGCCCTCCCACGGTACCGACAAGTCGGTGCGTGCGGCGACAGTGCCGCCGTCGATCATCTGCCACCCGGCGCCGTCGAGCGAGAGATGCCGCAGCCCTTCGCCCGGCAGTTCACCGGCCGCACATGGCTCCAGCCGCTGTACTGGTCCTTCAAACGGCGCAGGGCCGGGCGCCCACAGCGCCTTTTCCTTTTCGTCGAGAGATCGTGTTCCCATACCGGTTATCCGGCCGCACCCTCCGGCCGGAATCCCCCTTTCCCTAATTTTATACGAAACTGCCGCCGTTTCGGTTGTGTGCCGTCCCGGCGCACCCTGTTTCCCGAAAAACAAACGGCCGCCGGCCGGCTTTCGTCTGTATGCCGGCGGCCGGAACCGTCCTATGCCTGTATAGCGGCTCTGCAGCAACCCGCCTTCGGATGATGAAACCGAAGACTTCGTGCGGGAAGCACGTCGTCAGGCCTGCTGCGCCTTGAGCTCCTCCACGATCGTGACGCCCGCACTCGTGCCGATACGCTCAGCCCCCGCCTCGATCATGGCCAGCGCATCCTCGAGGGTGCGCACTCCGCCGGCCGCCTTGACCTTGATCGCGTCGCCGACCATGCTCTTCATCAGCCGCACGTCCTCCACCGTCGCACCGACCGCCACACCGGGCGCCGGAGTGCCGAAACCGGTGCTGGTCTTGATGAAGTCCGGCTTCACCTTCAGCGCGATTTCGCACAGCGTGCGCTTCTCGTCGTCGGTCAGATAGCAGTTTTCAAAAATCACCTTGGAAATCTTGCCGTGCTCGCGGCACACCGCCACGATCTGCCGCATCTCGTCCTCTACGTAGGCGAGGTCGCCGCTCTTGAGCTTGACAAGGTTGACCACATAATCGATCTCGTCCGCGCCGTCCGCGATGGCCTGCTTCGTCTCAAACACCTTGTCTTCGATGGTGGTCTGGCCGAGCGGGAAGCCGATGGCCGCGCCGACATGTACGGAGCTGTCCTTAAGGATATTCTTGCAGAACTTCACCGGAGCGGAATTGATCGCCACCATCGCGAAGCCATAAGCATCGCTCTGTTTGCAGAACGCTTCAAAATCCGCCTCGCTGACGTAAGCCTTGAGCAGGGTCTGGTCGAAATACTTGGCAAGCTGTGCCGGGGTAATTTTGTTCATGATAAAACGCCCTTTCTTTGTAAATCGTGGTTAATACGGTCATCCGGCAGTGCCGATAAGCACCGCCGCGCTTCTGGGCGGCACAACGGCTTCGCCCGAAAAAACTTCACCATCCGGATCTTCCGGCGAGACAACACGATCCCAGCGGAAGCCGGATGCACCTGTACGGAAAACCGCCGTTTCGTCAGAATAATTGACGATTACAGCCGCAGCGCCGTCGGTTTTCCGGGAACGGTATACCCCCCAGGTAAGCGGTTCACCGGATAAGGTATCCACCGGCAGAGGACGGGTTCCCAGAAATTCCGCATCCCATAAAAGGTCATAATACCGCCTGCGCAGGGCATCCACCTGCTTCCCATAGTTAAGGGTCTGCGGGAATTCATCCGGCTCCCCCCGGAAATGCCTGGTTTCATATTCCATGATGAACCGGTTTAACAGGCAGACATTCACACCGTTCCGGTCATTATAGCCCCAAAAGCCGGAAACGAACTCGCTGTCGGAATCGCAGAAACGGCGAACGGACTTGTGTCCGGGCGTCCCCCGCAGATAGGATAAGGGATATACCTGCGTCTGCGCGTCATAAAGAATTTCGGCACCCAGAAGGAAATCCGGTTTGCCGGCCTCCTCGCAGGCTCGGGCAAGCTCGCGCCCGAGCACAATATCGCCCGCATACAGAAAAGCGGGGACAGGATGCCCGTGATCGGGAGCGAAGCAGTAGGAATAACCGCTGTGATGCATACATTCATCATAAAGCATGCCCGAGGCTCCAAGCTCCAGGCACTTGCGGAATTCCCGCAGGCAGCACTGCCGCCATTCGTCGCTGCACATGCACATAACCGCCAGCTTGTGGGTGTTGACATACTCCAGTATAGCGGGACGCTCGTAAGGGTATCCGGCAAAATCCTGAATATCGCCGTAAACATTCCTGGAAGCATACCGATGCAGCTCTGTGCGGAACTGTTCCGTGCGCGTGTCGGCAAAAGTATATTTGGTATACAGCACCACACGTACACCCATTGCCTCGATTTCCGCGATAGCCTCCTTGAATTCCTGCCAGGTTCCCAGCCGGGGGTCCGGATCGTGACAGGGCAGGCAGCCGTCCTGCCCATCCACAGTCCAGCCGGTAATCTGGATAACACCGATACCCTGCTCTGCACACTTCCGCCCCAGACCGGGCAGATCGCGGAAACGGTAATAAATCCCCCCGCCATAGGAGGCCATATGTACCTGATACCAGGCATGCAGCCCTTTAGCCCAGGCCGGGCAGGGTGCCGGAACCGCCCAGCTTTTTCTCCAGCTGCGGTAGATTTCCATCCCATCCTCCCAGCCGCCGCGATAGCCGTCCAGATGGATCGCGGAAAGTGGCATGCGGCTTTCCGGGACAGAGAAAACCAGATGGGTGGCAGAGCACTCCACACGGGGGCGGAATGTGCCGTCATCCTGCGGGGTAAAAAGCAGACCGCTCGCGGAATCCGCAACAGCCGGCGAAGCCTCCAGCCACAGCATTGTCCGATAAGGAAGGGTGTGGTCGTGGCAGCCGATGTAGAGCCCAGCGGTTCCATCCTCCAGCAGGATGCAGGGGGTAACCGGCGTTTCGGAAATTTTCACCGGGAATTCTGTTCCCCAATACCCCCGTTCGGTCTGGAAAGAGGGGAAAATTTCGGTGCTGGGAATGTCCATGAGATCAGGTGCGGTACGGTAAAAGTGCTGCGCGCCCGCAGGCGGGCAGAGGTCGGACAGGACCGGGTAAGCGATATGCTCCACCGTTGCCTTTGAATGGTTCTCCAGCTCTCCTTCAAAAGACAATCCCCCGTCCCGGACGGTGATCACAGCGGTAAAAGTTATATCGAGGCATTCGCCGGTCTGCAAAGTGATCGTGTCCCATCGGAAAGAAAGGGATCCATTCTCCTGACGCACGGAAGGAGAAGCAAGGCTCGCCGAAGACACCTCGTTTTTAGAAGAAGCCTCTGTCAGCAGGTTCATCCGGAACAGCGTCGCCTCGCGCCCGCCCTGGATTTCCCAGCCATCCGCAGAAGCCAGTCTCAACAGGGCGCCGGTTTCCGCGGAAAACTCCGCGGTGAGCCGTTCGGTACAGAGCTGCAGCTTCAAACTTGTTTCCCCCTATTCAAAAATCTGATATGGGATATCCAGCAGCTTGGCAACCTGCACGAGGTCGTCTACACAGTCGCCGTAGACTCCGTGGATGTGGTTGCAGGGGAAACGGCTGATGAACTCGTCCGCCGACACCCGGATGCGGGTGAACGCGCACGGCCATGCAGGGGTGGTGGTATCTCCCATAGCGCGCATCTCTTCCTCGGGAAAATCGACAAATTCGCCAGGAACAATGGTTAAATAGTAACTACCGTTTTTTCGTGCAAGCCGAGCAAGGGTAACCTGGCCAGCTTTGGCAAAATGATGTACCGACGCACCGCCGGCCGGGTAGTAATCGGTCTCCGGCAGGAAGGACACCTTTTTGAGGTTTTCCGCCGGATCCATCGAGCCGCCGGCGAAATAGGTGGCGTGGGTGCCGGAATTCGAGAAGAACCACACGTCACGCGCTTTATCGTAATGGCGCACGTCCGCAAAGAGTACCGGCGAACCGGTGAGGTGCTTGAAGATCTGCATCGTCAGGGCGCCGTCCATATCGCTCTCGGTCGCGGCGACCACCGGCTCCTTCGGGCCGTCCCAGTCGTAGGGATCGTTGAGCAGCGCCTCGGCGACATCCATCGTGCAGTAGCGGTCGGTCAGGTCACCGTGCGCCTTGATGCCCACAAAATCGAGCTTGCGTTCGGCAATGATCTTCCGCAGACCGAGGTAGGAACGGATCTGGGTTTTCAGCTTTTCGGGGGTCAGCCCCTTGCCGTCGTAGGCGATATTGCCGACGTATTTGGTCAGCCACGCGAAGGCGCGCTCCACCTCTTCGGCGGAAGCCGTGTCGCCGGCGCGGATGATGTCGTCCTGCTCGATGTTTTCGACATCAATACCGAACAGCTTCTGCCACTGCTCGAGGTTAGCCACCGCCGTGTACATGCCGAGCGGACGGCCGCCGAAGTTGCCGAAGGTCAGCCCCTTCAGACGGGAAACCGCAGCCGCGGCCTTGAGGAAAGGCACCATTTTGCCGAACACTTCGGCATCGGCAACGTCGCCCCACAGCCGCGCGTATTTGACCCCGATCTGGTCGAGCGATCCGGCGGCGGCGAGCATGCCCACCATGCCGCACTCGGACGGGTGCAGATTAGAGAACAGCAGGTACGGGCCGGGCGCGAAATTCTGGGCGACCATCGTATACTGCGGATAGCACCAGATGGTGTAGTTGAAGATGGTGGCCTCTACCCCGCTCTCGCGCAGGCGGATGCCCTCCTCCTTCGCAACGCTGTTGGCATTGATGATGCGGGTGCCCTCGACCACTTCGAACAGGCCGGTGGCGGTGAGCGCCGCCGCGATGGCGTGCTGCTTTTCAAAGTTGAGCTGCTCGTATTCCTCGTGCAGGTAAATACGTCCGTCGGACATGGTCAGCAGTCCGACCTTGATTTTTTTCATTCGATTCTCATCCTTTCCTGACCGGTATGGCGCGGGGGCTCAGCCCGCCGTGCGCAGGCCGTTTTTGACGAATGCGGCAGAAGCGGCGGCGAGCCGGTCCATCTCGGCCGCGTCGGCGCCCGCGCTCACATCGCGGTACATGCGAATATCCCGGCCGACCTGGCCGCCCATTTTGATGAACGGCTCCATCACCACCGTGCCGTCGTAGCCGGTTTCCCGCAGCGCGGCAAAAATTTCGTCCCACGGCATCCGGCCGGTGCCCGGGGTTTTGCGGTTGCACTCACCGATGTGGAAATGCCCGAGCAGCCCCTTCGCCGTGCGGATGGCGTCTGCAAAGGAATCCTCCTCGATGTTCATGTGGAAGGTGTCGAGCAGCAGCTTGGCCGACGGATGGTCAAGCTCACGCAGGTAATCGACTCCCTCGGCCGCGGTGTTAAGGATGCACTGCTCGAAGCGGTTGACAATCTCGAGGCAATAGGCGATGCCGTACTGCTCCGCCCGGCCGAGAATCTCCCGCAGCGAGCGCAGAGAACGCTCCCGCGCGGCCATTTTCCCGTCGTAATCGGGCGCCCCCTGCATCGGCCAGTAGGCGTAGTTGATGCCAGAAAAGACATGGCTGCCGATCTCGTGGATGCAGTCGAGCACCTCGCCGACATACCGGATCCCCTCGCGGCGCACCGCTTCGTCGGCGCTGGACACATCGTGCGCGGGGTCGAGCCCCATGCAGCAGGTCAGCTGGATCCCCTCGGCCTCCGCCTCGTCACGCAGCGCACGGCGGTCAGCCGCGGTCATATCCGGCAGCGCCCCCGCCGCAATCTCCAGCGTATCAAAGCCGAGCGCCTTGACTTTCTTGACATACGGCCGGAAATCGGCCGCCCATTCCCTCTCCCAGAAGGCGTAGTAAATCCCCACACGGTTCATCGTGATCTCTCCTTTCAAACGGCTTCCACCGCGATCTCCTGTTGGCGCATGCGCTCGAGCAGCTCCGGATCGGCCTGCCGGTCGGTCACCACCGCATCGAAATCCGTAAGTTCCGCAAACTTCGCAAAACTCTGCGCACCGAACTTGGAGCTGTCGCACAGCAGTATGCACTGGTTGCCCATCTTCATCAGGTTTTTCTTGACCTCGGCCTGCTCAATGTCCGGGGTGCACAGCTCGCCGGCGGCGTTGATCGAGTTGGTGGCGAGAAACGCCTTGTCCACCGCCAGCCCCTGGAGCATGCTGTTGGCGAGTGCTCCAACGGTACAGGAAAAGCCCTTGCGCACCTGACCGCCCGCAATGATCACCGCTATCCCCGGAAAATCCTCAAGGGTTTTGGCAATGGTCAGGTCGGAGGTCACCACCGTCACCTTATTTTTATCCGCGAGCGCCTTGGCAAAATAATAGGTGGTGGTACCGGTATCCACCGCAATGGTGTCACCGTCCTCGACCATATCGGCGGCCGCCTGGCCGATCGCAATTTTGCGCTCGCGGTTGGCGACGTCCTTTTCGATGGAGGTCGGCTCAAAATTGATCTTGGTGCCGGCGATCGCGCCGCCGTGGGTGCGCTTGAGCAACCCGCGCTTCTCAAGATCGTTGAGATCGTTGCGGATGGTGGCCGGAGACACCCCGAACACCTCGCACAGGTCGGTCACCAGCAATTTTTTCTGCTTGCGGAGCATCTGCAGGATTCTGTTGTGCCGTTCTTCGGCAAACAGCGGTTCATTCGCCATCGGATGACCCTCCCTTTTCCGGTATGGTTATATCGTCCCGGCACAGTGCGCCGATACCGTCGAGAATCCGGCGGTATCGCGCGGCGTGTGCCGCGTACAGCCCGGTTTTATCGCGGTCCGCCCGGCATAATGCCCCCTCCTCGGGATAGGCCGCGCAGACTTCGGCGAGCGGCCGGTCGGCATAGCCCGCAGCGTCCGCCGCGATCAGGGCGCAGGCCGGCGGAGCGGTGTCGCTGTTGCGCAGCGCCTGGTAATCCACCCCGAGCACGTCCGCCTTGATCTGGGCGAACGCCACGCTTTTCGCACCGCCGCCCGCACCGCGGACCGTTTCGAGCGCATCGATGCAGCCGTTTTGCCGCAGGATATCGAGATAGCTGCGGTATTCGTAGGCAACCGCCTCCAGAATGCTGCGGTACAGCAAACCGGCGGAGGGGGCGCCGTGCAGGCCGAGGAAAGCCCCGCGCACATCGTTGTCGAGCGGGCAGGTGCGCCCGGAAAAATGCGGGATGAAGGTGATCCCCCCGCAGCCGGGCGCCTCCTGTTCCGCCAGTGCGTCCAGCTCCCGCAGCTCCCGGCCGCACAGACCGGCAAACCATTTCAGGCAAATGCCGCCGCCGCTGATGTAGGCGAGCGGTATGTACAGCCCCTCGATGACGCTGCGGGCAAAGAGGATGGTTTTGTGCACCGTATCGGGTGCGAAACGGTCGGTCGCGCAGGCGAACACCGAAGCGGTGCCCGCCACGTCATAGGCGATCCCCGGCCGGGTGATACCGGCGCCGAGGCTCGACGCCGCGGTATCGCCGCAGCCGGCCGCGACCTTCACCCCACGGGGCAGACCGCAGGCGGCGGCGTATTCGTCGGTCACCTGCCCGACGACGGTCGTCGGGGATACCACGCGCGGCAGCTTATCCGGCTCCACGCTAAACATCCGCAGCAGTTCTTCGTTGAAACCGCCGCCCGGATTATCCGAAAAGCTGTTGAAATGCAGGAAAGTGTAGTCCATGAAGGCGTCCTCCGCCTTCAGCCCGCACAGCCGCCCGGCGATGTAGCCGTTGGGCATCACAAACTTGCGGATGCGGGCATAGGCCTCGGGCTGCTCGTGCTTCCACCAGAGGATTTTGGGGGCGTGGGCGTTGATCACCGGCCCGCCGCTCGAGCGGATGCACGCTTCTTCCGCCTCCCGGCGGATGCGTTCGGTGTAGGGTGCACAGCGGCTGTCGAGCCAGGAATCCAGCGGGGTCACCGCCTCAAAATCCGCCCCGATGCCGAGCAGGCCGGCCATCTGCGCGTCCATCGCGAGCGCGGCGATATGCTGCGCCGCCTCCCCCGCCTGTGCGGTCACGGCGCGCACCGTGCGCACCACAGAACCGAAAAGGCGCTCCGGATCCTCATAAACGCTGCCGACCCCCGGCCGGATGAGCTGTGAAGGCTCAAACGCGTCGGCGAGCACCCGGCCGGCGCGGTCGCACAGCACCGTTTTTGTGCCCTGGGTACCGATATCGATACCAATCAGCAGCGGCTTGGTCATACGCATCCCTTCTCTTCGGTCAAAATCTATCTGTTTTGTCGGCGGAGCGGCACCCCCGCACTCACTCCATGACGATAACTGTCTTGATGCCCTCACCGCGCTGCGCCATCGCCAGCCCGTCCGCGATCGCGGACAGCGGCAGCCGCGCGGTGACCAGCGGCTTCACGTCCAGCACGCCGGAGGCGATGAAGCCCAGGGTCTTGCGGTACTGCGCGAGACTCGCGCGGGTGGTGCCGGAGACGAGCAGCTGCTTGTAGTGGATGAGGTTGGTATCGAGCGGCACCGGCTGCTTGGAGGCCGGCACGCCGCCGAAGAAGATGACGCGGCCCTCGAGGGCGGCCAGCTCCAGCGCCTGCGTCTGTACCGCCGGCACCGGGCAGGCGGTGATCACTACGTCGCAGCCGTGGCCGCCGGTGATCCGGCGGATTTCCTCTGCGACATCTCCCTGCAGCGTGATGACGTCGGGATACAGCGCTTTCACCGCCTGCAGCCGCGCATCAATCGGATCGCTGACCATTACCTTACCCGCGCCCGCCATGCGCGCGAGAGCGAGATGCAAGATGCCGATCGGACCGGCGCCGAACACCAGCACAAAATCGCCCGGCCGGATCGCGGCACGCTCGAAGCCGTTGCATACGCAGGACAGCGGCTCGTTGACGGCGGCCTCTTCAAACGACACCTCGTCGTCGAGCACCGTGACATTGCCGCCGCGCACCGCCGCCTCGGGGATCACGCAGTATTCCGCGAAACCGCCGTCGAGGTTGATGCCGAGCGCTTTGTAGGTCGGGCACAGATGGCCGTCGCCGCGTACGCAGCAGTCGCAGATACCGCAGCCCATATTCGGGGCCACCGCGACCCGCTGTCCCTTATGATACCCGGTTACTCCGGCGCCGACCGCCTCGATCACGCCGGCGATCTCGTGGCCGAGCACACGGGGGTGCTCCGGGTCGATGCCCGCCGCGCCGTTTGTGAACATACGCACGTCGGTGCCGCAGATAGCGGCCGCTTTTATCTTCAGCAGGAGCTCCTGCTCCCCGATGGCGGGGACAGGCATCTCCTCCAGCCGGATATCCCCGGCTCCATACATTCTTGCTGCCAGCATAGTTATGTTCTCCTCCTACTTTATTACACGAGACGGTCGCCGTCAATATGGACAATGCGTTTTTCACGAATGGACAGGTTGCCGGCGTTGACGGTGAGTACCGCCATCTTGCCGTCATAGGCGGTGATGAGCGGCTCGCTGTCCTCGAGTACGGCAGCCGCGAACGCCTTATCCTCCTCGAGATATGCCTCCCGGAAAAGGTACTTCCAGCTGTTCATGTATTCCTCGGTGCGCAGCATGTTCGATGAACAGAGGGTGACGGTATTTTCCTTTGTCTGGCCGAGATAGATGCAGCCCTTAGTGCCGAGGATCTCGGCGCGGGCATCGTAGCCGTACAGCACCCCCTGCGCGCCGTCGATGATGCCCTGACAGCCGTTGCGGAAGGAGCCGGTGAGCACCACGTTATCATAAAAATCGGGGAAATCGGCCTTTGCATCGGGGCAGCGGTAGTTGCCGCCGATGGCGTACAGCGACGCGAAATCGCTGCCGGTGAACCAACGCAGGGTGTCGATGTCGTGGCTGTTGACCTCGGCGAGCGGGCCGTTGCTCTTGCTGATGTCGTACATCCACGGCTTGGGGATGCTCGGCCCGCGGGTATTGGAGCGCACCATCACCACGTCACCGATCGCACCCTCGTCCACCAGCTTCTTCGCCTGCATGAAGGAGGCATCGAATCTCCGCATGAACGCGAGCTGCAGCTTGACGCCGTTTTCCTTCGCGGCGCGGTCCATCTCATTGCATTCCTCGACGGTCATCGCCATCGGCTTCTCGCACAGAATGTGCTTGCCCGCTTTGGCAGCGGCCACCGCGATCTCGCAGTGATACTTTGTCGGGGTGACGATGATCACCGCGTCCACGGCGTCATCCTCGAGCAGCCGGCGGTAGTCGGTTTCATAGCGGTCGATCTCCAGCTCGCTGCACGCCGCCTTTGCCGCTTCCTCCACCGGGTCGGCGACCGCGACGATACGCGCGTGCGGCACACCCGCCTTAAAATTGCGCGCATGGATCATGCCGGCACGACCGGCGCCGATGAGCGCGACGGACAATTTTGCGTTTTTCATGGGACAACCATTCCTTTCTGCAATCAAAACCCGCCCGGAAGCGGCGGACGCTCTCAGTCGTCCGTCCCCTCCGGCGTCAGGGCATATACACGATAGCGGCATTCGTTCCAGCTCTCCCGCAGCGGCCGGATGCTGATCTCAAGACGCGTTTTGCCGCGGGTGAGCGCCTGCGGCAGCAGATACGCATCCTCGAGCAGCCGGTAATGCGGGTTGCCGTCGGGATACAGCCAGTGCGCAGGCGCCTCCCGCCCGTCTGCGAGCACCAGCGCCTCCATCGGGCCGCGGTCCTGCATCGACACCCGCTGCAGGTACACACCGCGGTTGTCCGCCGGCAGCGGCACCGCCAGCACAGTCTCACGCATCCCGCTCACACAGGTGAAATCGGCATACCGCTCGTGAATGCCGTTTTCAAAGCGGTCGTGCACCGGTGCGGCCGTCCCGTCGGTGCGGTAGCCCGGCAGCCCCGGCCCGTACTCGCCGCACGGGACCATCCCGATACGTCCCTCCGGCCGCATGTAGGCGAACACCTGCCCGGAGTGGCAGCCGCCGCCATCGTTTCGGTCGCCGTGCTCCAGCTCGAAGCGCAGGCGGCGGCGGAACGGGTAGCTGTCGGTAAAGGTCAGACGCACCTCCGACCAGTCGCTGTTGACCTCCGGCGCGCCGTTGTAGGCGCTGAAAGGATTCGCCTGCGGCGGGGTAACAAACCCCCAGCCGTAGGAGGCCCAGCTCTCACTGCCGTCGCTTTCGATCACAGGCGAGCGGCCGTCGTCAATGAACACCCGCACGTCCCCCTCGCAGCCGCCGCTGGCGATGCCGTACCCGGTCAGCACGCCGTAGGCCATATGGCCGCTGCCGGCAAGGTCGGCGATCACACTGTTTTCGCCCGGCCGGTTCGGGGTTTTGGGGTAATACGGCGAGGCGGTGAAATACCCGGTGTTCTGCGGGTCGTAGTCCGCCGCACTGTCAATGTTCACCGTCACGTCGGCGAACACAGCCTCGTGTTCCCCACGGTTTTGCAGCTCGACGCGCACCCCGCGGAAAAACGGCTGCGGGAAACGGTTTTCCAGCACCGCGTCCGGCCCTGTGATGTCGAAGGTGAGCAGCGCCGTGCGCAGAGCAGCCGGCGTCATGCCGTATTCACAGCCGAAAAAGGTGCCCAGCGGCGCCTGCACGAACGGCGCTTCGTATCCGTCGTAAAACAACCGGATCCACAGGCTGCCAAGCTGCGCCGGATTAAAATCTTTCAGCACCGTCCGGACAGCGGTCACCGCGCCGCGTCCGTTTTCGTCAAGCACCGTCCGGACCCCGCCGGCCGGAAGGCGGAAGCCGCCCTGTGCGGCGGCGTGCCCCGCTGCCGGCAGCCCTTCGGCATACCGCTGCGCCAGCGCCGCCATATCCATCGTCGGATCAAAAGGCTCAAGCCCCGCCGCGTCCGGGTACAGCTGGTAGGTCACATGTCCCCAGCCGCCCTCGCCTTTGGCTTTGTCCGCGCCCTCGAGCTTGACCGAAGAGGTAATTTTACAGTGGGCGGCAAACGCCATCGGCACAAAGCTGCGTACCACCCAGATCGGGCCGCGGCCGTTGTCGTCCGGTCCCACGTATTTGTCAGCTAACGGGCGCAGGAACGGCGCCTTTTCCCCAAATTCCGCCGGCGTTATCGTAAACTGCGGCTGCTCAGCGTAATCAAAATAAAACCGGAATACCGGCGTCTCGCTGGTTGGGTAGCGATGCTGGGTGAAGTTGAAGATGCACCCGGGGCCGTCCGCCTCCATCAGCACCCATTCACCCCGCTCGTCCTGATACAGCCCCCAGTCCCAGTCGGCATTGTCGCCGGCCTTGGAAATGCTGCCCTCGTAGCCGATGCGTACACCATCATCGAGTACCGGCAGCGCCGCCATATCCGTCAGCCGCGCCGCGCCGCGAACTGCCTTTGCTGTCATTTCACTCACCGCCTGTCATTTGCTTTCATTTTGTATTATATCATTTCGTTTTTAATTGTCAAGTACTGTCGTTTCGTTTTGCTTGTTGCTTTTTTAGACGCCAAAAAACAAAATTGTAACGGCACATTACAGCTTTGTGGCTTGCCAGTGCGGAGTACGGCGCCTATACTGGAAAAAGAAAAACCATCCGAAAGGAGCAGGACTTATGGAAAAACGCCGCCGTCCGTTAGCCGTCGTGCTGCCGGCCGTTCTGCTTTTGCTGCTGTCCGGCTGCGTGCCGGATGTGCGCACCGATCATCCCCGTGAATACGAATACGCTGTTTCGGACGAAATTCAGGTATACAGTATCGACGACGGCAGCGTGCTGATGACCCTCACCGTCACCGGAGCGCGGGTGACGGATGAGACGCCGCAGACTTGGATATATGAATACGCGGAATCCTCCGGCGAAACCGTGCGCCGGGAGACGGCGATCCGGCAGGTGATGGAAATCGCCTGCCGCTACACCGGCCCTTCCTCATCGTCTGCACCCCGGGCAGCGCATTTTTCGCTCACCGACGGCCGGGGAAATACCGCACTGCCGGCGGAGGCAAAATACAACCTGCCGTTTCCGCAGGAGGAGTTGATCCATCTGGATGACGGCAGCAGCGAAGCGGTATTCCGCTTCGGCCTCAAAGAGGCGGCGGATTCCCTGCTGCTCACCTATCGCTATGGCGGCGGCAAAATCACCGCCAGAATCCGCCTGACCCCTGACGGCGCAGCGCCTGAGGAGACCACAGCCGCTGCGGATACCACAACGGTCGGTACTGCCGCGACAGAGTCTCCCCCGCAGGAGTCGTCCGAAGCATCCCGTCCGCCGGAACCCGCGGCACCGGATACCAGTACCGTCTCCACCGCGGCTCCCTCCCTGTCGGACGCTCCGGAAAAAGCCGGCAGCGTAACCCTGCCGATCGGCTGGCTGGCGGTTTTGCTCGTGGGCGCGGTACTTGCCGGGGGAGCGGCGGCGGCGCTGGTTCTGCTTCTCCTGCGCCGCCGCTAACCAGTCCGCGGGGCGGTGCTCGCAGGGATCTTCCGCTGAACGCCCCCTATCGGGGCTATTGCAGCAGCATAAAAGCCCCTCCCAACCGCCCTGTGCCGCTTGCCCTGCCGAATGTGTCCGACGCTGCCTTTCCTTTTGCCGTTCGCTTTCCGATGTACTCCGCACTTAAGCCTTCCTGCATTTGCGCCTCCTGCGCCCCGGTTTCCTCCCGCCCGGCATCTTTGCCGGTCAGCCCCCTCATTTTGTGTTGTTTTCCCCCTGCCGTATGTGCTATACTGCGTATATAATCGTCACGAAAGGACGGGACAAGATGAGAGTACTGAATTTCGGCTCGCTCAACCGGGACCTGGTATACAGCGTCGCCCACGCGGTACGGCCGGGCGAGACACTCGCCTCCTCAAAGCTGGAGACATTCTGCGGCGGCAAGGGGCTTAATCAGTCCTTGGCGCTTGCTCGCGCAGGCGCGCAGGTGTGGCATGCGGGCTGCGTCGGCGCGGACGGCGGCGAACTGCGGAAAATGCTCGCGGACAGCGGCGTGGATACCCGATATGTCCGTGAAGTGGACGGCAGCAGCGGGCATGCCGTGATCCAGGTGGATTCCGCCGGCCAGAACAGCATCCTGCTGTACGGCGGCGCAAATCAGCAAATTACACCGGCCTTTGCCGATGAGGTACTCGCGGATTTCGGGGCGGGCGACCTGCTGGTGCTGCAGAACGAGATCAGCGCCATCCCCCATATCATGCGGCAAGCGAAGGCGCGCGGCATGCGCATCGCCTGGAACCCCAGCCCGTTTGCACCGGAGCTGACCGGTTACCCGCTCGATACGGTGACCTGTTTTGTGCTCAATGAAATTGAGGGCGCCGAGCTGACCGGCGAAACGGCGCCGGGCGCCATCCTCGCGCATATGCGCGCCGCCCACCCGTCGTCCTGCACCCTGCTGACCCTCGGCAGCCGTGGTGCGATGTACGACGACGGCACACAGGTATACCGTGCGGACTGCTTCCGCGTACCCGTGCAGGATACCACCGCCGCGGGCGATACCTTCCTCGGCTATTTTTTCGCCTCGCTCGACCGCTGCGGTCCCGCGGCCGCCCTGCGCCTGGCCTCGGCGGCCTCAGCACTGGCGGTATCGGTTAAGGGCGCCGCCAACTCCATCCCAACACTTGATCAGGCCGAAGCCTTCCTCGCTGAGCAGGAATAGGCCGACCGCTTCCTCTGCATACGGCACAGCCGCTCCGGAAAAATTCTCCGGAGCGGCTGTTTTTTGTCCTCCAACGCAGGTTTCCCCATATTGAATATCGGTTTTGTGCTATTTTCGCGATTTGTTTTGCTTATTTGTCTAAATATCGAAAGAAACAGGGAGTAACAAAAAATACTTATCCTCGTTTCATGAAGAAAAGGCTCGTTTCCCGCCGCGCGGGGATAAAAAGAGGAGGAAGAAAAATGCAGGCACGAAAAAACGACGTATCGGAAAACGCATTCTGGGTCTGCTGTGTGCATCTGCACTGCTGCTGGAGAC
>CAJKBW010000063.1 GCA_905198295.1 uncultured Oscillospiraceae bacterium | reverse complement strand
ATTTTGAAAGAGGTTTTCTGATCATAAAATAGAATAAAACCAGTCGATAATACAGGAAGAAGTAAAAACAGTGCATGATAAACTTTAAATCCAATGCCACCGGGAAAGTTGAAAAGCCAATACTGGTAAGCGTTGATTCCATAGTATGAAGCAAACATAGAATCAAGCGTTAAAAAACGAGAATATAAGGGATCTACAATTGCTAAAAAAAACAGCACACCCAAAACTATCCTTACAGTAATTGAATTATATAACCTTTTGATATCTATTCTTAAGCAACTCATATTAACCTCATAAATAACCTTGGGAAGTCGCCATATAAGCACTCCCCAAGGTATCTTCATATAATATGTTATACAATACGTTTAACTTAAATTCATAATAGCAATACGCTTAGTATGGAGACCACCTACCCTCAATTGGATAAGTGGTAGAGGTAACGCTATTATTATCAATATTCAGTGTGACTTCAGTTTGAATAGACGGTTTGTTAGTATAATTCACATTATTAATTATTCCATTTGCGGTAATGGGGTGATTGGGAGATGAAGCATTTACCCCCCAACCGGTTTCAGTCCAAACATTTACAGAACCTAATCCGGATCGCGATGATTTGCAAGACACAGCAAAATAGTTGTTTGTATATGCCTTTTTAACTGTTGAAACTTCCACATCACCAGTATCCGCCGGAAGCTCACCGGTATAATCATGCCAATTATCACGAGGCTCTATCTGCGTTTCAAACGCAGCGGCTGAAACTCCCAATGCAAGGACACAGATCAGTAATAAACCAACCATTCTTTTACATTTACTATACATACTTCACCCTTCTTTCTCGATTAGATAGTAAATCTTCCTAAAGTATATTCTTCTATCACCCCTTTGTAAAAAACTGTTTTATATGATGTAATTTGATAATCCAATTATATATAAATGCAAATTATTAAGCAATACTAAATATTGACGAAACTGAAATGATGTGATAGTATAATTTCAACAAACATGTTTGGTGGCGCCATGAAAAAGGAAAGCAAATCTACCAAGGATACTGGCCACTCCTTTGCAGATTACTTCAAACGCGCATTGAATCCCTTGCTCGTGCTTTTGTTGCTATCTGAGCAACCAATGTATGTCTATGAGATGATGCGAGAGATATCTAAACGCAGTGATGGCAGATATACTATTTCTCTGCTCTATCCTGTAATCCAACGCCTGTTATCTCAAGGGTATGTGTGCGAAGGCCAAAAAGCGATTTCAGACGATAACCGTGTCCGCCAGTATTACGAAATCACTTCCGATGGGATATCGTATTTGCGACAGATAGAGGCCGTTTATGCTGAAATGTCTAAAGCGATACAGCAAATTCATCAAAACACCGGAGGTGGCAACGCATGATGGAGGATAAGATTGTGCGTCAATATGTACGTGCAGTTTCCCGCAAACTAATCTGTTCTAAAGCAACACGCTCCAAGTTATTGAACGGATTGAAACAGGAATTATCGGCTTATTCGGAATTGTCATACAACGAACTATGTGCAAAAGTTGGTAATCCTGAGCAGATTGCAGAACAACTGCTGGAAAGCGTTGACGAGACTGAAATTGCTGTTAGCAAGCGCAAGCATCGATTTGTCATTACTCTCGTAATAGGCATTTTAATCGTATTGTTACTATTGCTGGCTGCATATTACATACATGCACAGCAAGTTATACGCGGAGATTTCTATTTTACTCGTTCTAACACAGAAAGCGACGGGCAACTTATTTCTGATGAAATGTTAGAAAATTAGGAGGCTTCATTTTGAAAAAGCGTATTTGTTCCATAGTTTTAGCAGTTCTTATGCTTGTATGTTTTACAATTCCAGCCTTTGCTGCTGATGTTTCCAACACCACAATTATTGATTGTGGAGACGGCTATTACCTGAAAGTAACGCTAACTGAGTATGTTCCCGAAGCAGCAACCAGAGCCATTTATCAGAAAACCGCAACATCTAAAGCTGATGCTTATCATGGAAACACCTATATCGGCACGTTCTATTTGAATGGAACATTTCAGTATGATACTGTAACTTCTAAGGCAACGGCCGATAGCTGGTCCGCTTCCTCCTCGTATGGTTATTCCGGCGATTCGTCGCGGTCGGGGAACAAAGTATCCGGCTACTGCACTTTCAATTATGCAGGCGGGAAAAAACTCACTATGTCTATAACCTGTGATAAGAACGGTAAAATCAGCTATGACTGATAAAAAGGAAACCATCCGCCCATTGGACGGATGGTTTTTCTAATATTAACAACTGATTTTCCAATTCCCCTCAACCTGCCGCAGATGCAACGTAAACTGCGACACCTGCGTCATACCCGTCCGCTGGTCAAGATACTGCACCGCCACATTCGCCGTCACAGCATCGCCGTTCTTGGTAAAGACCGGATTCACCAGCCCCGCAAACACATAGCTGTCGTTCCCAATCACCGGCAGCGCACCACCGCTGACATAATAAGAAAGCTCCTGTTCCGTCGCCGTTGGGTACAGCGTGAAAAACGTGGTCAAAAACTCTGTGATCTCCGTAGTTTCTTCCGCGGATACCGTACCGTCCGGCTCGGCAGTTTCAGGAACGTAGCCGGACTTTTGGGGCTTGCCCGTGATTGTAGGGCTCTGGATGATGACCATATCGCCCGCATCGTCCACATACACGGAAACCTCATAAACAGACGTTATAACACTGCTTTCCTCCCCGTTTATGACATTTTGCGACACAGAATAGACAATTTTATACACTTTATCCCCAATTTCTTCCACAGACCAAATCTGCACATCTTCCACTTTAGAAGATACCGGCACATCACTGCGCACCGTGTCCACGTTCAGGGTCAGCAGCTCGTCCGTGAGATAATATTTCAGATTTTCCGTGCGCTGCTCTATTGAAGCCGCAGACTGTTCCCATGAGTAATACACCTTGGCGAAATTGGTCACAAAGCTCTCTATTGCATTCGTGTCCGTGACTTCCTCCTGCACTACCGTCGTTTCATGGACGGTATGCGTATCCACCGCTGTAAAATCCTTATACACCGCGAAAGCAAACGCGCAGATAAGCAGCGCCCACAGCGCGATCACCACCGGCCGCCGCGTCCCAATGCTGAGGACACGCGGTTTTTTCTGTTTCTCCTGACTTTTGTTTCTATTCTGGAACATATCATTTTCCTGCCTTTCGTCATTCATTGTCCTACCCGTCCGGCACAGACCAGATGCGCCTGCCAATAGGCGCTGGTCAAATCTGCAAACCCGATCGGGTTTCCTGCGTGGTACATCCGGTTATCGCCCACATAAATCCCAACGTGCGTGATATAATCGCCGCAGTTATACGTCCCCTGAAAGAACACCAGATCGCCGGGCTGGGCGTCCCCGAACGGGATGTGCCGGGTCACGTCATACTGCGCCTGTGCGGTGCGCGGCAGCGTGATACCCGCCACGCCATAACACCATTGCGTCAGGCCGGAGCAGTCAAAGGATGTTGTCGGGGACGCACCGCCGTAGACATATTCCCAGCCCTGGTATTTCAGTGCTTCATTCATGATCGCATTTACGGTCTCGTTATCAAACTGTGCGGCATACAAATACTCCGATACCAGCCGGACATAGAACATATTGCCGTAGTTGTAGCGCCAGCCGCCGTTTTCCGCGATGGATATTTCATTCTTGTAGGTAACACGCACCCCGCCGGACTTTTCCTCTGCAAACGCCTGCGCCAGTTCGAAGCTGTACTTGCCGCCGTGCGACGCTACATAATCCAGAAACCCGCCGCCGTAGTTGTACGCCTGTATCACGCTGTCCAGATCGCAGCCGAGCCGGTCCGCCTTGGCAAGCAGCTCCGAGAAATACTCACAGCCCTGCCGGATTGAGCTTTCTGTATCCAGAGAATTTGGCGGCAGGCCCATAGATTCTGACGACTGCATCACGTCCTCCAGCGTACCGCCGGATTCCACCTGCATGATCGCAAGCAGGACATCGACGTACTCGGAAATGCCGTACTGCGCCGCGTACCGCTCCACCATCGGCCTGTGCGCCAGCACCTCGGCAGACAGGTTTGCGCCGCCATAGTAAATGCCGCCCCTGCCGCCGTCCTCGTCTGATGCAAACAGGAGGGCAACCAACAGGAGCAGGCAGAAAAAGGCGGCAAACAGCCCTGCAAGGGGCAGCGCAAGATATTTCAGTTTCATCTGCCGCCGCCCCCGTCCTTCGTGCTGTCTGTACGGCTGGTATTGCTATCCCCCCTGTTTTTCGGAGAGGAAGCATTTTTCCGCTGTGCCTTTCCCGCCTTCCCTTTTGCGGAAGCCCGCTTTGATACAACCGAACCCTTCACCGCAGGCCGCGAAACCGCCGGTTTGTCCTGTTCCCGCGCGGCATGGTTTTCCTGCATAGGCATAACAGGCTTGCCCTCTGCGTCCTGCCGCACAGCCGGACGGTTTACTGCATCCGTCCTCCGGATCCCGACATGGACGGGCTGCTTTGCCGCTTCTGTCTGCGGCGCGGCCTGTTGGACTGTACTTACCGGCTGTGCTGCCAGCGGACGCTTGTGCGGCGCTGGATTGCTTGACGCATTACCTGTAGATGATACGAGTTTCGGCGCTGCCACCGCTGCCGGACGCTCATGCGGCTGTGTCTCTGTACTGTGTACCGGGCTGACAGGGCGCTCCTGCTGTGGCGGGGCAGGCTGTTTTGCCGCTGTCCGCTGCCCTTCCTCCTGCACCGGCTTTGCCGCTGGAGCTGCTACGGCCGGCCTTGCGTGTATGGACGACTGCTCCGCCTGTTTCATATTTTTCCTATCCGAAATATCATAGTTGTGAGAAACCGGGACTGCCATCGGGCGCGCATTGCTTTCTGTCGCCCTGTGCGCACTGTCCGGCGCTGCACTATCCGAATCTGCTGCCTGCCGCGGCATATCCGTTTCGGACTGTCCGGATACTTGCCGCGCTGCGCCAAGCAGATAAACCGCAGGGGCATCCGGTCTGCGGTTCTCTGCATCAGCCGAAACGGCTTTATCCGCATAGCCCTCTGTATGGGATACCCCACCAGACGTAATCTCCTTTGCAGATGTTTCCGGTAAACTGTGTACAGCACCCGGCTGTGATGCCCCGCTGCTTCCACCGTTCGGCCGGTTACTGCGGTACCGGTATGCTCCCCCTGATGCGCTGCTGGAACGGCTGTTCTGCGCACTGCCGCCATCATTCGGTCTGCTGGCCGTCGCCGCGCGCATGGTACGGTTGAGCCTGTGAAGCTGATGGTGCAGGAACATCCGCGGGCGGTGCATGATATACCTGCCCATGCCGCGGGCACCGTCGTCATGGAGGGAGAATATGCTGAGCAGGTCGCCCAGCTTGAAATAGATCCCCGCGAACACGACCACCTGCAAAAACGCAATGATAAAAAACGGATAGCCGCTTGCAATGCGGTACAGCATCGTGGAAATGCTGAAAGCCACCGTGATGACAAGCGTAATACCCGCCCGCGCCAGGATCGTATTGAACAGCTTGATTACCGCGCGCCTGCTGCTGCCCTCGAACGTCGGCGCCATGCTGAGCACAAACGACACCGGCAGGAACATCGCATAGATGATGAAAAGCACCTGCGAGAAGATCATCATGCCGGTAAGCAGGAACACGAACACCGAAATGCCGATATTAAACAGGAACAGGAAAAACACTGTGCCGAGCCGGTTCACCGTTTTCGTAACCGTGAGGTTTGTATTCCCGTTGTCCTCGATCTCGGCCTTGACTGCGTTTTCCCGATCCTCGCCATTGTTTTCACTGGGGCTCGCGGATAGGATGTTATCAATGCGTTCTTCGCCTACCGCGTCCGTGTCCGTATCGCCGAATTGCAGAAGCAGCCACGGCTGCTTTACCTGGATGGAAAACAGGCTGTCCCGTATCAAATCCACACTGTCCGCGCCGCTGTTCTCCGCGTCCGGCAGGACGATCTTTGTCCCAACCGAAAGGCTCGCTGTGCTGACGTCCTCGGAAAACTCGTTCAGGCGCTTCACACAGTCCGGCGCATAGGCGATCAGCGCACCGGACAGCACGAAGATCATCACCATGTTCATCACCGCGCGTACGGCCTTTGTGGTTTCCCTTTTTATCAGACCAACATAAGCCACATACGCGCCAACAATCAGGATAATCAGCAGGAGGAATCCCGCATAAAACCCATCCGAAGAAAGTCCGCTGGGCGAAATGCCTGCGATAGACTGAATGTTCCGGCCGATCTCGTCCGCCGCATCTGAAATAAAATCCAGCCCGTATGCTTCCTGCACCAGATAGCCGGATGCGTTGGAAAGATACAGGTTGATCGTCCAGATAAAGTTGGTGATGCAGTACAGGCCGTACATGACCTGCTTGCCGATGCCGTCTATCCAGTTCCACGGCAGCCAATCCCACCCGTTGTCAACGTAGAAGTCAAGCTGGTAATTTTCCAGCGGGTAGCGGCTGTACTCGTGCGCCGCATCCACACTATCATCCACCAGCCCCACCGCGCCCGCAGACGGGCAAAAAGCAGTAAACAGCAAAACAGCGATTGCCGTTATCATCAGCAAGGCAACCGCTGTACGCTTTATCTGTCTGAAATTATATCTCCCGTACGTCATACTGCCACCCCGGCTTTCATCGGCGGCTTTGTGTCAAACCCATGCAGGAAATCCGCAAACACCGGATGGAACTGCACGACGCCCACATGCCCGTATAAGTCCTGCATCAGACATTGTCCGTTTTCGAGGTTCCGCAGCCGCTTCTGGTTACCCTCGTCCTCAGGGTCAAGGCCGAAAAATTCCAGCGTCTTTTTGATCTCCACAATGTCCGTACTGCGGAACGCGAATTTCAGACCGATATTGTTTTTCAGACTTTCGTCCGCGAGGTCTGCCGCGTTCTGCGTGACGAAATACACCGCTGCATTCATGGCGCGGCCTGCACGTACCAGCTTGTTTGCCAGCGTCTTGCCCTGCGCCACGTTCAGGAACGACCATGCTTCATCCAAATCCACGATCTTGAACACGCTCCTGTCCGTATGGATGAAATCCAGCGCAAAGGTGCTGATAACAATGAGCATGGCGACAGACAAAAGCTCCATCGTCGTAAATTCCTCAAACGAAGTACCCTTGTCCGGCAGCACCAGATCGGCCACCTGTATGATATTGAGCTGCTTTTCAAGGCTGATGGACTTTTTGATGTTCCCATCCGAAAACAGCAGGTGCGCAAAGTCGTAGTCCGTGAAGCTCTCAATATGGTCTGCGATACTCACCGCAAGCGGTGAACCCTCTTTGCGTAATTCCTCAATGACACAGAACAGGCCGCGCCGTTTGCTGTTCGTGACCGTGCGCACCGCCCGCCGCAGGATGGGGAAGTGGTTGCCATCCCGCGAGGAAATGCCGGTTAAAAACGTGAGAATATCTATCGCAAGACTTTCCGCGTCCTTGGGGCGGCGCATGATGACATAGGGGTCCAGCATCCCACGGTTGCGCTCGTCCGAGGTCAGGTTGACAATATTGATCTCGTCCGCGATCTCAGGGAAATCACGCTTCCAGTTCCCGCGCTCCGCTTTCGGGTCTACGATCAGCGCCCGCGCGCCGTACAGCACCGCGTAATACACCAGCAGGTTATTGGCAAAGCTCTTGCCGCCGCCGAGCGAGCCGAGGAACGCCGCAGACAGCGCGTTTGTGACCGAGCCTTTCACGCCCTGGCTGGCCAACGCGGGCTGCAAATACACATTCCGGCCGGTGTCCACGCCATAGGCAAGATAGATACCGTCCTTTTCCCCGAGCATCTGCGCCGCGCCGAAACCGAGACCCGCAAGGAAATCACTCGTAACATACTGGATATAGTCGTTCATATACCGCTTACTTGCCGGGATAAACTCATGGTGCAGGCCGATCATATCACCCACCGGGCGCACCAGCTTGACGTTCATATCGTCGTAGAAATCCCGTACCGCATTGCACCGCCGCTTGAGTTCTTCCTCGTCCGGCGCGGTGACGCGCACCACATAGGACAGCTTGTACATGGCTTCCTTGCTTTGCCCCAGTTCGGTTTCCAGCTCATTCACACTGTCCAGTGCTTCCGCAATTGATGTGCTGGTCTCGTCCCCGCTTTCCCACGCATGGTTGTCCAAATCCTTTAATTCCTTTTTCTTATTGCGGACAGTGGACAGGGCTTTCTTGTTGGTGATGATCTCAACATTCATGCTGGTATCGACGGGGAACGTGAATTGCTGCTGCTGATAATAGAAAATCTCGGACGACGGGAAATCCAGCTCCCCGACCACATCCGAGATCGTGAAATAAGCAGTATACGCCTCACAGTCATCATGCGATATGCGCAGGTACCGCCCGTATTCTTCCATCAGGCAGCGCGTGGGCTTGATCAGGTCGTACCGCTTGACAAGCGTTTCACCCTTTAATTTCTTTTTGGGCAAATGAAATTCATAGTCCTCATACGCGGTGCCGCTTTTCCCGTACAGGTGTTCCAGCAGATAGCCGAAATCATCCTTATCCAACCGCCGCACCTTAAACCGGCGCGAAATCTTGCTTTCCAGCAGCTTTTCCATCTTCTGATAGCGCAGTATTTCATCATTCGGCATGGATGCGAAATCACCCATCAGGGTATGGTTCACATCCCGCAGGAAACCGGAAAAGATATTTGCCGCCTGACGGCCGATATTCCCGCTGTCCTGCTCGTTCAGCAGCAGCTTGAAGCCGATATAGAACCGGTAGTCCACCTGATTTTCCCCGATCATGGAGACAAGGGCTTCCGTCTGTCCGTCTATGCGGCGCAGCGCCGCTTCCCGCAGGTTGCCGGAAGCATACGCCTTGGAACGCTCCTGCGCCGCACGGATGCTGGATTCCGTGCTGATCTGCAGGGCGTGTATCTTGCCGTCCCTGTTCTGGGCGATAAGCTGACGGAACGCATCGTGTACCGCTTCTTTCTGTTCCACACTTAAAAACGAGTAGTTGTATGGGATAAGCTCATAGTATGCGAAGCATTCCCCGTCATGGTTCCAGACAAGGTTGTTTTCGATATATTTAATCGGATACTGCATCTATTATCACGCTCCTAACCGCCGTAATGGGCTGTCCTGTTTTCTCCTTGCGGAATTTTACTGCCTTGCCTGCAAAGGTCTGTTTAGGGCGCAGCAGGTAGGCCGTATACGACTTGACAAAGCTGAACGGCTTCTTGCCGTCCCACGTTTTTTGGCTCATAAACCATGTGACGCCGACGGGGATACCGAAATACTTGAGCAGCGCACCGTCTATCATGGAGAGCGGCGGCAGTCCGCCCAGCGCCAGCACCGCAAACTCGCAGGCGACAAACCAAGCCATTTGCGAAAAGGTGATGGGGAACGGCAGGCGCATATCATTGATCGCGTATATGACTTTCTCAACAGACCAGATACTGCTGTAACTTCGTATTTTCTTCACATCATTGCACCTCTTTCTATTTCCGTCTGCGGTACTCATGCCAGCCGCAGGTATAGAATATTTCTTTGCGGTTTACCCAGCGGGCAAACCGCTTTTGTTCTGCTGTCGGCTCACACCCGCCGTCATAGTCCCGGTACGGCTGTGCGAATGGCTGGATGCCTAATGCTTTCAAGACAAGCGCGCGGTGATACGCTTCCTCTACATCCTGCACCAGCATATACGACCACAGGCGGTGTGTACCGATACCGGCTTCCCGCAGATAGGCGACGGCCTGCGCGATCACAGGCAGCATATCAGACGTATCACAGGACAGCCGCACATACTTCACCCAATGCAGCTTAGCGAGCATTGCGGCGATCTCCGGTGTAATAAGCCGGGTGTCTAACCCTTGGTTGAAATCCACTTTCACATCCGCATGGCCCATTTCCTCTATCTGTTGCAAACCGTGCTCGTGCGCCAGCACATTATTGTCCAAAAAAATGATCGTCCGGCTGTCCGGACGCTTGATCTCCTGCCATGTCGCGGCAGGGCGGATGCCGCCCTCTTTGCGCGGGACGATACACCACGGGCAGGAACGGATACAGCCGCGCGTAAGGAAACCGACAGCATACGGGTAACGCGGGTAAATCGAGTAGTCCGGCGGCATGGCTTCTATTTCCTCCGGCAGGCTGCCGTAATCCCTGTACCCGGTACCGCCCCTGATGATCTCATCCGACTGCATGACCGTATCGTTATCCGGTGAAAAGGTAAACACCTTGCTCATATAGATGCGGTCATAGGGCAGCATCCCGTCCCACCACTCGACCATATCACCCAGTGCCTTGTGCCATGCAGAAATCCGCATCAACGCAAGGTTCGGGAAACCGTTGTGCCCGTCCACATCGACAAGGCCGATACGGCGGGCATCTTTAGTATGATTCATTTGTTCTAACTCCTGTTTTCCAAAAATATATGGGTAAGGGGGCGAGGAACGAGGCCCACGCCGCCTGCGTCTTTCCTCGCCCCCTGCGCCCGGTTATGGATAACTGCCATGCAGTTACCCACAGCCGGACACACCCCCACACCATTCTCACAGCGGCGGGCGAAAGAGAAAACGGTTAAACTGCGATCTCAAACACACCATTCCGCGTTTCAACAAACGTACCCTCCATAGATAAGTCGCGCCCATACGCTTCATAGTCAAAGTAGTATATCAGGTGGTCTGGTACGGAGATATAACCTTCCTCCACCATTTGACGCGCTACATCCGCCATATCTTCGCAGCCGGGGTAATAGATAATGTCGTCCTGATGGTCGCACAAATCCTCAATACTGCTGAAATAGCCTTGCAGTTCACGTAAATTATCCTGGATATACTCCGGCAAATCCTCCACCATTTCACACAGGCGGTTGACTTCCTCAATAGGCGTGTACTCGTCTATCTCAAAGGGCAGCTCGTAGTCGTGGATGGCGTATTCCTCGTAAAATTCGTTCAGGCCGATGCGCTCCGCCATTTCGTCATAGTCTATGGGCGGTTCAAACCAGTCGCCGACAAGCTCGCCCTCGTTGTATTTGCCGAGGTTCGCTACATATACCCGCATTTCTTCCATAATCCATTCTCACCTCCACCATGCAGGCATAAAAACGGCCGGTCTCACATTGAAACCAGCCGTTACATCAAACTCAAAAGCCCATGAGATAAGGGACAGACACACCGAAATACACTGCGAGCCTGTCCCATACTTCCTGATCTCTCGGTATACTGCTTCCATTTTCATAGTTTGTAAGCATACTCTGTGATACGCCTACCAGTACCGCAAGTCGTTTTACTGTGATACCACGCGCCCTGCGCAGCATCTTGATACGGTTTTGACGATAGCGCACATCCACACCCCATTCCTTATGCGCCGATGATCTGATTGAACAGCGTGAGCAGAACGTCTTTCACGCCTGCCGCATTGAATACAAGGCCGACCGCGATCAGCGACACGACCAGAAAACCAATGAGCTTGGAAAACTCGCGCTTAAAGCCGAGATAAATACCAATCACCACGATCGCCATAAGCACAAGAGACTGGGCGTTCGTAAGAAACCAGTTGTAAAGGTTGACGCCGAAATTCATAGGCTAATATTCCTCCATTCCGCTTGTAATTAAACTTTTGCTTGCATTTTATTCTGTAATTACAACATCCCCGATTTCCTGAAGCTGCTGTTCAATGATCTTGCGGTGCTTATCTGCCAGCTCGGTTGCCGCAAGCATTTCTTCCATGATATTTGTCCCGCATTTGCGGTCTAACTCCAGCAGCATCTTCCACGACGGCGCGACCTGATGGGACAGCCAGTTCAGCGTTTTTTCAAGGCTGTACGGCTCAGGGTCAGTCGTCAGTTTGAGCCGGTCACGATGTTCCCCAATAAACACCGACCACATATGATTCAGCGGCCAATCTTCGGGCGGCTTACGGCTATCCCTATCCACGAACCGGACATACCGGTTGATGATGCCGAATGCAGTATCTTCGGGGCTTTCGTTAGACACCAGATCATAAACCGCATAGAAAGCACGGTCGTTTTTGAGCCGGATTTCAAACCGGTTTTTGACTTCCGCATCTTCAACGGGGATTCCTTTTTTCACAAGCTGTTCATATGCCTTTTCGTAAATGCAGAAATACAAGTCAGACTGCATCGAGCCGATATACAGCGTCGCACCCATGCTTTCCTTGTTTTCCTCCCGCAGATGTGCAAGCCCGCCCGTGCGGTACGCCTTGAAACTGCGGAATACCGAGATACATTCCCCGCGGTCGCATTTATCACACAGATAGGGGATATCCAAAATCCCCGCCCGATCATTGATTGCAAGGTCTATCCGCTTGAAAACCGCTTTTTCATCGAGAAACATCCGGAACAATTCAATCCAGCTTCTTTTCTGTCCATCCAGATAGGCTTCAAATTGGCGGCAGCCCTTGCCTTTAAGCTCAAGCAGCACACCTTTTTCCTCCATCGGTGAAGTCATGACCGCAATATCGCCCAGCACATACATACTGGAATAGGAATAAAGCCCGTGATCTTCCTGCGCCATATAGTTCATTTTGAGCCGCAGCACATCTTCAATAATATGCCTTGCGTCCATCGTAGGGAAGCGCACCCGCACATAGTCGATCATCAGGTTAAGCGGGTCTGGGTACAGGGTCTTGAGCGCCGCGGCGAGCCTTTTCCTTGTCTTGTCTGTCACCGGCAGCTTTCCGGTTTCCAGACGGCACAGGTATTCACGCGAAATACCTGCAACAGCGGCAACCGCCTTGCGCGAAATACCGTTGCGTTCCCGTTCTTCACGGAAATGCCAAATCCATTCGTTGTTTTCCATGAGATGGTCTCCTTTCTGCGTCATGTGACATTGACGCCCGTTTTTGACATAACCCTTAAAAGCCCAAAATCCAGACGGCATCAGGGTTTCTACTTTGTAAAGCGGCTGGCCATTGGCGATTTGTACCCCCCTGTTAGATACAGGGGGTTCAGGCACGCGGGCGCGGCTTCGCCGCGCCCGCCATCCGCCCTTGCCGCGCTGGCGGCTTTCGCGCTGCACACCGCGCGCGGCAGGGCGGGGCGTGCAGACAGAAATGCTATACATGGTATGTCACTTGCAGGAGTATGCCGGAAAAGGAAAGTTCGACATGCTCATCCGCTGGACGGTAACTGTCCTGCATACAGAACTCCCACACTGCCGCATCCTCAAACCCCAGCCAGACCATTTCGGAAACTTTTTTCTGCTCCGGATTATCCCGCATCTTCGCTTCAAGGAAACGCACAGCAGCGTCAATACTGCTTTCGACCTTCTGCATCCGTCCGTCTGCTTCCCGCATGACCTGATTAAATTCCGGTACGGTGAGATCAGATGCCGAACCTCCTACGAACTGCAATTCATCCAGCTCGTTTACATGAAACCATGTTGCTATCTTGTCCTCATTGTATGGAAACAGCACCATTCCCGTAATATTTTCGTCCCTATCCTTTGTTGTAACGAAGCGTTCTACTTTGTCATTCACTGCAAATCCTCCATTATATCCCTATCTGAACACACTTGCTTTAGTCCAGCCGCCAGTGTGCCGATCTCCCTTAGGAAGTCATACCCTTTGGGTACGACCGGCGTATAAAACTCGGTAATGACACCCTTACCGGTATCTGCATAGCCGCACCCCTTGACGTTCTTGAAGAAAAACTCTTTCTTCACTTCACCGAACATCATGCTGTATCCCAGCTCGGACATACGCCCCAGCGCGACACGGAAGTTAAACTGGTCACGGATACCGTCACCGAGATACTTTGCATCCGGGCGCTGGCAGGCGAGGATCAGGAAGAATCCCACCTGCCGTCCCAGCATGACAATCTGCTTGAGCTTGTTTAATACGTCCTCACGTTCGCGCGTGTTCAGCATTTCCATGAACGCGACGTATTCGTCGAATATCAAAAAGTGCGGTTCCAAGCTGAGATAGGCGTAGTTCTCGCCGGTCTTATAGCCCTGCATGGATTTCATGCTTTCGCTTCGCTGCATCATCCTGTCGCAAAACCGGCTGACACCGGCAGCAATATCCTCCTTGCGGTAATACACCTCCGGCATCACAGTAGACAGGTCTGCCAGATCAGCATTTTTCGGGTCTAAAATATGCAGCACAGCATCGGTCTGTAAAAGCGCCTGGATGATCGTCAGGATGAAATACGTCTTGCCGCCGCCCGTACCGCCTGCGATCAGCATGTGCGGGAGCGTGTCATACTCCCACCAGACGTTCTTCATCAGCCGTAGACGCCCGCCCTCGGCTTTCGCTTCGGCAATCGGGATACGGTTTGCCACCATGTCATAAAGCAGGGTATATTCCACATACCCGTCCCGCAGCTCGCGGCTGACCAGCTCGCAGTACAGGCCGCTTTCCAGCTTGGTTTCCAGATGAAGCAGCGGTTCCTGATATTTCCCCATCGTGATTTCCACTTGAAAATGCAAAAGCCCGTTTTCCATGCGGTAATACATCCGTGGAAAACGGGCTATCTTCGTTTTTGTATCCGGACTGGGTAAATCCTTGAAAAAGCCGTCCTGCTTTGTCCGTTCGGCCTGCTCGTACCACTGATTTTCGAGCACCATGCGCGCCAGCTTTTGACGGTGCATGAGCTGCCGCACGACATCCGGGAATAGACGGTACAGCAGGACAAGCACTGTCCCAGCAACCGCCGCCGACACAATACTACTGAGCAGCAGATACGGCATATGCCAACCAAAGCCGCCGACGCCCAGCATGAACAGCCTGCGCCAGTCTGTTTGCAGGATGGTTTTCAAGTTGAGTAAAGCGAAAGCCGCAAGGAACACCGGAAGCACCACACAACAGGCAGACCGGAACACCAAATCCCTATCTGCCGGACGGATACGCTTGCCGCGATACCGGAAAAGCTTCATATCACTTACGCTTTCTTCTCCGGCGGGTTGTCCTTGCGCGGCTGGGCGGGCTGCCCGCTGTTCGGCGCAGAAGCCGGTTCGGGCTTGACCAATACGATATCCTCCGCCTTGATATACCAGTCTACATCTGCGTTGTCGCCGAACGTCGCGTGCGCCACAGCGCCGAATTTCGCGCCCACGAGGTCTACCACCGCATTATACGGATAGTCCCGGACCGGGACGCTGGCCGGGATACTCACCTGGATCATGCGGCCCTGCGTTTTGCTTTTCAGATCGTAGGTACGTTCTTTTACCACATCCGACCGCGTACCGTCCTCATTCTGCACATAGACCTCACGGCGCATGGAAGAAAAGCGCAGCTCACCCAGCGTAGGGACATGTCTCCCTGTAAATCCATTTCCGAATCTTGCCATAAACAATACCCGTCCTTTCTTCCTTACGCCTTGATGATATCATCCGCGTGGATAATAAAATCTATATAACCATTCCCGTTGATCGCGTAACCTTCCGCCGTCACCCACGGGTTGACAAGCTGCACCGGCTCCATATAGTCAAAATGTTTTTCGCCCGCCTGCGCCGGGATCACGACTTCGATATCGTCCGCACGCTGTACATCCGAAAACAGCTTGTACCGCCGCTGGACAACAACTTCCTGCCGCCCGACACGCTTTTTATCTTCACGGCTGGCCTGTTCCGGCCCGCCAAATTCCAGATTGCCAAGGTCTTTTTCCTTGTCCGGGACTACAAACAGTAAATTCATAATGTTACCTCCAAACTGCTGTTATGGTTTATTCTGTCATTACTTCTGCGATACCCGCCATGATATACTCCGCGCAGGGCAGGGCGATCGCGTTGCCGAGCGCAAAGCAGCGGGCATGGTTGCTGATGGGTTCATCCTTGCAGCCGTATGCCGTCCAGCCCTCGGGCAGGCCCATGAGCCGTTCACATTCCAAGGGCGTAAGGTCACGGATAAAACCGTCCTGCTCTTTTCCCTCATACCAGAATGCGAAGGGCTGACCTACACTGGCAAGCAAAGTTGGGAAGGGTTCGCCGTTTCTGCCGAAACACGTGCGGAAACCTTTTTGATCGCCCTGCTTTGCCATTGACCGCATCCGCCGGAGCTGGAAGGGACGCACGACGGGTACCTGCCGCCCTGCTTGAGCAGCAGGTATTCGATCTCCGCGGGCGGCGGGCAGCCTGCTTTCGCCGCAAGGCGCAGGATACGGGAGCATACTGCGGGGCTTAAATAATACTTCTGCGGCACGTTCTCCTGCAAAATCCGCCACGACGAACACCCGCCGCCTACGCTGCGAAAGAGCGGGTTCTCCCCAATACTGGGCGTCCATGAGCCGCCAAGCGGTATCAGCCCGTCCCCCTCGCACCATTCCGGCGTGCGCCCAGATACCACTATCAGGCATTGGAATCTCGGTACCTGTGAATGCGTGGAGCACGGCTGCAAAATCCAGCCGGTCATTTGACACAAAAGCTCCCGCGACGTTCTCCCAGACAGCGAAAGCTGGATACCGGTTATCTGTTGCATTCCTCATTTCCTCAATAATACGCATGGCCTGATAGAACAGGCCGGATTTACTGCCTGCCAGACCGGTACGGTTGCCGATCTGCGACAGATTTTGGCACGGCGAGCCGAACGTGACCACATCCACGGGCGGTATTTTGCCGCCGTCTATCTGCGTAATATCGCCCAGATGCAGCATTTCAGGGAAATGCCGCTTGGTGATGGATACCGGCGCTCTGGCGATCTCGCTGGCCCACACGGGGACAATGCCACAGCGGGACGCGGCGAGAGGGAACACGCCGATGCCGTCAAAGAGACTGCCGAGTTTAAGTGCGGACACGGCCGGACCTCTTGCGCCCCCGCGCCCGCACGCCGTCCATGCTGTTCCACTTTGGGGATTTCCCACGGATGCGGGAGAAGCAGTCACAGCGTTCGTCCGGGTCCAAATTCGCCCCGCAGTAGGGGCAGGTGTGATAGTACATAAGCTGTCCTCCTTTTGATGGTTGGTTGATGGCCTGCACAGATCCCGGCGGCGGGCGGGCATGGTGAGTGACGATCTCAGGGCATAAAAATAACCGCCCGGACAGGGCGGTTCGGTGGATTGTTCGGTTGTTCATAAACTTATTCTTTCTACATAATATTTTTGTCACACATGATTCACCTTGACAAAAAAGGCAATCTAAGATATCCTTTTATTAGAAAAAGCAGAATACAGAATTTTAACATAATTTCTAACATCAAAAGATATTTCAAAGGAGATTTGCTACATGGGTATGATTATTGAGTTTAATTGGTTTATGGTTGTCGCTAATGAAAATAAAATACTTGAAGAGCAAGAAAACCTATTCTATACAATAAAGAGTGAAAAACGCATTTATCCAATAGGTTTCCAAATTCCATTAATCGTTAAAGAACAGGGTTGCATCGGCATGATAAAAGTTTTAAAAACTGTTATTAATGAAAAAGAAACAAGGATTTATTTCAATAAAACTGAGTCTTTTGATATGAAGAGTGCAGTAGCCACTCATTACTATGAAAGATATTTAGATTTCAAAAAACGTGAGAAAGAAATAAATCCTTGATTCATATCACCATAATTATTATATCTGTGGCACCCTAATCTAAGTTTTTATGGTATATCATTGAGCTATGATATAAATTCCATAAAATTGAAGATCGG